>NZ_BAABIB010000128.1:0-63020 GCF_039542405.1 Amycolatopsis dongchuanensis
CGACCACCCCCGACCGACCATTCGCAAACCCGCGAATGGCACCCCTGACCTGCGCTTTTGTCCCAAATCTCCATCATCGTCACCCACCCGTGTCAGTACCGGCACGAATTCGCCCCGGACTGTCGGCGGGGCCTGGCATCATTCGCCTCATGACCGCACTGACCGACCGCCCGCCGCCCGAGGAGCGCGCCCGCCGCCGCGTGACCTCCGTCGAGGTGTTGTGCGCGGTGCTGCTCGTCGCGGTCCTCGTGCAGGGCTGGGTGCGGGACGCGCTGGACGTGCCCGCGCTGCGTACGGGCGCCACCGTCTTCGTCGCGGTGTGCGTGCAGGCCTTGCCGTTCCTCGTGCTCGGGGTGCTGGTCAGCGGTGCGATCGCCGCGTTCGTGCCCGCGCGGGTGCTCCGGAAGGTGCTGCCGCGCCGCACCGCCGCCGCGGTGGGTGTCGCCGGGCTCGCCGGCGTCGCCCTGCCCGGGTGCGAATGCGCTTCGGTGCCAGTGGCACGGCGGTTGCTCGGGCAGGGGGTGGCGCCCGCGGCCGCGCTCACGTTCCTGCTCGCCGCACCGGCCGTGAACCCGGTGGTGCTGGTCGCGACGGCCGTCGCCTTCCCCGGACGGCCCGAGATGGTGCTGGCCCGCTTCCTCGGTTCGCTCGCGACCGCCGTGGTGATGGGCCTGCTGTGGGCCCGCTGGGGCAAGCTGGAGTGGATCGTGGACCGCGCCCTGCGGCGTCTACCCGAGTCCGGACCGGGAGGCGCGCGCTGGCGCACGTTCGCCGAGATCGCCCGCGCGGACCTCGTCGAGGCGGGCGGGTTCCTCGTACTGGGCGCGTTGATCTCAGCGGCGCTGAACGTGCTGGCGCCGCAGTCCTGGTTCGACGCGCTCGGCGGGCAGTGGGTGCTCGGGGTGCTGGTGATGGCGGTGCTCGCCGTCGTGCTCGCGTTGTGCAGCGAGGCGGACGCGTTCGTCGCGGCGTCGCTCACCGCGTTGCCACTGCTGCCGAAACTGGTGTTCCTGGTCGTCGGCCCCGCTGTGGACGTCAAGCTGTTCGCCCTGCAGGCGGGCACGTTCGGCCGGTCGTTCGCGGTCCGGTTCGCACCCGTGACGTTCGTGGTGGCCGTCTGCTGCGCGCTCGCGGTGGGCCTGCCGCTGCTGGGAGGCGCGCGATGAGGCCGGGGCTGGCGCTCGCGTCCGTCGCGCTCGGTGCGGTCGGGGTGGTCTTCGCGGGCTCGACGTGGATCACCTGGTTCATCGTCCAGCCCGGTGGCGCCCTGCCGACGCCGTTGTCGATGGTGGTCGGACTGGTGCTCGGGGCGCTGTGGGTGCTGGTGCTGGGTGCGGCGGTGCTGAGCGTCCTGTTCGGCGTCCTCGCGAGAACCACGGGCAGGCTCGCGCTGACGGGGATCGCGCTCGGTGTCGTGGCGGGGCTGCTCGCGCTCGGCGGAGCGCTCGCGTTCGTCGTCGCGGCAATGGACTGGACCACCGTGCACGCGGTGAACCGGGGGCTGTGATGCGGCGGGAGACCCAGAACATCCTGCTCGTGCTGCTCGGCGGTGCGCTGCTCAAGATCGGCATAACCGGTGACTACCTGCGCTACGTCAAGCCCGCGCAGCAGCCGTGGGTGCTGGCCGGGGGAGCGGTGATGCTCGTGCTGGGCGCCGTCGCGATCGTGCGGGACGTGCGGGCGGGGCGCGCCGCCGAAGGACATGGGCACGCGCATCCCGCACGTTCGGCGTGGCTGCTGCTCCTGCCGGTGCTGGCGGTGTTCCTCGTGGCCCCGCCGGCGCTGGGCTCGGACTCGGTCACGCGCACGGAGGCCCGAGCTCCCGCACAAACGGCTTTGGCGTTCCCACCGCTGCCCGCCGAGGCAGTCGTGCCGCTGTCGATGACCGAGTTCGTCACCCGCGCGGGCTGGGATTCGGGCGGTTCACTGAACGGCCGTCTCGTACGGCTGACCGGCTTCGTCACGCACGCGCGCGGTTCGGTGCTGCTCGCGCGGATGGTGATCACGTGTTGTGCGGCGGACGCGTACCCGCTCACGGTCCGCCTCACCGGCACCGCACCCACCTACCCCGACGACACGTGGATGGAGGTGACCGGCCGGGTGGTCCCCGGCACAGCGACGAGCGCCAACCGCTACACGCCCGACTTGACCGTCGACTCGGCACGCCGTATCGACCAGCCGCAGGACCCTTACGAGGACTGATCCCGGAGGCCAACTGGGTTCGCGCCCATGGGACGGAACGTGTCTCTGGTTGGCCAGGGGGTCGCTGGCCAACCAGGGGGCAGGTCGCCTCAGTGGCGCTGGCGCCCGGCTACAGCCGCGACCCCGCCCAGCGCTGCGGCGGTCCCGAGCTGTTGAGCGGCCGGGCTCAGTGGCGGATGTGCGCCTCGGGCAGGCGGGTCGCCGGGCGTCGGCGGCGTTTCCGCTCGAGCTGGTGAGTGGCCGGGGCTCGGTGGGGGACGTAAGAGTGCGCCTCAGGCAAGTGGGTCGCCAGGCGGCGGTGGTCCCGGTCGAGCCGTTGCTGAGTGCTGGTAGGTGGCCGGGCTGGATGGTGGACGTAAGAGTGCGCCTCAGGCGGGGCCGCCGGGCGTCGGCGGTGAGCCCGCCTGAGCTGTTGTTGGGTGCTAGTGGGTGGCTGGGCTGGGGGTGGATGTGGGAGTGCGCCTTGGGCGGGCGGGTCGCCCGGCCCAGGCCGCGTGCCCCCGAGCTGTTCCCCGTCCTGCGGCCACCCCGACGGCGCGCCCGCCATGCCAGAGCCGCCGCCGCCCCAGCACCGCGCGGGGTCTGGCGGCAAGCCGCCCCAGCACCGCGCGGGGTCCGGCGGCAACCCGAACGGGGACCCTACGACTGAGCCCGCCGGGCGGCGCAGTCGGCGCAGGTGCCGACGATCTCGATCGTGTGGTCGATCTCCGAGTAGCCGTGCCCGGCCGCGACCTTCTCCGCCCAGCGCTCGACCGCGGGGCCCTCCACCTCGACGGTCCTGCCGCAGTGCCGGCACACCAGGTGATGGTGGTGGTGCGAGGAACACCGCCGGTAGATCGCCTCGCCGGTGCCCGTGCGCAGGACGTCGATCTCCCCGGCCTCGGACAGCGACTGCAGCGTCCGGTAGACCGTGGTCAGCCCGATCCCGTCCCCGCGGCGGCGGAGTTCGTCGTGCAGTTCCTGGGCCGAGCGGAAGTCGTCGATCTCGGCCAGCAGCTCCACCACGGCGGCCCGCTGCTTCGTGGACCGGCGGCCCGGCACCGGAGCCACCCTGCTCATACGACCTCCTCCCCGGATCCGGCCACCGCGACCCGGACAACCTCGCTCATGAACCCTCCTGCACGTGGGCCACCGCATCCACCACGATGTGGGCCAGATGATCGTCCACGAGCCGGTACACGACCTCGCGGCCCCGCCGCTCCCCGTGCACGACCCCCGCCGCCTTGAGCACCCGCAGGTGCTGGCTGATCAACGGTTGCGCCACGTCGAGCGCGTCCACCAGCTCGTGCACGCACCGGTCGGCGTCCCGCAGCTGCAGCACGATCGCGATGCGCACCGGCGCCGCCAGCGCACGCAGCAGCTCCCCCGCCCCGGCCAGCGTCGCCGGGGACTGGACCGGCGTGGACGGCTTGACCGGCCCTTCGGAGTGCACCTCGCCGGGCAGGGGACTCGCCGCCGTCATGTCGATCTCCAGCCTGTCGTGGGGGGTGTCCTTCCATCCTAGTGGGCGCTATCCCGGTCCCGGCCGGTCTGTCAAGCCCCCCGCCGCCCACGCGGACCGGCCGGATACCCTGGACGAAACCGTCCCGCAGGCCCTGGAGAGCGTGGAAAGTGCCCGCCAACACGATTGAGACCGTCGTCAGCTTGTGCAAGCGCCGTGGCTTCGTCTTCCCGAGCGGGGAGATCTACGGCGGTACCCGGTCGGCGTGGGACTACGGACCGCTCGGCGTGGAGCTCAAGGAGAACATCAAGCGCCAGTGGTGGAAGACCATGGTGCAGAGCCGCGAGGACGTCGTCGGCCTCGACTCGGCCGTCATCCTGCCCCGCAAGGTGTGGGAGGCCTCCGGCCACGTCGAGGCGTTCGTCGACCCGCTGGTCGAGTGCCTGTCCTGCCACCGCCGGTTCCGCGCCGACCACCTGCAGGAGGAGTTCACCGAGCGCACCGGCAAGGAGCTCGCCGAGGGCGACCTGTCCGAGGTGCCCTGCCCCAACTGCGGCACCCGCGGCCAGTACACCGAGCCCCGCAGCTTCAACGGGCTGCTCAAGACCTACCTCGGCCCCGTCGAGAGCGAGGAAGGCCTGCACTACCTCCGCCCGGAGACCGCGCAGGGCATCTTCGTCAACTTCCTCAACGTCCAGACGACCTCGCGCAGGAAGCCGCCGTTCGGCATCGGCCAGATCGGCAAGTCCTTCCGCAACGAGATCACGCCGGGCAACTTCATCTTCCGCACCCGCGAGTTCGAGCAGATGGAGATGGAGTTCTTCGTCGAGCCCGGCGAGGACGAGCGCTGGCACCAGTACTGGATCGACCTGCGCACGCAGTGGTACACCGACCTCGGCATCAAGTCCGAGAACCTGCGCCACTACGAGCACCCGAAGGAGAAGCTGTCCCACTACTCGAAGCGGACCGTCGACATCGAGTACCGCTTCCAGTTCTCCTCCGGCCAGGAGTGGGGTGAGCTCGAGGGCATCGCGAACCGCACCGACTTCGACCTCACCACGCACTCGAACCACTCCGGCGTGGACCTGTCGTTCTTCGACCAGGCCACCGGCGCGCGGTACCGGCCGTTCGTCATCGAGCCTGCCGCCGGTGTCGGCCGCCCGATGATGGCCTTCCTCCTCGACGCCTACGCCGAGGACGAGGCGCCCAACGCCAAGGGCGGGGTGGACAAGCGCACGGTGCTGCGCCTCGACCGCAGGCTCGCCCCGGTGAAGGCCGCGGTGCTGCCGCTGTCCCGCAACGCGGACCTCACCCCGAAGGCCAAGGACCTCGCCGCGCAGCTCCGCAAGAACTGGAACGTCGAGTTCGACGACGCGGGCGCGATCGGCCGCCGGTACCGCCGCCAGGACGAGATCGGCACGCCGTTCTGCATCACCGTCGACTTCGACTCGCTCGAGGACCAGGCCGTCACCGTCCGCGAGCGCGACTCGATGACGCAGGAGCGCGTGGCGCTGGACCAGGTCGAGGGCTACCTGGCCGCGCGCCTGCTGGGCTGCTGACGCACCCCTGACACCTGTCACGGGCAGGTCGTGACGAGCGGCCTGCCCGCACAGGCGTCCCCGGCGGCAGAGTCGGGGACATGAACGAAACCAGCTCGCCGCCGCGCGAAGCGGCGGTCACGGCCGGGGCCGCGGTGCGGCTGTCCGGCCTGCGCAAGTCCTACGGCGAGGTGCGCGCGGTCGACGGCATCGACCTCACGATCGCGCCCGGCGAGGTCGTCGCGTTGCTCGGCCCGAACGGCGCGGGCAAGTCCACCACCGTGGACATGATCCTCGGACTGTCCACTCCGGACTCCGGCACGGTGTCGGTGTTCGGTGCCGCACCGGGGGAAGCCGTGCGGGACGGGGTGATCGGCGCGATGCTGCAGGGCGGCGCCCTGCTCGCCGACGCGACTGTCGGTGAGATGGTCGCCATGGTCGCCTCGCTGCACCGCAAGCCCATGCCGGTCGGGGAGGCGCTCGCCCGCGCCGGGGTCGACGACCTGAAGAACCAGCGCGGCAACCGGCTTTCCGGCGGGCAGAAGCAGCGCGTGCGCTTCGCCGTCGCGCTCGTGTCCGATCCGGACCTGCTGCTGCTCGACGAACCGACCGCGGCGATGGACGTGAGCAGCCGCCGCGAGTTCTGGCGCTCGATGCAGGCCTTTACCGACTCCGGCCGCACCGTGGTGTTCGCGACGCACTACCTGGAGGAGGCCGAGGAGTTCGCCGACCGCGTGGTGCTGATGCGCAGCGGGCGGATCGTGGCGGACGGTTCGGTCGCGCAGGTGCGTGCGCTCGCCGGTGGCCGCACGCTGCGGGCCGTCGCGCCCGGTGCCACCGCGACGACGCTCGCGAACCTGCCCGGCGTCACCGAGTACCAGCTGCGCGGCGAGCAGATCGCCTTGTCCAGCAACGATTCCGACGCGACCCTGCGGGCGCTGCTGACCGCCTTCCCCGACGCGCGGGACATCGAGATCGCCGCGATCGGCCTGGAAGGCGCGTTCCTGTCGCTCACTTCCGACGAGGAGGAGAAATGAGCCTCAAGTTCCTGCTGCTGGAGATCCGGCGCACCACGCGTTCGCCCCGGTTCCTGCTGTTCACCGTGGGCTTCCCGGTGGTGCTCTACCTGTTGTACGTGGGGATCTTCGCCTCGGGCCAGCCCGACGCGAAGGCGGTGCTGATGGTCAGCATGACCTCCTTCGGCGCGATGGCCGCCGCCCTGTTCACCGGCACGCGCGTCGCGCTGGAGCGTGCTTCGGGCTGGCAGCGGCAGCTGCGGCTGACGCCGCTGTCGGGTGCCGGCTACCTGACCGCGAAGGCCGCCACCGGGATGACGCTCGCGCTGGCGCCCGCGGTGCTCGTGCCGCTGGTCGCCGCGCTGGGTGAGGGCGTCTCGCTCGACGCCTCCGGCTGGCTGCGGGCCACGCTGGGGGTGTGGCTCGCCGCGATCCCGTTCACCCTGATCGGGCTGCTGATCGGGCAGCTCGGGTCCGGCGACTCGGTCCAGCCGATGACGCAGCTGGTGATGCTGCCGATGGCGCTGCTCGGCGGGATCTTCATCCCGGTCGACGCGATGCCGCACTGGCTGCTGAACGTCGCGCACGTGCTGCCGAGCTACTGGATGGGCCAGATCGGGCGGGGCGCGGTGACGCCCACCCTCAGCACGGGCCTCGGGCAGGACTTGCTGGTGCTGGGCATCTGGACGGTCGTGCTCGGGATCGCCGTGGTGCGGCGTTACCGTAGGGATTCGGCACGGGTGTGATGAGGGGGAACGGGGTGGACCGGGACGGCTGGTGGCGGGAGGACACCCCGTCCACCCCCGCCCGGCTGTGGCGGTTCACCGCCCGCTGGGTGGTGGTCGGCACCGTGTTCCTGATCCCGGTCGTCAGCCCTGCGCTGCGGTGGGCGTTCGCGCCGGGCACGCCGGTCGCGTCGGCGGTGGCCGGGCTGGTCGCCGTCGCGCTCTACTGCGCCGGGTACCTGGCGTTCCAGCTGGTGGTGTTCGCCCCGGTCCCGCAGCGGCGGAAGGTGGCCTTCTGCGTCGCCATGCTGGCGCTGGGCTGGGTCATCGTGGTGCTGCTCCCGGACAGCCAGGTGTACCTGCTGCTCTACGCGATGGCCGTGATCGCGTTCGGCCTCGCGCCCGGCTGGGTGCTGGTGCTCAACGGCGGCACGCTCGCGGCGCTGGCGATCATGGTGTGGCAGCGGGTGGGGGAACACGGCTCGTTCAGCGACGTGTGGGCCCTGCTGGGCATCACCGCGTCGATGTTCTTCGTCGGCCGCCTGCTGCGCACGGTCCGGCGGCTGCGTGCGGCGCAGGCCGAGATCGCCACGCTGGCGGTCACCGCCGAGCGGGAGCGGCTGGCCCGCGACCTGCACGACATCCTCGGCCACAGCCTCACCACGATCACGGTCAAGGCCGGGCTCGCGCGGCGGATGCTGGAAAGCGGGCAGCCCGAGCGCGCGGCCGCGGAGATCGGCGAGGTGGAGGGGCTGTCCCGCAGCGCGCTGGCCGACGTGCGGGCGACGGTGTCGGAGTACCGCGAGGTGTCGCTGTCGGCGGAGCTGGTGGGGGCGCGCGCGGCGTTGCGGGCGGCGGAGATCGAGGCGGACCTGCCGCACGCGGTGGACAACGTGCGGCCGGACCTGCAGCAGGCCTTCGGGTACGTGCTGCGGGAGGCGGTGACGAACGTGGTGCGGCATTCGGGGGCGAAGCACGTGAAGGTGCGGTTCGGGCGGAACTGGCTGGACATCGCCGACGACGGGGTGGGGGCACCGGAAGGCGTGCGGGGCAACGGTTTGCGGGGGCTGAGCGAGCGGCTCGCCGAGCTGGGCGGGACGCTGCACACGGAGTCCGGTGTGGACGGTGGGTTCGTGCTGCGGGCGGAGGTGGGGTCGTGATCCGGGTGCTGCTCGCCGACGACCAGGCGATGGTGCGGGGCGCGCTGGCGACCGTGCTGGGCCTGGAAAGCGACATCGAGGTGGTGGCGCAGGTCGGCTCGGGCGAGGAAGTGGTGCCGGCGGCGAAGGAGACGGCGCCGGACGTGGCGTTGCTGGACGTGCAGATGCCCGGCAAGGACGGGCTGACGGCCGCGGCCGAGCTGCACGCGGCGGTGCCGGCGTGCCGGATCATCGTGTGCACGACGTTCGGCAGGCCGGGTTACCTCGCGCGGGCGATGGCGGCGGGCGCGGCGGGTTTCGTCGTGAAGGACTCGCCGCCCGAGCAGCTCGTCGAGGCGGTGCGCCGGGTTTCCGCGGGGTTGCGGGTGGTGGATCCGGCGCTCGCGGCGGAGTCACTGGCGACCGGCCCGAGCCCGTTGACCGCGCGGGAGCACGACGTGCTGCTCGCCGCCCGTGACGGGGGCACGGTGGCGGACGTGGCGAAGCGACTGCACCTGTCGGAAGGCACGGTGCGCAACCACCTGTCGGCGGCGATCGGCAAGACGGGTGCCCGCACGCGCGCGGAGGCGGTCCGCCTCGCGGAGGAGAACGGGTGGCTGTGAGAATGCGGGCATGACCACGGCGGCGAACTGGGTGCGGCGCGCCCTCTTCGGGACCGCGCTGGTCGTGGTGCTCGCGATCGGCGGGACCGCGATCCGCGTGTGGCAGGTCGCGCGCGTCGACGACCGGTCCCACGCCGACGTGATCATCGTGCTCGGGGCGGCGCAGTACAACGGCAAGCCGTCGCCGATCTTCCAGGCCCGGCTGCGGCACGCGAAGCAGCTGTACGAGGCCGGGGTCGCGAGCACGATCATCACCGCGGGCGGCAACCGCGCCGGTGACGAGTACACCGAGGCCTCCGCCGGGGCGCGGTGGCTGGTCGAGCAGGGGGTGCCGGAGTCGGCGACGCTGCCCGTGGGGGAGGGGCGCGACACGCTCGGCAGCCTGCGGGCGGTCGCGACGGAGGTCGCGCGGCACGGCTGGCGCACGGCGGTGCTGGTGAGCGACCCGTGGCATTCGCTGCGGGCGCGGACGATGGCCGAGGACGTCGGCATCGAGTCGTGGACCTCGCCCACCCACACCGGGCCGATCGTGCAGACGCGCCAGACGCAGGCGATGTACATCTTCCGGGAGACCGGCGCGCTGCTGTTCTACCTGATCACCAAGACTCCCGCTGACGACATAGGGGGCACCGGGCTCGGCTGAAACTGTCGGTGGTCGCTCCTATGGTGAGGGCGTGTACACCGAACACGACCGCGAACGCCGCGTCCCGGAACCGCCCAAGAGCGCGGCGCTGCCGGGCGCGCGGCCGGACGGGCGCAGCGAGTTCGCCCGCGACCGCGCCCGCGTGCTGCACTCGGCGGCGCTGCGGCGGCTGGCGGGCAAGACGCAGGTGGTCGGGCCGGGGGAGGGCACCGAGATCAGCGGGGTGCCGCGCACCCGGCTGACGCACTCGCTGGAGGTCGCGCAGATCGGCCGCGGCATCGCCGAGGAGCTGGGCGCCGACCCCGACCTCGTGGACACCGCGGGGCTGGCGCACGACATCGGGCACCCGCCGTTCGGGCACAACGGGGAGCAGGCGCTCGACGCCGTGGCCGAGTCCTGTGGCGGGTTCGAGGGCAACGCGCAGACGCTGCGGATCCTGACGCGGCTGGAACCGAAGCTGGAGCCTGCGGGGCTGAACCTCACGCGGGCGTGCCTCGACGCCGCGACGAAGTACCCGTGGCCGCGCCGTGCGGGGCAAGCCAAGTTCGGGGTTTACGCGGACGATCTCGAGGTCTTCACGTGGCTGCGGGAGGGGGCGCCCGAGGGCAGGCAGTGCCTGGAAGCGCAGATCATGGACTGGGCCGATGACGTGGCGTACTCGGTCCACGACGTGGAGGACGGTGTGCTCGCCGGCCGCATCTCGTTACCCGTGCTCGCCGACGCGGAGGAGCGGTCGGCGGTCGCGGAGCTGGCGGCGAAGCACTTCTCGACGTTGTCGGTGTCCGCGCTGGAGAGCGCGGCACGCGAGCTGTTGACGTTGCCGGTGGTCGCGGAGCTGGCGAAGGGCGCCGGTTCGTCCTTCGCCGCACACGTCGCGCTGAAGCGCGTCACGAGCGAGCTGGTGGGTCGCTTCGCGACAGCGGCCGTCACCACCACCCGCGCCCGGTACGGCGACGGGCCGCTGACCCGGTACGCCGCGGATCTGGAGGTGCCCGAGCAGGTCCGTGCCGAGGTGGCGCTGCTCAAGGCGCTCGGGCTGCGGTACGTGATGAGCGACCCGCGGCGGCTGGCGATGCAGGACGGGCAGCGCCAGATGCTCGCCGAGCTGGTGGAGCTGCTCCTCCGCCGCGCGCCCGAGTCGCTGGACAGCGTGTTCCACCCCGCGTGGCACGCGGCACCGGACGACGCGGCGCGCCTGCGCGTGGTGGTCGACCAGGTGGCCTCGCTCACAGACGCGCAGGCGCACGCGTGGCACGCCTGGCACACCGGACGGCACTGAGAATCCGGTAGCGTCGGAGCGATGGCGAACCCGGAACTGGACCACCTGCGCTTCTGCCTCGCGCTGCACCGGGCGGCGGCCGGGCAGGGCGATTCCTGCTTCTCGCCCTACTCCGTGGCCAGCGCGCTCGGCCTGGCGAGCCAGGCGACGCGGGGACCGGCGTCCGAAGAGCTGGTGCGGCTGCTCGCGGAGTCCGACGCGGACATCGCCAAGCAGGCCGAGCTGCTGCGTGGCGCCGCGACCCTCGACGATCCCGGGCGGCGTGAGGCCCCCGTGCTCGAAGTCGCCAACACCCTGTGGACGGGGGAGGACTTCCCGCTCAACGAGGACTTCGTGGGCGAGCTCGCGTCCTGGCCCAACGGTCGGGTGCGCACGGCGCCGTTCGTGGTCGACCCCGAGGCCGTGCGCAGGGCGATCAACGGCGACGTGGCCCAGACGACGCACCAGCTGATCCCGGAGCTGCTCCCGCCCGGTGCCGTCAAGGGGGACACAGTGGCCAGCCTGGTCAACGCGCTGTACCTCAAGGTCGCGTGGGTGCACCCGTTCCAGCGCGGCGGCACCGAGGACGGTGATTTCCACAGCCCGTCCGGTGTCCGCCGGGTGCAGATGATGCACCTTTCGGAGTCGCTCGGTTACGCCGCGCGAGACGGCTGGCAGGTGGTCGACCTCCCGGGCGCAGGCGGGGTCGGCGCCACGATCCTGCTGCCGGAAGGGGAACTCGCCGCCGCCGAGTCCACTGTGGATGCTCAGCTGCTGGCGGGGCTGCTCGCCGCGCCTCGCCGCAGGCAGGTCCGGCTCACGCTGCCGAAGCTCTCCCTGCGGGCGCGCGCCGCGCTCAAGCCCGCCCTCGCGGACCTCGGCGTGCGCACGATGTTCAGCACCGGCGCCGACTTCACGCCACTGTCGCCGCACCCGGACCTCTACGTCGACGACGTGCTGCACGAAGCCGTGCTGCGGCTCGACGAGCAGGGGCTGGAGGGCGCGGCGGCCACCGCCGTGATGGTCCGCACGCTGTCCATGGTCATGCCCGCCGACCCGGTCGAGGTCGTCGTGGACCGGCCTTTCCTGCTCCTCGTGCGGCACGCCGCGACGGGTGTGGTCTACTTTTTCGCCCGCGTTGTCGAACCCTGAGGTAGAAAGTGACCGCGTTGCTGGAGGCGCCCGGGGCGGTGCAGGTGGATGAGCCCGGACGGCGGCGGTGGAACCGCGCCGACACGATCACGGGGCTGTGCTACCTGGCCGCCGCGTTCATCATCTACGCCGGGTTGTGGGTCAACCTGGGCAGTGGCTACCTGTACAACAGCGCGCAGGACCAGAACATGTGGGAGTGGTTCTTCGCGACCACCGCCCACTCGGTGTGGGATCTGCGGAACCCGCTGGAGTCGGTGCTGCAGAACTACCCCGACGGCGTGAACATGATGGCCAACACGGCGATGCTCGGGCTGAGCATCCCGCTGTCGCCGATCACGCTGCTGTTCGGGCCGACCGTCACGTGGGCGATCGCGCTCACCGGCGGCCTCGCCGGCACGTCGTTCGCCTGGTACTGGGTGTTCTCGCGGCACCTGGTGAGCTCGCGGGTCGCGGCGGCGATCGGCGGGGTGTTCTGCGGGTTCGCGCCGCCGATGATCTCGCACGGCAACGCGCACCCGAACTTCGTCGTGTTGTTCCTGCTGCCGTTCATCGTGCTGCGGCTGATCCGCCTCGCGCAGGGCGCGCGGCCGGTGCGGGACGGGATCGTCCTGGGCCTGCTGCTGGCCTACCAGATCTTCCTCGGCGAGGAGCCGCTGCTCATCACGATGATGGCGTTCGTGGTCTTCGCGATCGCCTACGCCGTGTCGCGGCGGCGCGAGGCGGCCGCGATGGTCCGGCCCATGGTCATCGGGCTCGCCGTCGCCGCGGTGCTGTCGGTGGCGCTGGTGATCTTCCCGCTGTGGTGGCAGTTCCTCGGCCCGCAGAGCTACCGCACGCTCGAACACGGCCCGGTCGGCAACGACACCGCGGCGTTCACCCGCTTCGCGACCGAGTCGATCGCCGGGCAGGCGGAGGCCGCGGCGGACGTGTCGATGAACCGCACCGAGGAGAACGCGTTCTTCGGCTGGCCGCTCATCGTGTTCATGGTGGTGCTGACGGTGTGGCTGTGGCGCAACGTCCTCGCCCGCTCGATCGCGATCTCGATGTTCGTCATGGCGTGGCTGTCGCTGGGGCAGGAGATCGTCGTCGACCACGACAACACCGGCATCCCGGGGCCGTGGAAGCTGCTGGCGAACCTGCCGCTGTTCGACTCGCTGCTGGAGTCGCGGCTGGCGATGGGGTGCATCCCCGCGGTCGGCGCGCTGCTGGCGATCGCGACCGAGAAGATCTTCCGCGCGGCGCCGTCGTTCCGGGACCGGGAGCTGCCGCTGCGCTGGCTGTGGCTCGGCGTGCTCGTGGCGGTGCTGCTGCCGATCACGCCGACCCCGCTGCAGGCCAGCACCCGGCCGCCGACGCCGGCGTTCTTCTCCGACGGCACGTGGCGGCAGTACGTGACGGGCGGCTCGGTGCTGACCGTGCCACCGCCCGGCACGGGGGACGCGCGGGCGCTGCACTGGCAGGTCCGCGCGGACAGCGGGTTCCCGCTGGCGGGTGGGTACTTCGTGGGCCCGAACGGGCCGGACGACAAGCGTGGCCGGTACGGCGCCCCGGACCGCCCTACCGCCACGACGTTGTACAAGGTGCAGGAGACGGGTGACGTCCCGGAGATCACGGACACCGACCGCGCCGAGGCGCTGACCGACCTGCGCTACTGGCACGTGGACGTGGTGGTCTTGGCGCCGGGCACGAACCAGCAGGCGCTGCAGACCACGGTCGAGCAGCTGCTGAACACGCCCGCGCGTTACGTGGACGGCGTGTGGTTGTGGGATGTGCGGGCGCTCACGAAGTCGTGAGGTAGTCGGCGATCGCCGTTCCCAGTACGGGATCGGCGACGGCGCTCATGTGGTCGCCCGGGATCTCGCGGAACTCGCCGTGCGGTAGCAGGGCCGCGAGCCGGTCCGCGCCGCGCTGGCCGTCGTCCCGGTCGCCGACCAGCACGAGCACGGGCGTCTCGACACGGCTCAGCTCCTCGGGCGGGGTGCCGACGAAGGTGTCGAGCAGGTGCCGCAGCGCTACCGGATCACCGCCGGTCGAGCGCAGGAACCGTTCGGCCTTCCACTCGGCGGACCCGCGGTCGAACGTGCCTAGCCCGTCCAGGACGCGGCGGAAGTGCTCGACACTGCCGCTGGGCTCGACGACACCCTCCAACCCGGTGCCTGCCACCACCGCACGCCCCGGTTTCGCCCCGCGCACCAGCATCCGCAGCACCGTGCGGGCGCCGAGGGAGTAGCCGCCGAGGTCGTAGTCGGTCAGCCCCAGGTGCTCCAGCAGCGCGAACCCGTCGTCGGCGAGCACGTCCGGCGGGTACGCGGCCGGGTCGTGCGGCTTCGCGCTGTCGCCGTGCGCCCGCAGGTCCGGCAGGATCACGCGCCGCCCGCGTTCGGCGAGCCGGGCCGCGTGGCCGTAGGCGAGCCAGTTGACCCGCGCGGTGGAGAGGTAGCCGTGGAAGAGCACCACCGGACGGCCCTCGCCCAGCTCGCGGTAGGCGAGTTCGGTGCCGTCGCGTCCCGCAAAGGTCCCTGTCACGGGTTCCGACGCTATCTCGTCCCCAGTGCAGAAGGAGGAGAACCATGTCACGCATGCCTGTGGTGTCTACAAAGGACGCCAACCTGTTCGCCCGGCTCATCTACCGCATCGCCCGCCGCCGCTACGGCGCGGTGCCCGAACCCTTCGCGGTCATCGCGCACCACACCGGACTGCTGGCCGCGGGTGCGCTGCACGAGCTGGCCGTCGAGAAGGCCGCCAGGACACTGCCCGCCAACGTCCGCGAGATCGTGGGCTACCGCGTCGCGGTGCGCCTCGGCTGCTCGTGGTGCGTCGACTTCGGCACGATGCTGCAGAAGCACGAGGGCCTGGACGTCGAGCGCCTCAAGCACATCGACGACTACGCGACCTCCCCGCTGTACAGCAGGCAGGAGCGGCTCGCCATCGCCTACGCCGACGCCGTGACGGCCACCCCCGTCGCGGTCACCGACGAGCAGGTCGCCGAGCTGGAGCGCGAGTTCGGCCGCAAGGGCGTGCTGGAGCTGACCTACCTCGCGGCCGTGGAGAACCTGCGTGGCCGGATGAACAGCGCGCTGGAGATCACCGACCAGGGCTTCACGTCAGGGGAGGCGTGCCGGGTTCCGCTGCCGGGACTCGCGTGAGCTTGTCCGGGTTCGCCACGTCGTAGATCGTCAGGATCCGGCCGTCGCGGATCACCATCGTCTGCAGGTGCGCGTCGAGCGGTCGCTTCCCGGGGACCTCGGCGGGCGGCAGGTAGACGCCGAGGTCCCCGTTGACCAGCACCGGACGGCCGCCGCGGAACGCCTCCAGCGAGTACATCTCGACCAGGCCGCGGAAGAAGCGGACGAGCTTGTCCGCCCCGGTGATGACCTGCTTGGCCGTGCGGGCCTTGCCGTCCGAGTCGCCGATGAAGGTCACGTCGGGGTGCAGGATCTCGGCGACCTCCCGCACGTTCCCCGTGAACAGGGCGTTGAGGAACCGGTCGAGCACCTGCTGCTGCTCGGCCAGGCTCGCCCGCGGGGGCGGTTCGGCGTCCTTCAGCGCACGCCGCCCCCGCGAGGCGTGCTGGCGCGCGGCGTCCTGGCTGACCCCGAGGATGCCGGCGATCTCGTCGAAGGGCACGGAGAACGCGTCGTGCAGCACGAACGCGACGCGCTGCTCCGGCGTCAGCTTGTCCAGCACGACCATCGCCGCCATGCGCACGCCCTCGTCGCGGACGGCGACGTCCAGCGGGTCCTCGGGGTCGCGTCCACTCAACGGGGTGACGATCGGCTCGGGCAGCCACTGGCCCACGTACCGCTCGCGCCGCACCGCGGCCGAGCGCAGCCGGTCGAGGCAGAGGCGGCCGACCACCGTGGTCAGCCAGCCCCTGAGGTCCCGGATCGCGGCCCGCTTCTCCTCGTCGAGGCCCGCGAGCCGCAGCCAGGTCTCCTGCACGGCGTCCTCGGCGTCCGCCACCGATCCGGTGAGCCGGTAGGCGACGGCGACCAGGTGGGCGCGGTGCGCGGTGAACTCCTCGGCCAGCCCCATGACAGAGACAGTATCCTCGACCCGTGGCAGGGCGAATCCGGGAATCCGACATCGCGGAGGTGCGCGACCGCAACCGGATCGACGAGGTCGTGGGTGACTACGTGGCCCTGCGCAACGCCGGCGGCGGCGCGCTCAAGGGGCTGTGCCCGTTCCACGACGAGAAGACCCCGTCGTTCAACGTCCGCCCGACGCACGGCACGTTCCACTGCTTCGGCTGCGGTGAGGGCGGCGACGTCATCAAGTTCCTGATGAAGATCGACCACCTCCCGTTCGTCGAGGCGGTCGAGCGGCTGGCCGACCGCGTCGGCTTCCGGCTCACCTACGAGGGCGGCGGCGCCAGCGTCCAGCGCGACCGCGGCACGCGCACCCGGATGGTGGAGGCGCACAAGGCCGCGGCGGAGTTCTACGCCGAGCAGCTGCGCACCCCCGAGGCCGAGCTCGCGCGCCAGTACCTGCGGGAGCGCGGGTTCGACGAGGCCGCGGCGCAGCGGTTCGGCTGCGGGTTCGCGCCGTCCGGCTGGGACAAGCTGACGAAGTTCCTGCTCAACCGCGGTTTCGAGCTGTCGGAGCTGCTCAAGGCGCAGCTCGTGCGCGAGGGCAGGCAGGGCCCGATCGACCGCTTCCACCGGCGGCTGGTGTGGCCGATCAAGGACCTCTCCGGCGACGTCGTCGGGTTCGGCGCGCGGCGGCTGTTCGACGACGACCCGATACAAGCGAAGTACCTCAACACCAGCGAGAGCCCGATCTACAAGAAGTCGCAGGTGCTGTTCGGGCTCGACCTGGCCAAGCGCGAGATCGCCAAGCGGCACCAGGTGGTCGTCGTCGAGGGCTACACCGACGTGATGGCGATGCACGCGGCGGGCGTGCCGACGGCGGTGGCGTCGTCGGGCACGGCGTTCGGCGAGGACCACATGAAGGTGCTGCGGCGCCTGCTGATGGACGACGACGCGTTCCGCGGCGAGGTGATCTTCACCTTCGACGGCGACGAGGCGGGGCAGAAGGCCGCGCTGAAGGCGTTCGAGGGGGACCAGACGTTCGCGGGCCAGACGTACATCGCGGTCGCGCCGGACGGCATGGACCCGTGTGAGCTGCGCCTGGCGAAGGGCGACGCGGCGGTGCGCGACCTGGTGGCGCGGCGGATCCCGCTGTTCGAGTTCGCGATCCGCAGCATGCTCGCCGAGTACGACCTCGATTCGGTCGACGGGCAGGTCGCCGCGTTGCAGCGCACCGTGCCGCTGGTCGCGCAGATCAAGGACCGCGCGAAGCGGGACGGGTACGCCACCAAGCTCGCGTGGTGGGTCGGCTGGCAGGACGCGGACATGGTCGTGCGGCGCGTACGTGGTGCGGCCGGGGCCGGTGCTCCGGCGAAGACGGCGCGCCGGGTCCAGGCGGCCACGCCCGCTCCGGAGGACGTGCCGCGGCCGGACCCGAAGGACCCGCGGCTGATGGCCCAGCGCGAGGTGCTGAAGGCGGCGTTGCAGGAGCCCGCGCTGGCCGGGCCGGAGTACGACGCGCTGCCCGAGGAGGCGTTCACGCACCCGGCGTACGTCGCGGTGCACCGGGCGGTGCTGAAGGCGGGCGGCGCGAGCTGCGGGCTCGCCGGCCCGGCGCTGCTCGACGCGGCGAGCGCGAACCTGCCGCCGGGCACGGTGCGCACGCTGTTGTCGGAGCTGGCCGTGGAACCGTTGCACGCCAAGAGCGAGGCCGATGTGCGCTACATCGGCAGCATGATCGCGGCCGTGCAGGAGAACCTGGTCGGCAGGCAGATCGCGGAGATCAAGTCGCGTCTGCAGCGACTGTCCCCTGTGGACGCCGAGGAGGAGTACCGGGCGTTGTTCGGGGACCTCGTGGCGCTGGAGGAGTACCGGAAAGCGTTGCGCCAGCAGGCGATCGGCGGGATGGACTGAGGTGACGGCCTGGCTGCGCCGGCTGTTCGGCGACCGGTTGCCGGAGGGGTTCGCGGGTGAGCTCGAACCCGCGGAGAACGCGCTGGCGTCCGCGGCGGTCGCTTCGGGCGGGCACCTCGTCGTGACCGAGCTGGGCCTGTGGCTGCCGGAAGGGCGGCGTGTCGGCTGGCACCTGATCAGCAAGGCGGGCTGGGCCGAGGGCGTGCTGACGCTCGTCGAGGCGTCGGAGGTCGGCACGGCGGGCGCGGCGGTGCTCCTGGCCGACCGTCCTCCGGTGCGTTTTCCGTTGCCGCGGCCCGGTCGCGTGCCCGCGATGGTGCGGCAGCGGGTCGACGGTTCCATCCGCGGGCGGCACCGGCAGGAGCTGTCCGGCGGCGGGGTGTGGTTCGTGCAACGGAAGGTGCCGGGGCGCGACGGGAGTGTGCTGCAGGCGAGGCCGGATCCGGGGGTGGACGCGGAGGTCGTCGCCGCGATCGCCCGGGAGGCCGCGGAGAGGCTGGCGCGGCCGGAGGCTTAGCAGTACGCTCGTACTGTGTGGGATCCCGCGAAGTACCTCGACTACGCTGACCTGCGCGGACGCCCGTTCTTCGACCTGCTGTCCCGGGTGGGCGCTGAGTCGCCACGCCGGGTGGTCGACCTCGGATGCGGCCCGGGGAACCTGACGCTCGCGCTGTCGTCGCGCTGGCCTTCGGCGGTGGTCGAAGCCGTGGACAGCTCGCCGGAAATGGTGGCGGCGGCGCGCTCGGCGGGTGTCGCGGCCGAGGTGCTGGACGTGCACGACTGGAAACCGGCGCCGGACACGGATGTCGTGGTGACGAACGCGGTGCTGCAGTGGGTGCCGGGGCATCAGGGGTTGCTGCGACGGTGGGTGGAGGAGCTGCCGTCGGGTGCCTGGCTGGCGATGCAGGTGCCGGGCAACTTCGACTCCCCGTCACACGTGCTGGCGCGCGAGCTGGCGGCGGAGCGGGGCGTGTCGTTGCGTGGCCTCGAAGCGGTCGCCACGCCCGTCGAGTACGCCACCCTGTTCGCCGACGCGGGTTGCCAGGTGGACGTCTGGGAGACGACGTATGTCCAGCGCCTGGCGGGGGAGAACGCGGTGCTGGAGTGGATCACCGGGACGGCCCTGCGCCCGGTGAAGGCGGCGTTGTCGGAAGCCGACTGGCAGCAGTTCCGCGCGGATTTGGCGCCCCGCTTGGCGTCGGCGTACCCGGTCCGGGAGGACGGCTCGGTGTGGTTCCCGTTCCGCCGGGTGTTCGCCGTGGCGCGGGTTTAGAGCGTGTCTCATTTGGTGAGTTTCTTGTAGCAGGTGATGGTGGCGGCGAGGGTGAGGAAGGCGAGGTAGTGGCTGGCTTTGCGTTCGTAGCGGATGGTCAGGCGCCGGTAGCCGGTCAGCCAGGCGATCGACCGTTCGATCACCCACCGGTGTTTGCCGAGTTTCTCGACGGATTCGATGCCCTTGCGAGCGATACGCGGGATGATCCCACGCTGGCGGAGCCAGTCGCGCAGCGCGGGGATGTCGTAGGCCTTATCCGCGTGTAGCTTGGCCGGCTTCCCGCGCCGCGGTCCGCGGCGCGACCGAATCGGCGGCAGCGCGTTGACCAGGGGCCTGAGCGCGTGACTGTCGTGGGTGTTGGCCGCGGAGATCCCGACCATCAACGGCAGCCCGGCCCGGTCGGACAGCACGTGGATCTTCGAGCCGGGCTTGCCGCGATCGACCGGGCTCGGACCGGTCAGACCGCCCCCCTTTTGGCCCTGACGGATGCTCCGTCCAGGACCGCGCGCGACCAGTCGATCAGCCCCTGGCCACCCAGTTCGTCCAGCACCGCCTGGTGCAGCTGTCTCCACAGCCCGGCCTCGGACCACTCGGTGAACCGTCGATGCGCCGTCGGCACAGTGACCCCGAAGCTGGGCGGCAGATGCCGCCAGGCACAGCCGCTGGTCAGCACGAACACGATCGCGGTGAACACCGCCCGATCGTCCACTCTCGACATGCCGCCACCCTGCGGGCGCGTCTTTCCCGGCGGGATCAACGATTCGACCAGCGCCCACAACTCGTCGGGCACCAGACGTCGCGACAACTCGTCCATCACAGCTCATGATCGTGCCCGCACCTCAACCAACATCCAAGTGAGACACGCTCTTAGCGGGGGCGTTCGCGAAAGGCGCCGGCTGAGGCGGCGAAGATCGAGAGCCGGCGGTGCGTTACGGGATGCGGCGTCGGGAGTCGGGCCACTCGGCGTCGTTCCAGCTCACCGGCGAGGCGCCGACCGGCTCGAATCGGATAGCCGGATCGTCGCTCTGCACGAGCCCCATCAGACGTCGGCCGAACAATGCCGCGACGCGCGAATGCGTGGCGATGATATCGAGCACGGCCTGGGCTGTCTGGCCGCAATGGTCTGTGAATTTGTCATAACCGGCGAACACGAGCGCGAGGCCGGTGGTTTCCGGAGCCCAGCCGTAGTCCTGGGCGACCACGTCCTGCATGGCGTCGTGCAGAGCAGCCAGGTTGTGCCCGTAGTAGTCCGGGAACGCGGGTGTCTGCGCGATGGCTCGGTGGAAATCTGCTTCGGTCGTCCAGCGGGCGGCGTCGAGGCGGGTGACCTGGTAGCCGTGGGCTTGGAGCCAAGCGATCGCCTCGTCGAGGACCTCCCGGCGCCAGAACAGCGTGATCGGAGTGTTGATCAGCAGCCGGAAGTCGACTTCCTGGTTCAGGTCCGCCTGCGGGTCGAATGGCGCCATGGCAGGAAAGTAGCTGTCGGGTGTTGTGGGGGATGAAGCTGGTCTGCTCCGGGATGCCGGCCTACTCGTGGCGCATCGCGGCTTCGAGCCGTTGTTCCAGGCGTGGAACGGGGAGTGGCTGGACCCGAGCGATGTCATCCACCGCATCCAGGAAGCTTTCGCGGAGGTCGGCTACTGGTGGGTTACGTCACACGTCTTCCGTAAGACAGTTGGCTTGGTCCTGGACGAAGCGGACCTGCCGCTGAGCGCGATCGCCGACCACCTCGGCAACACCCAGAAGGTGGCTGACAAGCACTACCGCAAGCGCAGGGTAGCCAACGATGCTTCGGCGGATGCCCTGGAGCGGATGTTCGGCGACGAGCCCGCCGAATGACGAAAGTGGCGGTTTTCTGGCGGTTCCGCCCTGCTGAGTTCCGGAAACGAAAGAAGCCCAGGTGCTTGACCTGGGCTTTTGCTCCCCCGGTTGGACTCGAACCAACAACCCTTCGGTTAACAGCCGAATGCTCTGCCAATTGAGCTACAGGGGAACGCTCACCGCCGGTCCGGATCGCTCCGGGCCAACGGGGACAAACTTTAGCGCACCCCCGATCGCGCTCTGCAAGCACCCCCGGCATGGGGTGGCGGGCTGGGGGACAATGGCGGGAACGACCCGGACAACGGTGAGGAGGCGGAGACGTGAAGGTTTTCCTGCTCGGGGCGGCCGTCGGGTACGTGCTCGGCGCGAAGGCGGGCCGCGCCCGTTACGACCAGATCGTGCGCACGTACCGTAAGGTCGCCGACCACCCGATGGTGCAGGGCGCGGCGGGTGTCGCGCGGGCGAAGGTCGGCGAGAAGGTGGGGGACAAGGTGCCGTTCTTCCGGGCCGCAGGGCGCGACGGGCATCGGGTGAACGACTCCTCCGTCGCGCGGGGCTGATGGGATCTGGTCCGCGGCTTCGTGACGCGGGGCTGACGGGATTCGGTCCGAAACCCCTCGGGCAGCGAAAAACCGGCCCGGAGCGCTTGTGATGCGGGGCTGACAACCCGAACCTGAGCCGTGGCGCGGGGTGATGGCTAGACCCACTCGACGCCGGCGCCGGAACCCGCGGAAGGACCTAATCGAACATCCCCGAACCCCGGCCGCCCACCAGGGCGAGCCGGGGTTTCTCGACACTACCTTGCTAGCATGCTAACCTCCTAGTGTGGCCGCCGAGGAAGTGAAGCAGTTCAACGTCTACCTGCCGCTCAGCCTGATCAAGCAGGTCAAGCACCACGCGATCGAGGAGGGGCTTTCCCTCTCCGCGCTGGTGGCGGACGCGTTGCGCGCCTACCTCGACGGTGCATCCGGGCAGCGATCGGCCGACGATGGGAGTTGACATGTCCACTGAGGGGATCCACGCGGTGTTCCTCGAGACCCACAACTGGGGCAAGGCCGCGAAGTTCTTCCAGTCACTGGGTTACGAGCTCGAGTTCGCCACGGACCACAACTCGGGGCAGCTCCGGAACGGCACTGGGCCCGCCGTCTTCATCGCCGAGGTGCCGGAAACCCAGGAGACCCGCACGCGCCTGGTGCTGAAGGTGGCCGACGAGGCGGAATTCCAGCCCGGGCCGGGCGTCGAGGTCGTGGAACCCTTCGCCGGCACCCACTACGGCACCCGCGAAGCCGTCGTCCGCGATCCTGACGGGCGGCTCTGGACCCTGCAGGCCTGACGTGACCGCCGAGAACACCGCCGCCCGCGTCGCCCTGTGGCGGGCGCTGCACGTGCTCCTCGACGAACCGCCGCACGTCCTCGAGGACGTCGTCGGGCTGCGGTTGCTCGCGCCCGGCGACGGCTGGCGCGAGCGGCCCGACATGGATCCTGTCACCACCAGCGGTTTCCGCGCAGCCATCGTCGCGCGGGCGCGGTTCGTCGAGGACCTCGTGGCCGAGCAGGCCGATCGCGGCGTGGACCAGTACGTCGTCCTCGGCGCGGGCCTCGACACCTTCGCCCAGCGCAGGCCCGACCTCGCCGGCCGCGTGCGGGTCTTCGAGGTCGACCAGCCCGGCCCGCAGGAGTGGAAACGCCGGCGGCTCACCGAACTCGGCTACCGCATCCCCACGCTCGTCCCGGTCGACTTCGAGGCCGACCCGTGGGAGGACAGGCTGATCGCGGCCGGCTTCGACCCCGGCCGCCCGGCGGTCATCGCCTCCAACGGCGTCAGCATGTACCTCACCAGAGACGCCACCGCGGCCACCCTCCGCCGCATCGCCACCTTCGCGCCGGGCACCACGCTGGTCATGACGTTCCTGCTGCCCCCCGACCTGCTCGACGAGGCCTCCCGCGCCGGACTGGAGAGGTCCGCGCGCGGGGCACGAGCGGCGGGCACACCGTTCCTGAGCTTCTACCGTCCCGAGGAAATCCTTGCGCTGGCCGGGGAAGCGGGGTTCCGGACGGTACGGCACGTACCGGGCAGCTCCCTCGCTGACCGCTACTTCGCGGACCGGACCGACGGCCTGCGCCCGTCCGCGGGCGAGGACGTGCTGGTCGCCACGGTCGACTAGCGCACCAGCACGACCTTCCCCCGCAGCCCGCCCTGTTCCACGAGGGAGTGCGCCTTCGCGGCCTCCGGCATCGGGACCGCGTCGGCCACCGGGAGCCGGAACCGGCCTTCCTCCGCCAACGCGGCCGCCGCCGTGAGACCGTGCTCTCCCGAAGGCTGGCCGGCGAGCGCGCCGAGGGTGACGTGGACACCGCGATCCGCGCCGCCCAGGTCCGTGATCGTGACGACGGCGGCTGGATCACCCGTCAGCGCGACCAGTTCCGCCAGTGAACCTCCGATGTGCAATGCGCGGTCAGCCATAGCAACGCGTTCGGGCAGACCCGGACCGTAGGGCACGAACTCGGCGCCCAGAGACGTGACGAAATCGGCGTGGTCAGGGCGGGCGGCGCCGATCACCCGGGCACCGCGGGCGCGCGCGAGTTGCACCGCCGTGCTGCCGACCCCGCCTGCCGCGCCGTCGACGAGCACGACCATCCCCGGCCGCACGTCGAGCACGTCGAACGCCCGCGTCGCGGTCTCGACGCTCGTAGCCGCGCCGCCCGCCTCCGGCCAGGACAGCGCCCGCGGCTTCGCAGTCCAGAAACGCAGCACCGCGAACTCCGCGTTCGCGCCCCCGAGACGGGAGAGATCCACGGCGCCGAAAACCTCGTCGCCCACGGACACGCCGGTCACACCCGGGCCGACTTCATCGACCGTGCCCGCGGCGTCCACACCGGGAACGTGGGGCAACGGTGGCCGCGCCTGGGAGCGTCCGGCACGCAAAGCCGTGTCCACAGGGGAAACCCCGGCGGCCTCGACGCGGATCCGCACCTGGCCGGGACCGGCGTGGGGTTCGGGGAAGGGACCGAAGGTGAGCACCCCGGGCGGGCCGAATCGGTCGAACTGAACAGCGAACATGCCCGTACCGTAGGAGCGGACAGCACGCACAGCGGGGAAGTGAGAGAGCGGCAGGGGCACGGTGACTCGGAAAGCGCGGGCGGACGCGGCCTACAACCGCGAGCACATCGTCGAGGTGGCGCGGAAGGCGTTCGCCGAGGAAGGCCTGGACCTGCCGGTGCGGGAGATCGCCCGCCGGGCGGGCCTGGCCGCCGCCACGGTGCACCGGCACTTCCCCTCGCGCACCGACCTCGTGACCGCCGTGCTCACCGGGCAGGTGGACCGGTGCGTGGCGGAGATGGCGGCCGCGGTGGCCGATCCCGACCCCGGACGGGCCTTGCGGCGGACGGTCCTGCGGTTCGCCGAGCACCAGCTCAGCGACCGCGGGCTCACCGAGGCGCTGCTGGGCGGCCACCCGGCCGGTGCGGCGTTCGCGTCGTACCGGCCAGCGCAGAGCCGGAGCCTGTACCGGCTGGTCGAGCGCGCCCGCCGGGCCGGGGCGATCCGCGAGCACGTCTCGGTCGAGGACGTCCGGACCGGACTGCTCGCGATCGCCTCGTTCCGCACCCTCCCGGCCCGCCAGGCCAGGCCCGCCGTGACGCGGCTGGCGAACCTGGTGCTGGCCGGGA
Organism: Amycolatopsis dongchuanensis; assembly: GCF_039542405.1. Taxonomy (NCBI): domain Bacteria; kingdom Bacillati; phylum Actinomycetota; class Actinomycetes; order Pseudonocardiales; family Pseudonocardiaceae; genus Amycolatopsis; species Amycolatopsis dongchuanensis. The sequence continues at coordinate 24,443 of NZ_BAABIB010000128.1, forward strand.
TCACCGCGTGAACCCTCAGCCCGCCAGCTGCCGCACCCGGCGGCGGACGCCGAACCACCCGCCGACCAGCACGAGCGCCAGCACCGGCAGGCTGTAGATGAGGATCCGGCCCGTCGCCCCGTTGAACCAGCTCATCGCCAGCACCAGCAGCAGGAAGCCGAGCGTGACGTAGTTCGTGTACGGCGCGCCGGGCAGGCGGTAGGACGGCCGTTCCAGCTCGCCGCGCTTCGCCTTGCGCGTGAGGGCCAGGTGGCAGATCACGATCATCGACCACATACCGATGATGCCCAGCGCGGAGAACTCCAGCGCCACCTCGAACGCCGACTCCGGCACGACCAGGTTCAGCACCACACCCAGCGCGTAGACCACCGCGGTCAGCAGCACCCCGCCGTACGGGACCCCGCTGCGGCTCATCCGCGCGGTGAACTTCGGCGCGGACCCGGCGACCGCGAGCGAGCGCAGGATCCGGCCCGTCGAGTACAGGCCGGAGTTCACACTGGACAGTGCCGCCGTCAGCACGATCAGGTCCATGATCGCGCCCGCCGCGGGCACGCCGAGCTTGCCGAAGAACGTCACGAACGGGCTTTCGCCGCTCTTGTAGGCGGTCCACGGCAGCAGCATCACCAGCAGCACCACCGAACCCACGTAGAACACGGCGATCCGCCACGCCACCGAGTTGACCGCCTTCGGGATGATCTTGCGCGGCTCGGCGGTCTCGCCCGCGGTCACGCCGACCATCTCCACCCCGGAGTAGGCGAACACGACGCCCTGCAGGATCAGCAGCGCGGGCAGCAGCCCGGTCGGGAAGACCCCGCCGTGGTCGAACACCAGGCTCGGCCCCGTCACGACGCCGTCCACGGGGTGCCTGCTCACCAGCACCACGATGCCCACCACCATGAACACCACGAGCGCGAGCACCTTGATCGCGGCGAACCAGAACTCCAGCTCCCCGAACAGCTTCACCGACACCAGGTTCACCGCGAGGATCAGGCACAACGCGATGAGCGCGGGGATCCACTGCTGCAGGTCCGGCCAGAAGAACTGGGTGTACTTCGCGACGGCGGTGACGTCCGCGACACCCGCGGTCGCCCAGTTCAGGAAGTACATCCAGCCCGCGAAGAACGCCGCCTTCTCGCCGAGGAACTCCCGCGAGTACGAGACGAACGAACCCGACGAAGGCCGGTGCATGACCAGCTCCCCCATGGCGCGCACCACGAAGAACGCGAAGACGCCGGCCACCGCGTACACGACGGCGAGCGCCGGGCCGGAGCTGTGCAGCCGCGACCCGGCGCCGAGGAACAGGCCGGTGCCGATGGCGCCGCCGATCGCGATCATCTGCACCTGGCGGCTCTTGAGGCCCTGGTGGTATCCGACGTCCTCGGCGGCGAGCCGGTCCGGGGCGCCGGTGGTGAGTTGAGTGACCATGGACAGCCATGCTGTGCGCGCCGTCACCCGTGTTACAACGCCCTTGAGCAGGACTTGAGGTCGAGTTGATCGCCGCTTGAGCGGCACGCCATAGTGGAGTCCGGCGGACGAGGAGGGCCGGTCGGTGCGCTTTCTGCTGGTGGAGGACGACGGGCGGGTGGCCACCGCCGTCCGGTCGGCGCTGCACAGGCGCGGCGTCGACGTCGAGTGGGCCGCGACGGGGCTGGAGGCCAAGGCGAAGTACCCGCAGGCCGACGTCGTGCTGCTCGACCTCGGGCTGCCGGACATGGACGGGATCGAGCTGTGCGAGGCGATCCGCCGCGGCAGCGACGCGGCGATCATCGTGGTTTCCGCGCGGGGTCAGGTGGACGACCGGATCACCGGCCTGCGTGCCGGCGCCGACGACTACCTCGTCAAACCGTTCCACGTGGACGAACTGCTCGCGCGGGCGCAGGCGGTGCTGCGCCGCCGTGCCGCGCCCCCGCCGGCGCCGCGGCCGCGTCCGCTGCACGCCGGGGATCTCCGCATCGACCCGGCCCGCTTCGAGGTGAGTGCGCAGGGCAAGCCGATCGCCTTGTCCCGCAAGGAGTTCCTGCTGCTCTACACGATCGCGGCCGCGGCGGGCGACGTGTGCACGCGGCAGTCGCTGATCACCGAGATCTGGGGTGAGCCGTGGCCCGGCGCGAACCGGACGCTCGACGTGCACGTCGCGACGCTGCGGACCAAACTGGACCGCCCCGGGCTCATCGAGACGGTGCGTGGCGTGGGGTACCGCCTCGGCCGGCCCGCCGGGTGAGCCGTGCGTTCCCGGTTGCTGCCCGTCGTCGGAGTCCTCGTGGTGCTCGTGCTGCTGGGGCTCGGGGTGCCGCTCGCGCTGAGCCTGTCGGGAAGCGCTTACCAGCAGCTGTCTCTCGACCGCCTCACGCTCACCGCGCGGCTGGCGTCGTTGGGGCAGCGCGCGTTGCTCGACGGCACGGAAGGTGAGCTGGCCGCGACGCTCGACCGGTACCGCGAGGTATACGGCTTCACCGCCGCGCTCGTCGACCAGGACGGCCGGCCTCGCGCGCAGACGGCCGACCCGGTGGCGCTGACCGAACCGCCGGTGCGGGAGGGGGTGAACGCCGCGTTGTCCGGCCGGGAACCGTTGCCCTCGGGCACTTTCTGGCCGTGGCAGACCGGACCACTTGTGCTCGCCGAACCCGTGCTGGTCGACGGTGAGGTGCGGGGCGCGGTGGTCACCGTGTCGCCGGTGGACGGGCTGCGCGGGCACGTGCTGTTCCTGTGGGCGCTGGTCGCGGCGGGCGGGCTGGCCGCGCTCGCGCTGGCGGTGTTGTTGTCCCTGCCGGTCGTGCGCTGGATCCTGCGGCCCGTCGACCGGCTCGAACGTTCGGCGGAACAGATGGTGGCGACCGCTACCGCAGGTGCGCCGTACGTACCCGTGGCGGAGGAGAGCGGGCCGCCCGAGTTGCGGAGGTTGGCGCGGTCGTTCGACGAGATGGCGACGACGGTCAGTGAAGTGCTTGCGGCACAACGTGCTTTCGTCGCGGACGCCTCCCACCAGCTGCGGAACCCGCTCACCGCGCTGTATGTGCGACTGACCAGTTTGGACGGTGCCGTCAGTGAAGACGCCGCCGACGACTACGCCGCGAGCGTGGAGGAAGCCCGGCGTCTGAACGACGTGCTGGAAGAACTGCTCACCCTCGCGAAGACGGAGGCGAGTGCCGCGACTCCGGTGCCGACGGACGTCAGCGCCGCGCTTGAAGACCGCGTCGACGCATGGCACGCCGTCGCGGCGTCGCGGGACATCGAGTTGCTCGCCGAGATCGAGCCGGCCCTGGTGGCGGTCGCGGTGCCGCGGGCGATCGAAACCGTGCTGGATGCCTTGCTGGACAACGCGGTCAAGTTCACCGCGGGGCATGGGTCCACTGTGGAATTGACGGCTCGTCGCGAGGGGGAGCGGGTCGTGCTGGCGGTGCGGGACACCGGGCCGGGGCTGGCGCCGGAGGAACTCGCGCGTGCCACGGACCGGTTCTGGCGCAGTCCGCGGCACCAGAACGTGACGGGTTCCGGGCTCGGGCTGGCGATCGTGCACCGCGTCGTCGCGAAGTCCGGCGGGCACGTGCGGCTCGACCTGCCGTCGGGCGGCGGGCTGCGCGTGACCGTCGAGTTCCCCGCTCAGCCCGCGTAGTGCGCCGAACGGTAGTAGGCGAGCGCGCCGGGGTGCAGGGGAACGGGCACGGTCTCGATCGCGGAGCGGAGGTCGAGTGAGCGGGCGGACGGGTTCGCCGCGGCCAGTTGGGCCTGCGCGTCGAAGATGCCCTGCGCCAGGCCGTGGGCGACCTCGTCGGGCATCCGGTCGGTGACGAGGAGGAAGTTCGGCAGCAGCACGGTGGTGACGGGCGCGGGCAGACCGTAGCTGGACGCGGGCAGCGTGACCAGGCCGTACTCCGGGTGGCGCGCGGTCAGCGCGGGGAAGACGCCGGACAGGTCGAGCAGCCGGATCGGCGTGTGCTTCGCCAGGTCGGCCACCTGCTCGGTCGGCACGCCGCCGGACCAGAAGAACGCGTCGATCTCGCCGCGCGCCAGCGCCGCCGCCGCGTCGCCCACTGGCAGGCGGGCGCGCTGGACGTCGAGCCCGGCGGCGTCGAGCAGCCGGTCGGCGACCAGCTGCACGCCGGAGTCCGGTGGGCCCACGGACACCCGGCGTCCGCGGAGGTCTGCCAGGCGCGTGACCGGGCCGGCGGCGGGGACGACGACCTGGATGTAGTCGTCGTGCATCCGCGCCAGCGCCCGCAACCGGTCACCGCCTGGTTGCCGCACGCGGTCGGAGGCGGCGTCCGCCGCGGAGAAGCCGATGTCGGCGCGGCCGGCCAGCAGGCGGTCGAGGTTCTCCACGGACCCGGCGCTGGTGAGCACGGTCGGCGCGGGGATGCCCAGTTTCGTGGCCCAGGCGCGGGACAGTGCGACGCCGAGCTGGTGGTAGACGGCGCCCGCGCTGCCCGTGGTCAGGGTGAGCGCGACGGGCGGGAAGTCGGCGCCGCAGCCGGTCAGCGCGCCCGCGAGCAGGCCGCCCAGCACGAGACGGCGGGTCACGTGACGGTCCACCCGGCCTCCGGCTCCTTCGTCGAATTTCCCGCGAGCATAAAGGATGTCGCGATAGGTGGGCGGATTGTCTTTGATTTCCGGTTGCCGGTCCGGGAAGATGGGCGGCGCACCGACCTGGGGGGAGGTAGCAGTGGCCACGAGCACGCGCGTCGCCGTCGTCGGGGCCGGGCCCGCCGGGCTGGCGGTGGCGAACATCCTGTCCCGCAAGGGGATCGACTGCGTCCTGCTGGAGGAGCAGAGCCGCGGCTACATCGAGCAGCGGCCGCGCGCGGGGTTCATCGAGGAGTGGGCGGTGCGCGGGCTGGAGAAGCACGGGCTCGCCGACCGGCTGCTGGGCAGCGCTCCCCGGCACGGCGGGTTCGAGTTCCGGTTCGAGGGCGCGCGCCACCCGTTCGACTACGCGGAGCTGACCGGTCAGCACCACTTCGTGTACCCGCAGCAACTACTGGTGACCGATCTCGTCGCCCAGTACGTCGATGGGGGTGGTGAGGTGGTGTTCGGCGTGCAGGACGTGACCCTGCACGGGATCGAGTCCGAGCGGCCTGCCGTCGAGTACCGCGACGGGACGGGCGAGCGGCGTCTGGAGTGCGATTTCGTCGCCGGTTGTGACGGGGCGCAGGGGGTGACGAGGACGTACGTGGGCGGCCGGGTGCTGCGGCACGACTACGGCATCGGCTGGCTGGCGCTGCTCGCGGAGGCGCCGCCGAGCGCGGACGGGGTGCTGTTCGGCATCCACCCGCGCGGTTTCGCGGCACACATGGCGCGCACCCCGACGGTCACGCGGTTCTACCTGCAGTGCCCGCCCGGCGACGACGAGGACAACTGGCCGCACGAGCGCGTGTGGGCCGAGCTGCACGAGCGCCTTGGCGTGCCGGGCGGGGCGATCGCGGAGGGGCCGCTGATCGAGAAACGCGTGCTGGACATGCACAACTACGTCACCGAGCCGATGGCGCGGGGCAGGCTGTTCCTGGCGGGGGAGTCGGCGCACCTCGTCGCGCCGATCGCGGCGAAAGGTCTGAACCTCGCACTGCACGACGCGTTCCACCTGACCGACGCGATCGAGGCGCACTACTCCGGGGACGACGGTCCGCTGGCGCGGTACACGGAGACCTGCCTGGGGCGGGTGTGGCAGTACCAGGAGTTTTCGCAGTGGCTGTCGGACATCTTCCACAGCTCCACGACCGACCCGCCGCCGGACCCGTTCCGCGCCCGCCTCGCCCAGGCCCGGCTGCGGCGCCTGCTGGGTTCGCGCGCGGCGGCCGCGGCGTTCGCCGAGATCTACCTGGGCAAGGCGGCGGATTTCTGAGGCGGTTCCCTGGGGCGCGGGCCGCGATACTCCGCGTCCGGCCGTGGGCTTCTGAGGGTGCTGTCGTGGAGCGGGAGCCGTGGCAAGACGGTGTCGAGGCCGCCCCGCAAACCCCGCCAACTCGGGTCCGCTGGGATCGGAAGATCCGCGTTCGCCGTTGTGGGCGGTAGTCTCCCTTCCGGAACGGGAGGAGGGGCATGGTCCTGCGCATCGGCATCCTCGGCGCGGCCGCGATCGCGCCCGCGGCCGTCGTGCGGCCGGCGCGGCACGTGGCCGACGTCGAGGTCACCGCGATAGCCGCCCGGGACGTCGCGCGGGCGCGGCGGTTCGCCGGGAAGCACGGCATCCGCCACGTGCACCGCGACTACGAGAGCCTGCTCGCCGACCCCGAGATCGACGCCGTCTACCTGCCCCTGCCCAACGGCCTGCACGGCCGCTGGACACTCGCCGCGATCGAGGCCGGCAAGCACGTCCTGTGCGAGAAGCCGTTCACCGCCAACGCCGAGGAGGCGGAGGCCGTCGCGGCGGCCGCCCGAGCCAGCGGGCTCGTCGTGGTGGAGGCCTTCCACTACCGCCACCACGCGCTGATCCGGCGCATGCTCGAGCTCCTGCCCGAACTCGGCGACATCCGCCGCATCGACACCTGGATGTCCTTCCCGCTGCTGCCCCGCGGCGACATCCGCTGGAACCTCGGCCTCGCGGGCGGCGCGACCATGGACGCCGGCTGCTACGCGATCCACCTCCTGCGCACGCTCGCCGGGGCGGAACCCGAGGTGCTCAGCGCCCAGGCGAAGCTGCGGTTCCCCGGCGTCGACCGGTCGATGCGCGCCGAGTTCGCCTTCCCGGACGGCCGGACGGGCTCGATCGCCGTCTCCCTGCTTTCGCGTGTCAGCCTTGGTGCCCGCGTGACCGGCTCTCTCGGCGAGATGCGCGTGTTCAACCCGTTCATGCCGCAGTTCGCCTACCGCCTCAAGGTCCGCGGACGCAGGGTGCGCGTGCCACGGCAGCCCGGCACGTACGAGGCGCAGCTGCGCGCGTTCGCCGGTGCTGTGCTGCGCGGCGAGCCCTTCCCGACTGGGCTCGACGACGCGGTCGCGAACATGCGGGTCATCGACGCCTGTTACGCCGCGGCCGGGCTTCCCCGCCGGGAGCCGACCACGCGATGAAGGCCTTTGTCGTCACCGCGCCCGGCGAAGCGGGCGTGGCGGAGGTGGACCCGCCCGTCGCCGCGCCGGGCGAGGTCGTCGTCGATGTCGCGCGCGTCGGTGTGTGCGGCACCGACGTCGAGTTCTTCACCGGCGAGATGCAGTACCTCCACGACGGGCACGCCCGCTTCCCCCTGCGGATCGGGCACGAGTGGTCCGGCACGGTAGTCGCGGTCGGCGACGGCGTGTCTTCGGAGTGGCTCGGCCGACGGGTTACCGGTGACACGATGCTCGGCTGCGGCCAGTGCCGCCGCTGCCGCACCGGCGCACAGCACGTCTGCGAGTTCCGCGAGGAGATCGGCATCCGCGGCGGGCGGGCGGGTGCGCTGGCCGAACAGCTCGCCGTGCCGGTCACCGCGTTGCACGCCCTGCCGGACGCGGTCGACTTCGTGCAGGGCGCGCTCGTCGAACCCGGTGGCAACGCGCTGCGTGCCGTGCGCGGGGCGGCGCTCGCGCCCGGCGACCGCGTGCTGATCCTCGGTCCCGGCACGATCGGCCTGCTGGCCGCGATGTTCGCGCGGGCCGCCGGTGCCGAGGTGCACCTGCTCGCGCTGCCCGGTACCGAGGAATTCCCGCGCTCACTGGGGTTCGAGCACGTCTGGACGGCGGAAACCGTGCCCTCGCTGCCGTTCGACGCCGTGATCGACACGTCCAACTCGCCGGAACTGCCCGCGAAGGCCGTGGAACTGGTCGAACCCGGGAAACGCGTCGTCTACATCGGACTCGCCGGGCGGCCCAGCCTGCTGGACACGCGGGCGCTGGCGCTCAAGGACGTCACGGCCGTCGGCGTGCTCAGCGGTTCGCCGGGCCTGGCCGGGGCGATCGAACACTACGCTTCGGGCGCGGTCGACCCGCGTCCGCTGGTCGCCGGGACGGTCGGGCTCGACCGGGTGGCGGAAGTACTGGCCGGGGCCCATATCGGCCCCGGTCCGAAGATCCACGTCGACCCACACGAGGGGGACTGAATGACCACAGCGGCCATCGTGGGCACGGGCATGATCGCGGGGGTGCACCGGCGGGCGGTGCTCCTGAACGGCGGCACCGTCGCCGGGGTGCTCGGCTCGCGGCCGGAGCGGTCGGAGGCGGTCGCGGCGGAATGGGGAGCAAGCGCTTTCCGCTCCTACGAGGAGGTGCTCGAGTCCGATGTGGACGTCGTGCACATCTGCTCCCCCAACGGGACCCACCACGACTACGCCATCGCGGCGCTGGAGGCCGGCAAGCACGTCGTGTGCGAGAAGCCGCTGGGCATGAGCGTCGCGGAAGCCGAGCGCATGGCGGACAAGGCACGCGAGTCCGGGCTCGTGGCCACGGTGCCGTTCGTGTACCGGTTCCACCCCGTCGTCCGGGAGATCAGGGCGCGCCGCATCGCGGGCGAGTTCGGCGAGTGGAACCTGCTGCACGGCAGCTACCTGCAGGACTGGCTGCTGTCGCCCGGCGCCGCGAACTGGCGCGTGGACCCCGTCGCGGGCGGCCGGTCGCGCGCGTTCGCCGACGTCGGTTCGCACTGGTGCGACCTCGTGGAGTGGGTGAGCGGCGAGCGGCTGGCCGAGCTGACCGCCGCCACGTCCATCGCCTACCCCGAGCGGCCCAGCGGTTCGGTGCCCGCGTTCGACCGGAGCGCGACGGACCTCCCGCTCGCACCGGTCAGCACCGAGGACAGCGCGCTGCTGCTGTTCCGCACGGAACGCGGGGTCCTCGGCAGCGCCACGATTTCGCAGGTCGCCGCGGGCCGCAAGAACCGGCTGTGGTTCGAGCTGGACGGGTCGCTCGGCAGCGCGGCCTTCGACCAGGAGCAGCCGGAGCAGGCGTGGCTCGGCGGTGAGCGCGGGGCGCAGATCATCGTGCGTGACCCGGCGGCGCCGTACCCGGACTCGGCGCGGCTGTCGTCCCTGCCGGCCGGGCACGCGCAGGGGTACGCCCAGTGCTTCGAGAGCTTTGTCGCGGACACGTATGCGGCGATCCGCGGCGAGAAGCCGGAGGGGCTGCCGACGTTCGCCGACGGGCTGCGGTCGGCCCGGATCGTGGAGGCCGTGCTCGCCTCGGCCGAAAGCCGCCGGTGGGAGACGGTGTAGATGGGCAAGCGCATCGTCATCTGCTGCGACGGCACGTGGAACACGCGGCAGCAGCCGGCGCCGACGAACGTCGTGAAGGTCGCGCAGGCCGTCGCGCAGCGGGACGACCAGCTCGTCTTCTACCACGAGGGCGTCGGCACGCGGCCGTTCGAGCGCGTGCTCGGCGGCGCGTTCGGGTTCGGGCTCTCGCGCAACGTCCGTGCGGCGTACCGGTTCCTCGTCGAGCACTACGAGCCGGGCGACGAGCTGTTCTTCTTCGGGTTCAGCCGCGGTGCGTACACCGCCCGCAGCACCGTGGGGTTCGTGCGCAACTGCGGCATCCTGCGCCGCGAGGAGATCGGCCGCATCGACGAGGCGTACCGGCTCTACCGGGACCGGAGTCCGAGCACCCACCCGGCGGGTGACCAGGCGAGGGAGTTCCGGCGGGCCTACGCGTGCGAGGACGTGACACCCGTGCGCTTCATCGGCGTCTGGGACACCGTCGGCGCGCTGGGCATCCCGATCAGCGGGTTCCGGCTGGTCAACCTCGTCAACCGGCGCTGGCAGTTCCACGACACGAAGCTGACGAGCACCGTCGCGGCCGCGTTCCAGGCACTGGCGATCGACGAGCGGCGCGGCCCGTTCCGCCCGGCGATCTGGGCACCGGACGGGGCGCCGCGGCAGCGGCGGGAGCAGACGTGGTTCCCGGGCTGCCATTCCGACGTCGGCGGTGGCTACCCGGAGCCGTGCCTCGCGCAGTTGAGTCTACTGTGGATGGTCGAGCGCGCGGAGAGCTGCGGGCTGGTCTTCACGCCAGGCGCGATCCCCACGCGGCCCGAGGCGCGGGAAGCCCCCGCGCACGACTCGCGGACGTTCTTCTACAAACTGCTGCGGCCCTACGTGCGGCAGCTCGGCGTGACCGACCCGGCGAAGGAGGACGTGGCGGCGGAGGCGGTGGTGCGGATGGAATCCGACCCCGCGTACCGGCCGGAGAACCTGGTGGACTTCCTGCGGCGGAGGGACTGAGCGTGGCGGTGCGGCAGGAGGTGCGCGGCCGGGTCCTGGTCGTGCACATCGAACGCGAGGAGAAACGCAACGCGATAGACGTGGACACCGCGGTCGGCATCGACGAAGCGCTCAACCGCCTCGACGACGAGCCGGAACTGTGGGTCGGCGTGCTCACCGGCACGCGGACGGTGTTCTCGGCGGGCACGGATCTCAAGGCGGGCCTGGACTTCCGCACCGAGCGTGGCGGCGAGTACGGCGTGATCCGGCGGCAGCGGGAGAAACCGCTCGTGGCCGCGGTCGAGGGCATCGCGTTCGGCGGTGGGTTCGAGATCGCGCTCGCCTGTGACGTCGTCGTCGCGTCGACTGCGGCCCGCTTCGCGCTGCCGGAAACCCTGCGTGGTCTGGTGCCGACGAGTGGTGCGCTGTTCCGGGCCATCCGGGCGCTGCCGCCGCACGTGGCGAAGGAGCTGTTGATCACGGGTACGGAGCTGAGCGGGAAGCGGGCGCACCACTTCGGGCTCGTCAACCGCCTCACCGAACCCGGGCACGCGCTGGAGGGCGCACTCGCCGTCGCCGAGGAGATCTGCGCGTCGTCGCCCGTGGCCGTGCGGGCGGTGCTCGGCGCGGTGGCCGCCCAGCTGGCGGACGAGGACCGCCGCGGCTGGGCGGAAACCGAGCGCGCGGTCGAGTCGATCCGTGGCTCGGCGGACCGGCAGGAGGGCATCGCCGCGTTCTTCGAGCGGCGCCCGCCCCGGTGGTCGGGGCGCTAACCCTCGACGCGCCGTTTCAGGGCGTGGTTCATCGCGACGAAACCGTCCTCGGTGTGGTCCAGCACCCGGCGCAGGAACGGCACCAGCAGACCGCGCATCTCCTCCCGCTGGCGCAGCCGCGTGCCCGCGCCGTCCGGCTCCAGCACGAACTCGTGCCGTCCCGCGAGCAGGACCGGGATCCGGCCGAGCCACACCAGGCGCCGTCCCGGTTCGGCGGCCAGCACGACCGGGCGGTGCGTGCGCCGGAGCTCACCGGGCGGCTCGATGTCCAGCGTGAGCGTGCTGCCGTTGACCGCCTCTCCCTCACCTCGCCGGATGAACGGGTTCCACTCCTCGTAGCGGGCGAAGTCGGTGAGCACCGCCCAGATGGCTTCCGGTGGTGCACCGATCGTGATCGCCGTGTCGAGGATCCGCATGCCCGGTCACGCCAGCGGCCGGAACGGGATTGCGGTGCGGAACGACCACGGCCCGCCCGCGCACTCCCACACGTCCACCCCGGTGCCGATCGCGTCCCACGGCTCGAAGAGCTCCGTCAGCACGGCCAGCGCGTGCCGCGCTTCCTCGGGGGAGCCGTCGTCGAGGATGCGTACGTGCGGTCGCAGCGGGCGGTCTTCCTCGGCGCTGAGCCACGGGCGCCACCGCTGCCGCAACCGCTCGTGCAGCCGGTCGAGCCGGGGCGCGCGGATCCGCAGTGCGACACCCGTGCTCAGCGGGCGCACCCCGTCCACCCGCAGCGAAAACGGCGGGATGGCCGCCGCCTTGCGCAGGTCCGCCAGCACGGTTTCCCCGTGCTCGCCGGGCACGGCGCCGAACAGGACCAGGTGTGCCCCGACGACGAGCCGCCCCGGGCGGCACCAGCGTTCCCGCAGCGCGTCCCACGCCGCCTGGGTCGGATCGTCGACGGCGAGGGTGAGCACGAGAGGCGGCACCAGATCAGTATCGGTTTGCCAGAGTTACTCAGCTAAGTTAATTTGTACTCATGCAAGTAGAAGTGGACCTCCAGCCCGAACTCGGGCTCAGCGTCACCGAAGCGGCCCGGCGCGCGCAGCTGGTGTCGGCCACCATCTCGGCGATCGCCGGCCTCGGGTACCGGAAGACCACCTTCGCGCGCATCAAGGAACGCGCCGGGCTGAGCAGCACCCGGATCATCGGCTACCACTTCGGCAACAAGGCCGGGCTGATGCAGGCCGTCGTCACCACCGTGCTGGGCATGAAGGAGAAGTTCCTCCAGGAGAAGGCGGGCGGGACCACCGACAGGGCCGAAATGCTGCGCGCGCACATCGAGACCGAGGTCGCGTTCCTGCGTGACTTCCCGGAATGCGTGCGGGTGCTGCGCGAGGTCGTGGCCAACGCCGACGACCCGGACGGCTGGCGGATGGCCGGGCCGATGCTCAGGGACTTCCAGACCGGGCAGTTCGAACGGCTCCTGCGGCAGGGGCAGCGGGAGGGCGCGTTCGGCGAGTTCGCCCCCGCGGTGATGGCCAGGACGATCACCAGCGCGATCGACGGCGCGGCCGAGGCGTACGCGGCGGAGGAGTCTCTGGACCTCGACGCGTACGCGGCGGAGCTCGTGACCACGTTCGTGCGCGCGACGGCGCCGCGCTGACCTGCATGCTTTCCCCGCGGTAACCAGCTGGCCTTGCGGGTAACCACCGGTGCGGACGTAGCGTCGGGGCCATGAGCACACGTACTTCCGCTGTGGGTTCCTTCCGCAGCCTCCCGGTGGACGACCCGGACGCGCTCGTCGACGTCGAGATCGAGGTCGGCGAGCCGGGACCGCACGACCTGCTGGTCGAAGTCCGCGCCGTGTCGGTGAACCCCGTCGACGTCAAGGTGCGGGCCGGGTTCGGCAGCGCGGACGAGCCGAAGGTCCTCGGTTTCGACGCCGCCGGGGTGGTGCGCGCGGTCGGGACCGAGGTGCGCGCGTTCGCGCCCGGCGACGAGGTGTACTACGCCGGTTCGATCAACCGCACGGGCAGCAACGCGGGGCTGCAGCTCGTCGACTCGCGCATCGCCGGGCACAAGCCCGCGAGCCTCGACTTCGCCGAGGCCGCCGCGTTGCCGCTGACCACGATCACCGCGTGGGAGGGCCTGTTCGACCGGTTCCGCCTCGGGCGGGACGCCACGGGCACGCTGCTCGTCGTCTCGGCGGCGGGCGGGGTCGGCTCGATGGTCCTCCAGCTGGCGCGCAAGCTGACCCGGCTGGAGATCGTGGGCACCGCGTCGCGGCCGGAGTCCGCCGAGTGGGCGCGGGAACTGGGCGCCCACCACATCGCCGACCACCACGACCTCGTGCGTGAGGTCCGCAAGGTGGCGCCGGGCGGTGTCCAGTACGTCTTCTCGCCGGTCTCCGGGCAGAACGTCGAGGCCTACGCCGAGCTGCTGACGCCGCGGGGCGAGGTCGTGGCCATCGACGAGCCCGAAGGGATGGACCTGTTGCCGCTCAAGTCGAAGAGCCTGACGTGGCACTGGGAGCTGATGTTCACGCGGCCGCTGTACGAGCCGGAGAGCACGGCGCAGCGGGAGCTCCTGGACGAGGTCGCGCGGCTCGTCGACGCCGGAGAGCTGCGCACGACGCTGACGACCCGCCTGAGCGGGCTGACGGCGGAGAACGTGCGGGAGGCGCACCGGATGGTGGAGCGGGGAAGCATGATCGGCAAGGTCGTGATCGAGCGGTAGGTCAGGGGATTGGGACGGGCTTGCGGGCCGGTGCGGGTAGCGGCCCCACCCGTCTCCCGCCACCCCCTCAACGGGCGCGCTCCGCGCGGGTGAGCCGATTCAAGGCGGGCCTTCGCTCCGGGATCGCCGACTGACAGCGGGCGCGCTTCGCGCGGCTGAGCCGAGCCCGCGGCGGTGCCAGCTGCTCGGGTGGTGGAAGCGGCTCCGCGCCTTGCGAAAACCTAGGCCAGGCGTTCCGCGAGCGTCGTGAGGGCCTGTCCCAGCGGCAGGTCCACGCGGACCGCGGCGTGCTCGTCGCCGCGGGTGCGGCCGCGGTTGACGATCAGCACGGGTTTGCCCGCCTTCGCCGCGTGCCGGACGAACCGCAGGCCCGACATGACCGTCAGCGAGGAACCCAGGACCAGCAAGGCGTTCGCTTCGTCGACCAGGCGGTAGCACTCGTCCACGCGGGCGCGCGGCACGTTCTCGCCGAAGAACACCACGTCGGGCTTGAGCACGCCTTCGCACGCGACGCACGAGACGAGCCGGAACCCGCGGACGACGTCGTCGGGGAGGTCGGCGTCGCCGTCCGGGTTCACGCGCGTGACGTCGGCCCGGAACGACGGGTTCGCTTCGACGAGGCGCCGGTCGAGGGCCTCGCGCGAGCTGGTGCGGCGGCAGCCGAGGCACACCACGCGGTCGAGGCTGCCGTGCAGCTCGACGACGTCCCTCGCGCCCGCCGCCTGGTGCAGCCCGTCGACGTTCTGCGTGATGATCCCAGCCAGGTAACCGCGTCCGAGCAGGTCGGCGACCGCGTGGTGCCCGGCGTTGGGCCGGGCACCGGCGATCGTCCGCCAGCCCGCGTGACTGCGCGCCCAGTAGCGGCGCCTGCCGTCCTCGCTCGCGACGAACTCCTGGTACGTCATCGGCGTGTGCCGCCGGAGGGTGCCCTCGGCGCCCCGGTAGTCGGGAATGCCCGATTCCGTGGACAGGCCGGCGCCGCTGAGCACCACGACGCCGCCGTCCCCGACGACGCGCACGACCTCGGTCAGGTCCGTGGTCCTCGGTGCGGGCTCGCCGGTCGGGATCCAGGTCAGCGTCGGTTTCGTGCGCACGCGACCAGCTTAGGCCGCGGCGATCAGCTCGGATCCGGTTCGGGCACGGCGGGGAAGTCACCCTCGAGCGCGGCACGCGGCCAGGGCGGGGCCAGGACGACCTCCGCCCACAGCGTGGTGCCGTCGATGCCCCAGCGGGCGGCGAGACCGTCGAGGAGGAGGCGGGCACTGTCCGTCCACGCGGCTTCGGCCGGGCACGCCACCTCGGTGCGCGCCGTCCCGTCACGCAGCTTCAGCACCCGCACGGCACAGGGGCCGCCTGCCGAAATCCAGGCCAGTGTCGCCACCTCGTTCACCACGAGCAGCGCGTCGATCAGGTCCTTTTCGGCGACGCCGGACAGCAGGTCCCGGACTCGTCTGCGCAACACCGCCAGCGCGGCCGGCCCGTCCAGTACGAACCTGATCTCTTCCGGTGGGCGGGAAATGCGCGCGACCATGGAACACCTCCGCTGGCTGCTCAACGTAGGACAGCAGCGGCTACCCGCTACCCGTACCGGTGAAACCCGGCGGTGAGTCCCGTCACCCGGCGTCCACTGTGGATCTTGTTCGCCGTGCGCGGGAGAGCCGGGGAGGTCACAATCCGGGGTATGGCAGTAGGGGAGAGGTCAGCGCAGGAGCCGACGCCCGTCTTCGACGCGGTGCTGGCGAGCGTGCAGGCGGCCGCCGAGGCGCAGGAGCGGCCCGGGAACGAGGGGGAAGCCGCGGGACAGGCCGAGATGGCCGCCGCGGTCTGACGCCTCGGGGCTGCGGCCTGGCGGCACGGCACGGCGGCGGGCTGCGCGGCACGGCGGCGGGCTGCGCGGCACGGCGGCCGGCTGCGCGCTGTGGGGGCGGGCGGATGGCGCACGGCGCACGGCGGTGCCGAGCGGTGGTGCCGAGCGGCGAGCGCGGGCGGTGGCGCACGGCGGTGCCGGGCGGGTGGCGACGTGCACGGCGGTGGCGGGCGCAGGGCGGTGCCGGGCGGTGGTCTGGTTCGCCGGGGGCGGCTGGCGTTGCGCGGATTTCCGGCGGTGGCCGCCCGTGATCAGGGGCGCCGGTGGGTGCGCGCGAGTTGCGGGCGCGTTCCGGCGGTGCTGGCGGAGGCGCCGCTTGTCGGTGAGGTGCGCCCCGATGCCCCCGCGCCTCAGGCCGTGCGCAGCTTGTCGAGGTTCGACTCCACCCACGAGCGCAGCGCGGCGAGGGGTTCGGCGACGCTCTGGCCCGGCTCGGTCAGCGAGTACTCGACGTGCAGCGGCACCGCCGGATAGACCGTCCGCTCCACGAACCCGTGCTCCTCGAGGCGGCGCAGCGTCTGCGTGAGCACCTTCGGGCTCACGCCCTGCAGCCTGCGCTGCAGCTCCCCGAACCGGAGCGGCCCCTCCTCCAGCGCGCCGATCGCGAGGGCGGACCACTTGTTCGCCAGCAGGTCCAGCACCTCGCGGCACGGGCACTGCGCGGAGTAGACGTCGTGGTGGTCGTGCCGGGCGGTCGGGCACGTCTGCATCGCCGCGGTCCTTTCCGTGGGGCCAGTACTTCCCGATCGATAGTAGCCGCCCCTCAGCGTTGTACGGCGCCCTTGCGGCCGACGAGGTGGAAGACGCGGCTCAGCTGCCGGTACGGGTCCCGCCTGCTGGCCTCGAGTTCGACCGCCGCGATCCGCTCCGCCTCAGCGGGATCCGGCTCGACCCCGCTGAATTCGAGCCAGTCGACGAACAGCCACACCCCGTACCAGCGCACCGGCTCGACGCCGTGACCTCGCAACAACGCGCTCACTTCGTCGACCGTGTCGGCCCGGGCCCGCACGCCCAGCACCCCGGTGCCGGTCCTCGTGTCGAACGCGGCCAGTGCGTCCTCCCACCGCCGCTCCAACGCGGGCTGCACGGCCGTCGCGGCGGCGTTGCCCGTCATGATCGAGACGATGCCACCTTCGGCGGCGCACCGGCACAGCTGCTCGACCACCGGTTCCGGCCGGTCGAGGTAGCCGAGCACGCCGTGGCACAACACGGCGTCGAAACGCCTGCCCTCCACCGCTTCGTCGGCGTGCTCACCGTCGGCCTGCACGAACGTCACCCGCTGCCGGGCTTCCTCCGGGAGCCGCTCCTTGGCACGGTCCAGCATCGCCGGTGAGGAGTCGAGCAAGGTGACGTCGTAACCGGCCCGCGCCAACGGGAAGGACTGGTGACCGGCGCCGCCGCCGACGTCGAGGACCGCGGCCGGCGGGGGCGGCAGGTGGTCCAGCAGGTGCCGGTGCAGCACGTACGTGCGCACCCTGCCCTTCACCGAGGCGTAAGCCCCGTCGACGAACTGCTCGGCCAGCCCGGCCCAGATGTCCTCGCCCACGCCGCCACCGTAGTGGCGTGCCTCAGGGCTGCGGCAGGCGTACCGGCGCGACCGAGCGGATGCTCGCCAGCACCGCGTTCAGGCTCGGCAGCCACCGCTGCCGCGGATCCGGCGCGACGAGCCAGTGCGTCAGGTCGTGGCCCTGGCCGGACGGCAGCCGGACCGGCGTGCCCGCCGTCAGCACGCGGACGCCCTCCGGCAGCGCGTCACCGGAGGGGGCGAGCATGTCGGCTTCCGCGAGCAGCACCACGACGGCGCCGCGCTTCGTCGGGACGCACACCGCCGGGCCTTCACACCCCTGGCGCGCCACCGCCGCGAGCACGCGGTCCGACAGCGCCCGGGGGACGACGACCGCCGCGATGCCCGAGCCCGTCACGAGTTCGAGGCCGTTGTCGTGCAGGCGCACGGGCCAGCCGAACACGCGCCGGTACTCGTCACCGGAACCCGGAGGGGAAGCGAGATCCTGCTGAACGCTCATGTGCCTACCTCCCGGTGCCCCGACGCTGGACTGGTCCTCATCGTAACGGCACTGAGTGCCCTTAGCAACTACGCCTGCTAGCTTCGGGGCATGTCCGTCGAGTCCCGGCAGCCGCCGCGCACCCGTGCCGGCCGCACCACGGCAGGCCGCCGCCGCCTCCGGCACGCGCTGACCGTCGCGGCCATCGACCTGTTCCTCGCGCAGGGCTACGACGCCACCACGGTCGACGAGATCGCCGCCGCCGCGGGCGTGGGCCGCCGCACCTTCTTCCGGTACTTCCGCTCGAAGGAGGACGCGATCTTCCCCGACCACGAGGAGGTCCTCCGCGACATCGAGCGCTCGCTGGCCACGGCACTGCCCACCCAGGACCCGGTGGCGGTCGCGTGCACGGCGGTCGGGCTGGTGCTGGAGCACTACCTCGCCGACCCCGACGTGTCGCTGAAACGCTTCGCCCTCACCAGATCCGTACCGTCACTGCGGGACCGCGAGGTCGCCACCGTCGACCGGTACCAGCGCGTGTTCGCCCGCTACCTGCGCGAGCGCTTCCAGTCCGCCGGCGACCCGGCCGCGGACCTGCGGGCCTCGGTCGCGGCAGCCGCCGTCGCCGCCGCGAACAACCACGTCCTGCGCCGGTGGCTGCGCAGCGGCGGGAAGGACGACGTGCACGCCGCCGCGAAGGAGGCCTTCCAGCTCGTGGTGGACGCGTTCTCGCCGCCGGTCAAGCCCGGCGGGCAGACGGTGGTCGCGGTGCTGGAGGCCTCGGCGCCGGTGTCGGAGGTCGTGCGGCAGATCTCGGCGGCGCTCCGCCCTACCGACTGACACCGACTGAAACCGAGTGGCACTGAGTGCCCTTAGCTCTCGGTGCCCTCGCCGCCCTCGTCCCGCTTGCGCTTGTACTCCTGCCACTCGCGCATCGTGCGGTGGTGCTGCTCCTCCAGCCAGCGCATGTAGTCCCGCATGTTGATCAGCCGCCGCCGGGGGCGCACGTCGGACTCGCCCAGCTCGGCGATCACGGCCTCGGCGTAGGCGCGCTGGCGCCGCAGGTGCAGCCGTTCGCCGGCGAGGAAGGCGCCCCAGACGTCGTCCTCGGTGCGGAAGAAGTGGCCGCGCTGACCCGGCACGGGCACGCGGCGGATGAGACCGGCGTCGGCCAGCACGCGCGTCGCGGTCGAGATGGAGCCTTTGCTGGCGCGCAACGCCTCGGCGAGTTCGGCGGAGGAGCAGTACGGCTCGTTGCTCAGCATGAGGTAGGCCAGCACCCGGCCCTGCATCGGGGACAGCGCCTCGGCCTCCCACAGCAGGCCCATCTCCTCGACGAAGGCCAGCCGGCGGTCCTCGCCCAGGGTGTCTTCGGAAGGCATGCGGGACAGGATAGTCCAGCTGAACGTTCAAATGTATCTGAACGTTAACACAGTTCAGTGTTGACCAGTCGCTGAAGCTCGTGTGAACTGCTTCCCATTCCCCACCACTCCCGGCACGGAGGAGGAAGGCATGCGGCCTTCTTGGCGTTGGATGGCAGCGGCACTGACGGCGGTCGCTCTGGGAGCGAGCGCGTGCGCCGGAGGCGGCACCGCCGCCACCGGTGACGGCACGTTCTCGGTCGCCGTGATCGAGCCCGACCACCTGACGCCCGGCCGGGCCTCGGGCGGGCTGGACATCGTGGAGGCGTTGTTCGCCCCGCTGACCGACCTCGGCGACGACGGCTCGCTCCGTTACGTCCAGGCCGAATCGGTGACCAGCCAGGACAACACCACCTGGACGATCAAGCTCCGTCCAGGCTGGACGTTCCACAACGGCGAGCCCGTCACCGCGCACAGCTACGTCGACGCCTGGAACGCCACGGCCTACGGGCCCAACGGCTGGGCCAACAACGGCCAGCTCGCCGGCATCGCCGGGTACGCCGAACTCAACACCGCGCAGCCCGCCACGAAGGAGCTCTCCGGGCTCAAGGTGGTCGACGACCTCACCTTCACCGTCACGCTGTCCAAACCGGACAGCCAGTTCCCGTACCAGCTCACGCCCGCGATGCTGGGCTTCTACCCGCTGCCGAAGGCCGCGTTCACCGATCCCGGGGCCTTCGACCGGGCGCCCGTCGGCGACGGTCCCTTCAAGATGGAGGGCAAGTGGGAGACCGGCGGGCGCATCACCACCACCCGCTACGACGCCTACCAGGGTGAGAAACCCAAGTCCGCCGGCGTCACCTTCGTGATCTACAGCGACACCGCGACCGCCTACACCGACGCGCAGGCGGGCAACGTCGACGTGTTCATGGTCCCGCAGGACAAGTACCAGCAGGTGCGCGCCGACTTCCCGGACCGCGTGGTGACCTACGACGCCGTCGCGATCGACTTCCTCGGGCTGCCCCCGCAGGACCGGCGGTTCGCCGACATCCGCGTGCGGCAGGCGCTGTCCATGGCGATCGACCGCGACGCGATCAACAAGGCGATCTTCGCGGGCATGTACCGGCCATTGGACTCGCTGCTGCCGGACACCACGATCGGCGGCGGCACCGACTCGTGCGGGCGTTACTGCACCTTCGACCCGGCGGCGGCGAAGC
Organism: Amycolatopsis dongchuanensis; assembly: GCF_039542405.1. Classification (NCBI taxonomy): domain Bacteria; kingdom Bacillati; phylum Actinomycetota; class Actinomycetes; order Pseudonocardiales; family Pseudonocardiaceae; genus Amycolatopsis; species Amycolatopsis dongchuanensis. The sequence continues at coordinate 44,440 of NZ_BAABIB010000128.1, forward strand.
AGCTGCTCACCGAGGCCGGGGGCTTCTCCGGCACGCTGGAGCTGTGGCTGCCCGCGGGGGTGGGCTACGAGCAGACCTTCGAGGCCATCGCCAACCAGCTGCGGCAGAACCTGGGGCTGCAGGTCGCGGTGCGCACCCAGCCGGACTTCGCGCAGTTCCTCGCGGCGCTGGACAACCACACGATCACCGGGCCGTACCGCGCGCACTGGGGTTCGCTGTACCCGAGCGCGCAGAACGTGCTCACCTCCGTGTTCACCGAGACCGGTGTCGGGTACTCCGCGTCCTACTACTCCAACCCCGAGGTGAGCGCGCTCATCGAACAGGGCAACGCTGCGACGCCCGAGGCCGCGGCCGCGATCTACCACCAGGCCGAGGCGCGGATCATGCGGGACTTCCCGGTGATCCCGCTGTTCAGCGACGCCTACGTGTACGCGTACGGCCCGCGGGTCTCCGGCGTCAAGGTCGGCTCGGCCGAGCTCGACCTCACCGGCATCACCGTCTCCTGAGGAAGGACGCGAAACCCTTGTTCGACCGCATTTCCCGGCTCGCCGCCGAGGTGCCGCCCATCGCCGGGTTCGCCGGGGCCGACGCGTTGCGCACCGCGATCGAGGAGATCGCGCGCGACCACCCTGAGCACACCGAGCTGCGCCGCATCGGCAGCTCGCGGCTGGGCGAACCGCTGTGGTGCCTGACCGTCCACGGTGGACCGGAGCACGTCGTGGTGGTCGCCGCGGTGCACCCCAACGAACCGGTCGGCGGGCTGACGTCGGTGCACCTGGCGAAGCTGCTCACCGAGGACGACGCGCTGCGTGCGGACCTGGGGTGCACGTGGCACATCGTGCCGTGCGTGGACCCCGACGGCACGCGGCTCAACGAACCGTGGTTCGCCCCGCCGCTGACGTTCGACTCCTACGGCCGCGCGTTCTACCGGCCCGCGCCCGACGAGCAGGTCGAGTGGACGTTCCCCTTCGCGTACAAGGGGAACTTCTTCGACAAGGTGATGCCGGAGACGGTCGCGTTGATGCGCCTTCTCGACGAGACCAAGCCGATGTTGTTGTGCGCGCTGCACAACGGCGAGTACGGCGGGGTGTTCTACTACCTGAGCGACACGACCGACGAGCTCAACCGGCAGCTCGCCGCGCTGCCGGAAAGCCTCGGCCTGCCGTTGCACACCGGCGAGGGCGAGGCGGGGTTCATCGAGCAGATCGCGCCCGGCGTCTTCCGCGGCTTCACCGCCGAGGAGGAGTGCGACTTCATGCTCGAACTGGGCCTCGACCCGTCGCGGAGAACGGGCGGCGCGTCCAGCGGTGCCTACGCCGCCCGGTACGGAACCGCTTATCTGGCAACGGAAGTGCCGTACTGGGCGGACGCCAGGGCCGACGACCACACGCCGTTGGACATCTCCTACGCCGCCCTGCTCGCCGAGCGGGGGAAGCGGACGGAGGAGACCGCGAAACTGTTGTCGGGCGTCCTGGAGTCGGTGCGACCGGACCTCACCGTGCGCTCGCCGTTCCTGCGGGCGACCGAGGCCTTCGTGCCCTACCTCGCGGACGCCGCCGAATCCGAGCTCGCGCGGGCGCGGCTGCCGGAGAACGACCGGCCCGCCGTCGTCGCCGAGCAGTTCGCCTCCACGTCGGGGCTGCAGTCCGCGCGGATCCGGTTCGGGGGCATGCTGCTGCGGGCGCTCGCCGCGGAGATCGGCATCGGCAACGGCACGCCGGCGATCCGCGGCGGCTTCGCCCGGCTCGACGAGATCTACCGCGGCTGGCTCGCGGAAGCCGAGATGCCGCAACCGATCCCGCTCGCGAAGCTGGTCGGGGTGCAGCTCGGCGCGATCCTGTCCACGACCGTGGCGCTGAGCGGATGACCCGGTACGTCGCGTCGCGCCTGGCCCAGCTGGTGCTCGTGTTCTTCGGCGTGACGCTGCTCATCTACCTCGCCGTGTACGTGCTGCCCGGCGACCCGATCCGCGCGATGGCGGGGGACCGGCCGCTGCCGGACAGCGTGGTGCACACCCTGCGCGCCCGCTACCACCTCGACGACCCGGTGTTCCTGCGGTACTTCCGGTACCTCGGCGGACTGCTCACCGGTGACCTCGGCACGGACTTCACCGGGCGGCCGGTCGCGACGCTGATGGCGCAGCGCTGGCCGGTGACGGCGACGCTCGCGCTCACCGCGTGGGCGCTGGAGGTGGTGCTGGGCCTGGTCGCCGGGACCTTCGCGGCGCTGCATCGCGGCCGGACGCTGGACCGCGTGATCCTGCTGCTGTCGGTGCTGGCGATCTCGGTGCCGGTGTTCGTGCTCGGCTACACCGCGCAGCTGGTGTTCGGCGTGCGGCTCGGGTTGTTCCCCGTCGCCGGGACCGGGCACGGCTGGCCGATGGGGTACCTGCTGCCCGCGCTGGTGCTGGCGGTGATCGCGTCGGCGTCGGTGACGCGGCTCGTGCGGGCCGGTGTGCTGGAGAACCTGGGCGCCGACCACGTCCGCACGGCCGTCGCGAAAGGACTGCCGTGGCGGCGTGTCGTGACCCGGCACGTGCTGCGCAACTCGCTGCCCGCCGCCGTCACGTACCTGGCCGTGGACCTCGGTTTCCTGCTGGGCGGCACGGTGATCATCGAGAGCATCTTCAACCTGCCGGGGGTGGGGCAGCTGCTGTTCCAGTCGATCGGGGCCAGGCAGGGGGCCGTCGTGGTCGGCGTCGCGACCGCGCTCGTGCTGGTGTTCCTGCTGCTCAACCTCGTCGTGGACCTGCTGTACGGCGTGCTCGACCCGAGGATCCGCCGTGCTTAGGCGGCCGCGGCTGGTGGTGGCCGCCGTCATCGTGGTGCTGATGGCGGCGATCGCCGCGTTCCCGGGGTTGTTCGCGGGCTGGTTCGGGCACGGTGACCCGCGGGTGTGCGACCTCGCGGTCAGCAACCTCGGGCCGAGCGCCGGGCACCCGTTCGGCTTCGACAAGCAGGGCTGCGACGTCTACGCCAACGTCATCTACGGTGCCCGCGCGTCGATCACGGTCGGTGTCCTGGTCACGCTCGGCTGCCTCGTGCTCGCGCTCGTGCTGGGCACGCTCGCCGGGTACTACGGCGGGTTCGCCGACGCCGTGATCTCGCGGCTGTCCGAGGTGTTCCTCGGCGTGCCGCTGCTGCTGGGCGCGCTCGTGCTGCTCGGCGTGCTGCGCGACCGTTCCGTGTGGACGGTCTCGCTGGTGTTGATCGTCTTCGGCTGGCCCACGCTGACGCGGGTCACGCGGTCCACCGTGCTCGCGGTGCGGGACCTCGAGTACGTCGACGCCGCGCGGGCGCTCGGGGCGCGGGACCTGGACCTGATGCGGAAGCACGTGGTGCCGAACGCGATCGGGCCCGTGCTCGTCCTCGCGACCACTACAGTCGGAGGCGTGATCGCCGCGGAAGCCTCGCTGACCTACCTCGGGATCGGGCTGACCTCGCCCGCGATCTCGTGGGGGCTCCAGCTTTCCGCGGCCCGCAACGACTTCGCGGCCGCACCCCACCTGCTGCTGTTCCCGTCGGCGTTCCTGAGCGTCGCGGTGCTGGGCTTCATGCTGCTCGGCGACGCGGTGCGGGACGTGCTGGACCGGCGGACCTGACGGAAAGGACCTTCCTCGTGCTCGACCTGCTCATCGAGGACGCGAACGTGCTCACGATGGACCCCGCGCGGCCGGTGGCGTCGCGGATCGGCGTGTGGCGCGGGCGGATCCTCGGGCTGGACGACGACGTGGCCGGCCTGTCCGCGCGCCGCACCGTGCGGCTCGGCGGCGCGACCGTGCTGCCCGGGTTCGTCGACGCGCACACCCACATGGTGTGGTCCGGGATGAGCCTGGGTGGCACCGACATCACGGGCCTGCGTGACCGCGGAGAGGTGCTGGAGGTGCTGAGGCGCGCGTGCGCGCAGGCCGCGCCGGGGGACTGGGTGGAGGTGACCGGCTACGACCAGCGGCCCATCGGCGGGCACTTGACGCGCGCGGAACTCGACGCGGTCGCGGACGGGCGGCGGCTGTGGCTGCAGCACACGTCCGGGCACGCGGGAGTGGTCAACAGCGTGGTGCTGGACGGCATCGACCTGGGGCCGTTGGGCGCGGACGTCGGCTACGACGACGGCGAGCCCAACGGGCTGATGCTCGAACGCGCGCAGATCGCGGTGCGCCGCGCGCGCCTGCCGTACCGGGTGAGCGAACTGGTCGGGGCCATCGAACGCGCCGGGCGGGCGTGCCTGGCGCAGGGCATCACCACCTGCGCGGAGGCCGGGATCGGCGGCGGGCTCATCGCGACGCCGCCGGTGGAGGTGGCGGCGTACCAGACCGCACGGGAGACCGGGCGGCTGCCGGTCCGGATGCAGCTGATGGTCGCGTCCGACGGGCTGCGTGAGCTGGCCGCGCACGCGGACGACGGCATCACGCGCGGAATCGACCTCGGCCTGCGGACCGGGTTCGGCGACGAGACGCTGGGCATCGGCGCGCTCAAACTGTGGCTGGACGGCGGGATCATGGCCCGCACAGCCGCGCTCACCGCACCGTACGTGGGCAGCACCGACGCCGGCCAGCTGCAGGAGGACCCGGCCGCGCTGCGGCAGGTGATCCTCGACGGGCACACCGCGGGCTGGCAGCTCGCCGTGCACGCGATCGGCGACCGCGCGCTGGACCTCGCGCTCGACGCGATCGCCGAGGCGCAGGCGAAGGTGCCGCGACCGGACGCGCGGCACCGCATCGAGCACTGCGGGCTCGTCCGCGACGACCAGCTGCCCCGCCTCGCCGAACTCGGCCTGACCGCCGTCCTGCAGCCGGAGTTCCTGTGGGACAACGGGGACGACTACTCCGACGTGCTCGGGCCGGACCGCGCGGGCTGGCTGTACCGGGGCAGCGCGCTGCTCGACGCCGGGGTCGCGATCGCGTCCAGTTCGGACCGCCCGGTGGTGGCGGGCGCGCCGTTGCGGGCGATCCAGTTCATGGTGGAACGGCGCTCGAACACCGGGCGCGTCGTCGGGCCGGGGGAGGAGCTGACGGTCGCCGAGGCCCTCGCGGCGGCGACGATCGGCGCGGCGCGTGCGTGCCGCCGGGAGCACCTGTGCGGCAGCGTGGAACCGGGCAAGCTCGCTGATTTCACCGTGCTGGAACGGAATCCGCTCGACGTGCCCCCCGGGGAGCTGGCGGGGGCCGGCGTGCGGGCGACGGTGCTGGGCGGGGAGGCGGTCTACGGCGAGCTGTGACGCGGCCGCCAGGGGATCTGCGCGGACGTGGTGCGCTGGTACTCGGCGTACTCCGGGTACCGGCTGCGGCTGATGCTCTCGGTGAACCGGGTGGACCCGAGGAACAGCAAGGTGAGCAGCACGGCCCCGATGACCGTCCACTGCCAGGGCGAGCCCGCGGCCAGCGCGCCGAACGCGAACACCGCCCACCACTGCGCCTGCTCGAAGAAGAAGTTGGGGTGCCGCGAGTAGCGGAACAGCCCGGTCTGCACGAACCGCCGCCGCTCACGGCCCGCCCGCTTGCGCTGCTGGAAGTTCCACTGCTGCTGGTCGGCGATCGTTTCCCCGGCGAGGAAGGCCAGGAACAGCACGGCCACGACGGCGTCCCACGCGCCGAACGGTGTGCGGTGCTGAAGCGCCGTGTACGCGGGCAGCGTGATCAGCAGCAGGATCACGTTCTGGTACAGCGAAATGAAGAAGAAGTTGAACAGCTGGAACTGCCACGGCTTCATCCGCTCACGCAGGAACGCCCACCGGTAGTCCTCCCCGCCCGGCGCGTACCCGCCCTTGCGCGCGAAGTTGAACGTCAGCCTCGCGCCCCACAGCGCGACGAGCGCGAGCATGACGTCCAGCCGCGCGTCGGCGAACCCGGCCTGGCCCGCGAACACCGCGACGTAGACGATCGGCACCAGCGACCAGATCCGGTCCACCCAGGAGTGTTCCCGCGTCACGAGCGAGAGCAGCCAGGTCACGAGCACGACCCCGGCGAAGATTCCCACGCAGACCAGCACGTCGTCACTCTACTGACGTGCGCCCGCCCGGCCGTCCGGTTACCCTCTTCCGGTGAGACGAGTCGGCGCGGTCACCTCCGCGCGGGGCCTGGCGGCACACGACCACGTCTGCTGGTCCTACTCCGACCGCGCCGGGTTCCGGTCGGTCGTGCGGGAGTTCCTCGCGGACGGGCTCGCGGCGGGGCAGCGGGTCCAGTACGTGACGACCGAACACGACGACTTCACCCGGGGTTTGGAAGGGGTCCAGGTCTCGCTCGTGCACGAGAGCTATGACGCCGCCCGTGTGCTCGATCCCGCCGTGCAGGTCCGGGGCTACGCGGCCGCGGCCGACGCGGCGCTGCGGGACGGCTACACCGGGTTCCGCGTGGCGGCGGACGTGACGGAGCTGGTGCGCACCCCCGAGGGTTTCGCGGCCTTCGCCCGGTACGAGCACCTCGTCGACCGGATGATCTCCGCGCGGCCGTTCACCGGGCTGTGCGGCTACGACCGCGGCGCGGTGCCGGACGACGTCCTCACCCAGCTCGCGGCACTGCACCCGCTGAGCAACTCCGAGCCACCGTTCCGGCTGTACGCGTCCGGGTCCGACGGGGTCGCGCTCGCCGGGGAACTGGACCTGACCGGACGGGCGCTGCTGCCCCTCGCGCTCACCCACGCCGACCTGCGGCCGGAGCGCCGCTGCCTGTACGTCGAAGCCCGCGCGGTCGAGTTCGTCGACCACCGGGCGCTCGTCGCGCTCGCCGAGCACGCGCGCGAGCGCGGGTTCGCGGAGGTCGTGCTGCGCAGCCGGTCGCGTTGCCCCGCCAGGCTGGTCGAGCTGCTCGGCCTCGAGGGCATCCGCGTCGAGGTGGCCCGATGAGGACAGGAGCGGCGGCCGGGTACGAGGGCTACTACCACGAGGCGGTGTACTACTCCTCCGACGAGGAACTGCTCGCCGTCGTGGTCCCGTTCCTGCTCGGCGGGGTCGAGGCGGGGGAGCCGACGGTGGTCTCGCTCGGCGCGCGCAACGCCGGGCTGCTGCGGGAGGCGCTGGGAGACGTGGACGGGATCGTGTACCAGTCCGGCGGCGCGGTGTACGCGCGCCCGGCGGCGGCGATCCGGTCGTACCAGCGGTTGCTGCGCGACTACGTGGCGCAGGGCGCCGGCCAGATCCGGATCATCGGTGAGATCCCGCCCGAGGGCCTCGGCGCGACGTGGGACTGGTGGGCGCGGTACGAGGCCGCGATCAACGTGGCCTACGACGACTATCCACTGTGGAGCATGTGCGCCTACGACACGCGGAGCACGCCGGCGCCGGTGCTCGCCGACGTCGCGAGGACGCACCCGCGCAGCGCGGAACCCGGCGGCACCCACCGGCCCAGCCCCGCCTACGCGGGGGCGGAGGCGTTCCTGCGCGAGGCGCGCCTCGTCGAAGCCGATCCGCTGGAGGCGGGGGCGCCGGTCGTCGACCTGCGCGATCCGATGCCCGCCGAGGCGCGGCGCGCGCTGCTCGCGGCGAACCGCACCGACCTGAGCGCCGACGACCTGGAGGACTTCCTGGTCGCCGTGAGCGAGGTCGTCACGAACTCGCTCGAACACGGGCTGCCGCCGGTGCGCCTGCGGTGCTGGTCCACCCGCGAACGCTGCGTGGTGACGGTGGCCGACGGCGGCCACGGGCCGGAGGACCCGTTCGCGGGCCTGCTGCCCGCGGCGAAGGCGCCCCACGGTGGGCTCGGGTTGTGGCTGGCGCACCAGCTGTGCGACCACGTCACGTTCGGCCGCGGCCGGGACGGGGAGTTCGTCGTCCGGCTCACCGCCGGGCGGCTCCCGGGCTGAGACGCCTAGGCACGCGCGGAGAAGCGGGAGCGGGCGCTAAACCCGCCGTTGTGCGGCGTACAAACAAGCGGCCGCGATCACCACGAAGGACACCGCCGCGGTCCAGGCCCACCACGCCGCCATGCTGACGGCCAGGTAGAACTGCATCCCGGCGGTGGCGGCGAAGATCAGCGCGCACAGCAGCCACCACCAGCGGCGGTTCCGCGCACCGGCGGCGCCGGAATGGACGTGCACGACGCATCACCTCGGCCAGGGTCTGGGGCAGGGGCACCCCCACCGCGGCGAGGCGGGCCGGTGAGCCCGGGCCACCGGCGGGGTCCTTGCACGGTTATCGGCACAGGACCCCGGCCGTTACGTCCTTCAGTCCGCGGCGAGCGCTTCCTCGGCCGTGGGGTAGATCGCGAGCAGCTCGTCGAGTCCGGTCATGCGGAACGCGCGCTGGGTCTCCCGCGCGGAGGCGACGATGCGCAGGCTGCCCTGCGACCCGGCCTGCTCGTGGGCGCCGACCAGTGCCGCCAGACCCGCCGAACCGAGGAAGTCCACCTTGCTGAGGTCGACCACGACGGTGCGCGGGTGCTGGTCCAGCAGTTCCCGCAGGGAGTCCGCCAGCTGCGGGGAGGTGAGCATGTCCAGGTCTCCGGCCACCGAGAGCACCACGACGCCGGGGTCGGCCCGGCGGGTCGACAGGCTCAGCGAGCCGGGGTGGGGAACGGGCGGCTGCGTCACGCGGAGACCTCCCTGTGCCGGCGCCTCGACGGCGCGGATCGGATGTGCGGACCGGGTCGAGGCAGGGGAACGACAGCGCCGAACCCACACCCCTGACACGCCTTCCCGTGCGGGGAAGGCGTGCGAAGACGGCTGTGGGCTCAACCGTGCAGTCGTGATCTTGCGATCGGCAAACGCGCTCGCACTTCCACGACGGGCCTACATTAACCTCCCGGATTCCGGGCCTGTCGGCGGGCCGTCCCCAGGTCGCCGCGCGTTTCCGCGTCGCGACCGCGGGTATCCGGAGCGCAGGAGGACGGGCGAGGTCAGCGGAGGTGGTGGCCCCATGTCCGTGGCGCGGCAGTACGGCGAGCGGCTCGAACAGCTCACCCTGAACGGGCTCGCGGAGCTGGGCGGGATGCGGGAACTGGTCCGCGCCCTGTTGTTCGACTGCGGGCAGGACGACGTGATCGACGCCGTCCTGGTGGCCGACGAACTGGGCACCCTCGCCTGTGAGTACGGCGACCTCCCCGCGACGGTCCGGGTGGCGCGGTCCTACCAGCGCCCGTCCCTGCGGATCTCGGTTTCCGCCCCGCACCTCGCGCTGCCGATGTCCCCGAGCCGGGCGCGCACCAGCAGGCACGTGCTGGAGGCGTGCACGGCCGCCTGGGGCATCGGCGCGGAGGAGGGCGGCATGACCCTGTGGGCTTGCGTCGCGCTGCCGAGCGCCGCCGCGTGGCAGGACGCCGAGCGCGACGGGTTCCCCGAGCAGCGGCTGCCCGTCCGCTGAACCGATGCGACTGTCCCGATAGGACGGTCCGCGCAGCGTTGCTGTGCCTGTGAGTAGCGGCTGCGTCACCGTATCTCGTGGCGATGGGGGGCAAAGGTTTCACCGTTCCCGTTTCCGGGCAGCTGAAGAACATCGCGAATTTCCGGAAGGTGGGGAGGGAGACCATGAGCATGACAGCGGATCGCCCGTGTCTTGCGGCCACCGCGGCGGACGAACTCGCCGCCGCCGTGGCCGCGGCACTGCGGCCCGACGACGCGCCACTGGACTACGCGCCGTGCCGACGGGGGGTCGGCGCGGCGGTCGAACGTCTCGGCGCGGCGCTGCGGGACCTGATCACGGAACTGACGCCCAAATCGCCCTCGGCAGGGGACACCGCGGCCGTCCGGGCGACCGACCTCGCGGCCGACATCCGCTTCGTGCGGCCGACGGAGTTGTGACCGCCGGGGCGCGGGCTTCGGCTGGTGCGGCGCGTGGAGTTGTGACTGCTGGGGCTGGTGGCCTCGGCTGGCATGTGACCGGGCGGGCTCCGGCTGGTGCGGCTGACGGAGTTGTGGCGAGGCGGGGCTGGCGGGCCTCGACTGGCATGAGACCGGCCGGGACGGGCCCCGGCTGACGTGACCGGCCAGGGCAGGTGGACCCTCGCCGGTACGGCCGAAAGTCCCCGCCAACCGGGGTCGAACGCCCGGTGTGCGGAGGCCGTCGCGGTCCGTACTTTTCCCGTGAGGGAAGGCGGACGGCGATGACCCAGGCTCCGATCGTGGTGGGGGTGGACCGCTCCGGTGCCGCGCGCTTCGCGGTGCGCTGGGCCGAGGGCGTGGCACGACGGCACCGGGCGCCGCTCCGCCGGGTGCACGCCGGACCGGTGCCGGTCGGCCCCGGGGTGGGGGTGGTCGACGGGGCGCCGTTGCCGGTGCTGCTGGCGGAATCCCGCTCGGCCCGGATGCTGGTGGTCGGCTCGACGGGGGAGGTGCCCGGAATGCCCGGCTCACTGCCCCCGCGGCTCGCCGCGTACGCCGAGTGCTCGGTCGCCGTCGCGAGGCAGGGTGGGGACGGGCCGGTGGTCGCCGGGATCGACGGCGGCCCGTTGTCCGACGCGGTGCTCGACGCCGCCTTCGACGAGGCCGCGAGCCGGCGCGCACCGCTCGTGGCGGTGCACGCCTGGAGCGACGCGGAGATCGAGGGCACGCCGGACCGGTACCTCGGCTGGGAGCCGGTGGCGGAGGCCGAACGCCGCGTGCTGGGCGAGAACCTGGCCGCGTGGCAGGAGAAGTACGCCGACGTCCCGCTCCACCGCGTCGCGGTGCGCAACCGGCCGCGGCACCTGCTGCTGGAGTGGAGCGCGCGGGCGCAGCTCGTGGTCGTGGGCAGCCGGGGCCGGGGCGGCTTTCCCGGCATGGCGCTGGGCTCGGTGGCCCACGCGCTCGTGCAGCACGGCCACGGCCCGGTGCTGGTGATCCGGCCACCGGCTGGGGGAGCTTGCCCGGGGTGACGGGCAGGCCCCGCGCGCGGTGGCCACCCGCTGGGGCGGCTTGCCCGGGGGTGACGGGCAGGCCCTGCGCGCGGCGACCGCCCGCTGAGGCAGCGTGCCCGGGGTGACCGGCAGACCCCGCACCCGGCGACCAGGCGCGGCCACCGGCTACAGCAGCGTGCCCGGGGTGACCGGCAGGCCCCGCACCCGGCGGCCCCCACACCCGCCCGCTACAGCAGCTTGTCCAGGGTGACCGGCAGGTCCCGCACCCGGCGGCCGGTGGCGTGGTACACCGCGTTGACCACGGCCGCCGCCGTGCCCACGATGCCGATCTCCCCGATGCCCTTGCTGCCCATCGGGTTCACGTGCGGGTCGTGCTCGTCGAGCCAGTGCGCCTCGATCTCGCGCACGTCCGCGTTGGCCGTGATGTGGTACTCCGCGAGATCGTGGTTGACGACGTGGCCGGTGCGTGGATCGAGCACGCTCTGTTCGTGCAACGCCATCGACAGGCCCATCGTCATCCCGCCGATCAGTTGCGAGCGCGCGGTGCGGGGGTTGATGATGCGCCCCGCCGCGAACACGCCCAGCAGCCTCGGCACCCGCACCTCGCCGGTGTCGGCGTGCACCCGCGCCTCCGCGAACTGGGCACCGAACGCGTACATCGCGTACCGCTCCATCGCCTCGTTCTTGCCCGCCGTGGCCTCGGCTTCGTCCCCTTCATGCGGGTCGTCGCCGTACTTCGCCCGGAACGCCCGCGCCGCTTCCACCACGGCCCAGCCCCAGCTCGCCATGCCCGACGAACCGCCCGCGACCGGTGCCTCCGGGTACGCGGTGTCCCCGATCCGCACCTCGACGTCCTCCAGCGGCACGTCGAGCGCGTCGGCCGCCACCTGCGGCAGCGCCGTCCACGTGCCCGTCCCGAGGTCCGCCGCCCCGGTCTCGACGACGTACCGGCCCCGCTCGAACCGCACCAGCGCGGTCGCCCCGGCCTTGAAGTACGTGGGGTACACCGAGGACGAGACGCCCGTGCCCACGAGCCAGCCGTCCTCCAGCCGCACGCCGGGACGCGGGTCCCGTGACTCCCAGCCGAACCGCGCCGCGCCCTCGCGCAGGCACGCCACCAGGTTCCGGCTGGAGAACGGGTTGCCGGTCTCGGGATCGCGCTCGGGTTCGTTGCGGATCCGCAGCTCGATGGGGTCCATGCCGAGCTTCTCCGCCAGCTCGTCCATCGCGACCTCGGGCCCGAACATGCCGGGGCACTCACCGGGCGCGCGCATCCACGACGGCACCGGCACGTCCAGCGCCGCCAGCCGGTGCGTCGTGCGGCGGTTCGGCGCGGCGTACATCATCCGCGCCGGGATCCCGGTCTGCTCCGCGAACTCCTTGATCTTCGACGTCTGCTCCACCACGTCGAGCGACAGCGCCGACAGCCTGCCCGAGGCGTCCGCCCCGAGCCGCATCCGCTGGATCGTCGGCGTGCGGTACCCGGCGAGGGAGAACATCTGCTGCCGCGTCAGCGCGAGCTTCACCGGCCGGTCCGGCAGCGCCCGCGCGGCGAGCACCGCGAGCACGACGTTCGCGTGCGGCAGGCCCTTCGAGCCGAACCCGCCGCCGACGTACGGGCAGATCACCCGCACCCGTTCCAGGTCGAGCCCGAACAGCTTCGCGATCGCCTGACGGGCCGGGTGCACGCCCTGCGTGGAGTCCCACAGCGTCAACGACGTCCCGTCCCACAACGCTGTCGTCGCGTGCGGCTCCAGCGGGTTGTTGTGGTACATCGGCGTGCGGTAGGTTTCGTCCACAGTGTACTCGGCTGACGCCATCGCAGCGTCCACGTCGCCTTCGTCCGTGTCCGTGGGGAAACTCGGGTTGACCTTCTCGGGCTTGTACAGGTCGTCGCGGTCGGCGGACAGCTCCGCGTCGTGAGGTTCCTGTGCGTAGTCCACCCGCACGAGGTCGGCCGCCTCCCGGGCGATCTCGGAGGTCTCGGCGACCACGGCGCCGACCAACTGGCCGCGGAAGGCGACGGACCGGTCCTGCAGGATCGCGAGTTCCTTGTCCTCCAAGGAAACCAGCCGTTCCGCCTGTCCCGCGGTGAGGATCGCCAGCACCCCGTCGAGCCGTTCGGCGGCCGACGTGTCGATTTCCGTGATACGGCCGCGGGCGATGGTCGCCTGGATCGGGTGGCAGTAGGCGGGCCGGTCGACGGGTGCCTCGTACGCGTAGGCCGCGGTACCGGTGACCTTCAGCTGTCCGTCGCGGCGGGCGGTGGCCCGGCCCATCGCGCGGGGTTCGAGCAGGCCGGTCACGCGCACACCTCCTTCAGCACCGACACGAGCGTCCTGGTCAGCAGCGGGACCTTGAACGCGTTGCCCTCGTCCGTGCGGGCGTCGCGCAGCTCGGCCTCGGCGGCGGCGCGGAAATTGTCCTCTGTGGACTCTCGCCCGCGCAGCACGTCCTCGGCCCGGTACGCGCGCCATGGTTTGTGCGCCACTCCGCCGAAAGCCAGCCGGATGTCGGAGATCGTGCCGTCCCGCACCTCCGCCGCGGCGGCGACGGACACGAGCGCGAAAGCGTAGGACGCGCGGTCGCGGACCTTGCGGTAGCGCGAGTTCCGCGCCAGCGGCAGCGGGGGCACGTCGATCGCCGTGATCAGCTCGCCGTGGTCGAGCACCGTGTCCTTCTCGGGCCGGTCGCCGGGCAGCCGGTGCAGGTCGGTGAACGGGATCGTGCGCTCGCCTCCCGGTCCCAGCACGTGCACCTCCGCGTCGAGCGCCGCGAGCGCGACGGCGAGGTCCGAAGGGTGGGTGGCGATGCAGTGCTCTGAGGCGCCGAGGATGGCGTGGTAGCGGGTGTACCCGCCGATCGCGGAACAGCCGGAGCCGGGCTCGCGCTTGTTGCACGGTGTCGTGACGTCTTGGAAGTACACGCACCTCGTGCGCTGCAACGGGTTTCCGCCCGTGGTCGCCATGTTCCGCAGCTGCCCGGTCGCGCCCGACAGCAGTGCCTGCGCCAGCACGGGAAAGCGCTTTCGCACGCGCCGGTCCGCCGCGAGGTCGCTGTTGCGCACCGCCGCGCCGATCGACACGCCGCCGTCGGGCCGGTCGGTGATCTCGGCGGAGGTCAGCGAGGTGACGTCGACGAGGAGGTCGGGCTGCGCGACGCCGAGCTTGAGGTGGTCGACGAGGTTCGTGCCCCCGCCGAGGAACGCCGATGACGGATTCGCCGCGACGGCGCGCACGGCGGCGAGGGCGTCGGCGGGTGCTTCGTACGTGAACGGTTTCACCGCGCCTCCCCGGCCTGCCGCACGGCGGAGACGATGTTGACGTAGGCGCCGCAGCGGCACAGGTTCCCGCTCATCCGCTCGGCGATCTCCTCGCGCGTCAGCTCGGGCTCGGCTTCGAGGTCCTCGGTGACGTGGCTCGGCATGCCCTGGGCGACCTCGTCGAGCAGGCCGGCGGCGGAGCAGATCTGGCCCGGCGTGCAGTAGCCGCACTGGAACGCGTCGCGGTCCACGAACGCCTGCCGCACCGGGTGGTCGAGCCCCGCGGCGGTGGTGACCTCGGCTCCGTCGTGCGCGACGGCGAGCGTGAGGCACGACAGCACGCGGCGTCCGTCGAGCAGCACCGTGCACGCGCCGCACTGGCCGTGGTCGCACCCCTTCTTCGGGCTCAGCCGTCCCGCCCGCTCGCGCAGGGCGTCCAGCAGCGTGGTGCGTGGATCGATGGGGATGCGCAGGTCCTCGCCGTCCACGCGCAGCGTCGTCTCGGCCTCCATGCCCGCTGGCCTACCCCCGCGGCCACCCGGCAAACGACCGGCGGCCACTTCGGGCACGGCCGCCGGAGTTGCGAAACCTCACATTTCCACCTTAGGTATGGCTAAGTTAAGTTACGGGGCGTGAGCACGACCGCCCGGCTTCCGCTGTTCCCCGTCCTGCTGGTGCCGGCGTTGGCCTTGGCGGTCGCGGCCAGCCTCGTGCTGGGCAGCAACGATCTCGGCCTCGCCACCGCGGTCCACGTGCTCCTGCACGACGACGGCAGCGAGGCGGCGACGATCGTGCGGGACGTGCGGCTGCCACGCACCGTGCTCGGCGTCCTGTGCGGGCTCGCGCTCGGTGCGGCCGGGGCGCTCATGCAGGGCCACACCCGCAACCCGCTGGCCGATCCCGGGCTGCTCGGCGTCAACGCCGGTGCCGCGCTCGCCGTCGCGCTCGCCGCGAACGTGCTGTCCGTCGCCTCGCCCGCCGGGCAGGTGTGGTTCGGCTTCGGCGGCGCGCTGCTGGCGACGGCGGTCGTGTTCGCGATCGGTTCGCGGGGCGGCACCCGCGTCAGCCCCGTCCCGATGGCGCTCGCCGGGGCGGCGGTGACCGCACTGCTGTCGACGCTCACCTCGCTCGTGGTGCTGGCCGACGCGCCGACGCTGGACGTCTACCGCCGCTGGGTGGTCGGCGCGATCGGCGGCCGGGACGCGGGGATCAGCCTCGCGATCCTGCCGTTCGTGGCCGCCGGGCTGGTGCTCGCGATGCTCAACACGCGGGCCCTGAACGCCGTGGCGCTGGGGGAGGACGCCGCACGGGGGCTCGGCCAGTCCGTCGCGGCGGGGCGCCTGACCGGGCTCGCGGCGGTCACGCTGCTGGCCGGGTCGGCGACCGCGGCGGCGGGGCCGATCGCCGCGCTCGGGCTCGTCGTCCCGCACCTCGTGCGGCCGCTGACCGGGCCGGACCACCGGCGGCTCGTGCCCTGTGCCGCGCTGGCCGGAGCGGTGCTGCTGCTGGCGGCGGACGTCGTGGGACGGCTCGTCGGCGGCGCGGCCGAGGTGCCCGCCGGGATCGTGGTCGCCGTGCTCGGCGGCGGGGCCTTCGTGCTGATCGCCCGGCGCGGCCGGCTGGTGAGGCTCTGACGTGGTCGCGACCCTCGGCCTCCGCCGGAACCCCCGTGCCCTCACCGTGTGCCTCGTCGCGCTCGCGGTGCTGCTCGTCGTGACGGCCGTCGGCGTCACGATCGGCGAGTACCCGCTCGAACTCGGCAGCCTGCCGGAACTGCTGACCGGCGGCGGCGCGCGGCTGGCCCGGCACATCCTGTTCGACCTCCGGCTGCCCCGGGCGGTCACGGGCTGCCTCGCGGGTGCGTGCCTCGGTCTCGCGGGGGCGATCACGCAGACGGTCTCGCGGAACCCGCTGGCCGCACCGGACATCCTCGGCGTGACGGGCGGAGCGTCCGCCGCGGCGGTTTCGGTGATCGTCTTCGGCGGCGGCACCTACGCGGTCACCAGCGGTCTCGTCGCGGTCGGCGTTCCCCTCGCCGCGCTGGTGGGCGGGCTGCTCGCGGCGACGGCGGTGTACGGGCTGTCGTGGCGGCACGGCGTCGACGGGTACCGGCTCGTGCTCGTCGGACTGGGGTGCGCCGTCATCCTGACCGCGCTCACGTCGTGGCTGCTGGTGCTGGCGAGCGTCAACAGCGCCGCGCAGGCGACCGTGTGGCTGGTCGGGTCGATCAGCGCCGTCGGCTGGGACCAGGCGGTGCCGCTGCTCGTGCTGTCCGCCGTGCTGGTCCCGGCGGCGCTGACCCTGCCGCGCACGCTGGCGGTGACCCAGCTCGGCGACGACGCGGCGGTCGCGCTCGGCCTCCGGCTGCAGACCGCGCGCCTCGGCGCGCTGGGGATCGCGGTCGGCCTGACGGCCGCGGCCGTCGCGGCGGCCGGTCCCGTCGGGTTCGTCGCGCTGATCGTGCCGCAGATCACGCTCCGCCTCACCGGTGGCTCGCGCCCGCCGCTGGTCGCTTCGGCGCTCGGCGGCGCGGTGCTCGTGCAGGCCGCGGACCTCGCCGGACGCACGCTGTTCGGCTGGGAGGTCCCGGTCGGCCTGATCACCGCGGTGCTCGGCGCGCCCTACCTCATCCGGCTCCTCCTGCGCAGAACACGAGAAAGGTGAACCACCCATGTCCCCACTCCCCACCGCGCCGAGCAGGCGCGCGTTCCTCACCGGCGGCCTGGCGCTGACCGCCGCCGGGTTCCTGGCCGCCTGCGGTGCGGGCACGCAGGGGCCCGGCGGTGGCGGCGGCTGGTCGTTCACGGACGACGTGGGCACGAAGGTGGACCTCGACGCCAAGCCTGCGCGGATCGCCGGGCTCAACGACGCGATCGCCTCGCTGTGGAACTACGGCATCACGCCCGTCGCGTCCTTCGGCTACACCGCGCTGGAGGACGACGTGAACTTCAAGGGCCGGGACCTCGCGCCGGTCAAGCAGGTCGGCCGCACCTACGGCGAAATCGACATCGAAGCGCTCGCGGCCGCGAAGCCGGACGTGATCGTGACGCACGCCTATCCCGTTGACAGCGTTGGGAAATTGGACCCCGCAAAGCCGCTGTACGGGTTCAAGGACATCACCCAGCAGCAGGCGGTCGCCGAGATCGCGCCGATCATCGCACTGAAGATGGCCGGTTCCGCGACGAACGTGGTGGAGCGGACGGCAGAGCTGGCGCGGGCGCTCGGTGCCGAACCGACCGGGCGGCAGGACTACGAGACGGCACGCACGCGCCTGCGCGCCGCGGCGGTCCAGGGCCTCACGGTGATGGCCATCGCCGCGTACCCGGGCGACGGCGTGTACATCGCGAAGGCGCCGGACGACCCGGCGTTGCGCAGCTACACCGAGCTGGGGCTGACCTACCCGGATCCCGGTGGCAGCACGTACTACTGGGAGCAGGTGAGCTGGGAGAACATCGGCAGGCACGCGACGGACGTGGTGCTGTACTCGTTGCGTGCGATGGACAGGGCCACGCTCCTGCAGCAGCCGACCTTCGCGCGCCTGCCCGCGGCGGTCGCCGGGCAGGTGTACCCGTGGGAGTTCTCGTCGATGGACTACGTGGCGCAGGCCCGCACGCTGAACAACCTGGCCGCGAACCTCGAATCGGCGCGGAAGGTCGTCTGAGTATCAGTCCACAATGGACTGCCGCTGGCCGCAGGCGCAGGGCCGGAGTCCGTCCATCAGGAGGTCCAGCAGGCGCGCGGCCATCGCCTGGTGCTCGGGTGCGCCGGCCGCGGTGAAGATGCCGATGAGCGCCGCGGCGATGTCCTCGGCGGGGATGTCGCCGCGGAGCTGCCCGCTCGCGCGCCCGGCGTCGAGGATGCCGTCGATGGCCGCGAGCAGCTCGGTCCGGGTGTGGGCGTGCGCGAGCTCCCCCGATTCGATCATCGCGAGCATCGTGTCGAGCATCCCGTTCTTGGTCGCGATCCAGTCGCCGAACAGGTCCATCCAGCGGCGCAGCGCGGCGGGCGGGTCGAGCCGGGCGAGCAGCTCACGGGCACCGGTGGTGAGCCGCGAGACCTGGTCCTGGTAGACGGCGTCGACCAGGGCCTCGCGGGTGGGGAAGTGCCGGTAGAGGGTGGCGATGCCGACCCCGGCTTCCTGCGCGATCGCGCGCATCGACGGCTCGCTCCCGGCTGAGGCGAACATGCGGGTGGCGACGTCCAGCAGCTGCTGGCGGTTGCGGGTCGCGTCGGCGCGCGGTCGGCGGCTCTCGGCGGCGGTCAAAACGGATCACGCTCCATTTGTGTTACGGTGGGGACACCAACCGAAGCGTAGTCCGTTTACCGGCGGCGTGAGCAGCTCCAGGAGAATCCAGTGCCCTTGAACGAACCCACCACGACGAGCCGGGCGGTCCAGTTCGAGTCGTTCGGCGGTCCGGAGCGGCTGCGGCTGCGTGAGGTCGCGGTGCCGCAGGCCGGGCCGGGGCAGATCCGGGTGCGGGTGGCCGCGGCGGGGTTGAACCCGATGGACTGGTTCATGACCTCCGACCCGGAGACCGCGGCCCGGTTCGGGTT
>NZ_BAABIB010000129.1:0-10694 GCF_039542405.1 Amycolatopsis dongchuanensis
CACCGCGGCCGCCGCGGTGGCTGTGGTCAAACCCGGGCCTGGGGACACGGTGCTCATCGGCGGCGCCGGCGGCGGGGTCGGGGTGTTCGCCGTCCAACTCGCCCGCCGCGCCGGGGCCCGCGTCATCGGCACCGGCTCGGCCGCCTCGGCCGAGGCCCTGCGGGCGCTGGGCGCCGAACCGGTCACCTACGGCCAGGGCCTGGTCGAGCGGGTCCGGGCGCTCGCCCCCGAGGGTGTCACCGCGGCCCTGGACCTGCACGGCACCGACACCGTCCACGCCGCCCGCGAACTCGGCGTCCCCGATGAGCGCATCACCACCATCGCCACCCAGATCGACGGCATCACCCCCGCCAACGGCGCCAACGGCACCGGTGCCCTCGGCGAGATCGCCACCCTCGTCGCGGCCGGACACCTCCGCGTGCCGATCGCCGCGACCTTCCCCGTCGACCAGATCCGCCCCGCCGTCGAACTCCAAGCCGCACGCCACGTCCACGGCAAAGTCGTCATCGACCTCTAGGAGCAACCATGTTCATCCACCGGCGAGGCCGGAGAACGTTGATCGCGCTGACGCTGGCCGCCTTGACGGTGGCCTCGACCGCCGTCGTGGCCACGGCCGACCCGCAGTCCACCCAGGCCCGGTGCAGCGCCGGTTACCTGGCAGCCGGGCTGAACATCCCGCGATTGAAGGTCGATTCGGCCGTACTCGACACCACCGGCAGCTACGTCCCACCCGGCTCCACCACCGCGATCACCGGGCTGCCCGGCTTCTGCGCGGTGAACCTGACCCAGACCGACCCGGCCGGCAACCCCATCCACATCGCGGTGTGGCTGCCGACGAACTGGAACGGCCGTTTCCAAGGCGTAGGCGGGGGCGGTTTCTCCTGCGGCATCGGCTATTCCACCGGGTCGCACGTCAGCCCCGGCCTGGCGGAGACGATCAAGAACGGATACGCGGCAGCGGGCACCGACTGCGGTGTCCCGTTGGGTGACGCGGTGTCCGGCCGGTGGGCGCTGGACTCGAACGGCCGGCTGAACCAGCCGCTGATCGAGGACTTCGCGTCCGCCGCCATCCACGGCATGACCGTCGTCGGCAAGGCGGTGACCCAGCGCTTCTACCCGGACCAGATCCGGTACTCCTACTTCACGGGGTGCTCGACCGGCGGACGGGAAGCTCTGATGGAGGCGCAGCGGTACCCCGCCGACTACAACGGCATCGTCTCCGGCGCACCGGCGATCAACTGGACGAGCTGGGTCCCCGCCGCCCTTTGGCCCCCGCTGGTCATGAAGCAGCTGAACGACGCCCTGCCGTCCTGCAAGGAGGACGCGTTCACCCAGGCGGTGGTGAAGGCTTGTGACGGTGATGACGGCATCACCGACGGGATCATCGGTGACCCGGCGTCGTGTGACTGGAACGCCGACGAACTGGTCGGCGAGAGCACTCCCTGCGGCACCATCACGGCCACCGACGCGGCCGTGATGAACAAGATCTGGAAGGGACCGGAGCTCACCGGAGGACTGCCGTTGTGGTACGGCCTCACCCGCGGTGCTTCGCCGTCCATGATCGCGGGGACGACGACCGCGAACGGGGTGACCACCCCGGAGCCGTTCGGACTTCCCGTGGCGTGGCTGGGCACCTGGCTGCAGCGGAACCCGGACTGGGATTGGCGCACTCTCACCTATGACCGGTTCTCCCAGCTGTTCGCGCAATCCCGGCTGCAGTTCTCGTCCACCCTCGACACGAACGATCCGGACCTGAGCGCCTTCAACAGCAACGGGGGCAAGATCCTGATGTGGCACGGGCTCGCGGACCAGCTGATCCCGCCGCAGGGCACCGTCGACTACTACCGCGACGTCCAGCGGACGGTGGGGGGCACGAGTTCGTTCGCCCGCCTGTTCCCGGCTCCCGGCGCCGCGCACTGCGCCAACGCGGCAGGCCCGGTTCCCGACGACCCGGTGGCGGCGGTCGCGGCGTGGGTCGAACACGGACAGGCCCCGCAGTCCATCCCGGCCACGCTGACCGACCCGGCCACCGGGGCCGTCACGTTGTCCCGGCAGCTGTGCGCCTACCCACTCGTCGCCCGCCCCACCGGCTGCGCGAACTGATCGGAGTACCGGACACATGGAGTACACCCACCTGGGCCGCAGCGGCCTGACGGTGTCCCGGCTCGTGCTGGGCACGGCCAACTTCGGGCCGGAAACGTCCGAAGAGGACAGTCACGCGATCATGGACAGGGCGCACGAGCACGGCATCAACTTCTTCGACACCGCCGACTTCTACGGCGTGCGCACGGACGGCTCGGGCGAGAGCGGCGTCACCGAGCAGATCATCGGGCGCTGGTTCGCGACCGGCGGCGGCCGCCGCGAGAAGACGGTGCTGGGCACGAAGCTCTACCACCCGAGGAGTTCCTGGCCCAACGACGGCTACCTGTCCGCCCTGAACATCCGCCGCGCCTGCGACGCCTCGCTCAAGCGGCTGCGGACCGACTACCTCGACCTGTACCAGATGCACCGCATCGACCGGAACACGCCGTGGGAGGAGATCTGGGAGGCGTTCACGGTCCTGCGCCAGCAGGGGAAAGTGCTCTACTTCGGCTCCTCGAACTTCGCCGGCTGGCACCTCGCCCAGGCGCAGGAAGCCGCCCGGTCGCGGCATTTCCTGGGGCTGGTCAGCGAGCAGTCGCTCTACAACCTGCTGGTCCGCTGGATCGAGCTGGAGGTGCTGCCCGCCGCCCGGCACTACGGGCTGGGCGTGCTCGCGTGGTCGCCGCTGCACGGCGGCCTGCTCGGCGGAGTGCTCCGCAAACAGCGGGAGGGCACCGCTTCGCGCAGCGGCTCGGAGTTCATGACCGCCCTGCTCGCCCGGCACCGGGACAGCATCGAGGCGTACGAGAAGTTGTGCGCCGACCTCGGTGAGGACCCGGCCCACGTCGGGCTCGCGTGGTTGCTCGCGCAGGAGGGCGTGACCGGGCCGGTCATCGGGCCCCGCACGGTCGCCCACCTCGACGGCTCACTGCGCGCGCTGGACGTCAAGCTCGACGACGACACTCTCGCCACGCTGGGCAAGCTGTTCCCGCCCGCCTGGCGGAACGGGGCCAACGCCGCCCCGGAGGCCTACCTGGGCTGAGCCGCGAGCGGAAAGCTTTTGACATCCTCCAGGCCGCGGAGTGGGATGACGTGTCGTGGTCGCAGGGGAAACGCATTCCAGTGCACGCCTGCTCGACGACGGTTCGGTCCGTGAGCTGATCGCGGCACAGTTCCCGCAGTGGGCGGAACTGCCCGTGCAACGGTTCGCCTCCGCCGGCACCGTCAACGCCATCTACCGGCTGGGCGATGACATGGTCGTCAGGCTGCCGTTGCTGGAGAGCGGGGCACAGGACCTCGAACGGGAACGAGAATGGTTGCCACGCTTGGCTTCCTGGCTGCCTGCTCGCATCCCTGAGGTCCTCGGTGCCGGCGCGCCCAGCGCGGGTTGGCCGTGGCCGTGGGTGGTCTACCGGTGGTTACCGGGAGACCATCCCCGGCCGGGCGCGTTGAGCGCGCCGGTCCTGCTGGCCGAAGACCTGGCCGGGTTCGTGGCGGCCATGCGGCGCATCCCCTTGCCGAACGCGCCGAGGGCCTACCGTGGCGGTCCGCTCACTTTGCTCGACTCGGCCACCCGGGCGGCGATCGGACGGCTGCGCGAGATTCCGGAAGAACGAGTCGACTGCGATCTCGTGACGGCTGTGTGGGAGGAGGCGCTGCGGGCTCCGGCTCCAGCGGAGCCCGGAGTGTGGCTGCACGCCGACCTGATGCCGGGAAACCTGCTGGTGGAAGGCGGCAGGCTGTCCGCGGTGATCGACTTCGGGTGCCTCGGCAGGGGCGATCCGGCCTGCGACCTGTATCCGGCGTGGCACCTGCTGCCCGCCGGGGCGAGGCGGGTTTTCCGCGAGGCGCTGGAGGTGGACGACGCGACCTGGGCGCGCGGCCGCGGCCGGGCGCTTTCCCAGGCGCTGATCGCCCTGCCGTACTACCGCACCACGAATCAGGTCATGGCGGACAGCGCCCGGCACGTCATCCGAACCGTGCAGGAGGAACTGGGGCGCTGATCAAGCGGATCCGGCGTCGTCGGCCACGGGGAGGGCCGCCAGGGACGTCGTGGCGATCGCGACCAGCTGGGCGCGGCCGACCCCGGCCATGGCGAGCACTTCCATCCCCCGCGTGACGGCGACGAAGAACGCCGCCAGTGCGTGCGGGTCGGCGTCGGCCGCGAGTTCGCCGCTGCGCTGGGCCTCGATGATGCAGTGGCAGTAGATCCCTTCGAGCCGGGTGAACCCGTCCAGCGCCGACGCGGCGACGTCGGAGTCACGGTGTCCCAGCTCGACGGTGGCCTTCGTGAACAGCGAACCCGGACCGTCCTCGCTGAGCGCGAGCGCGACCTTGAGCATCTGCGCCTTGATCCGCTCCAGCGGCGTGGAGCCGGGGCCCGCCAGCGCTTCGTCGACGGCCGCCACGGCCTCGGCGGCGCTGGCGGACAGCGCCTTCAGGAACAGCCCGCGCTTGCCGCCGAAAGCGTTGTACAGACTCTGTTTGCCGAGCCCGGTGGCCTTCATCAGGTCGTCTATCGTGGTGCCGCCGTAGCCGTGGTTCGCGAAGGTCTCGCCCGCGGAGGCGACAACCTCGTCCTCGATGAACTTCCTCGGTCTCGGCACGGTCCTCATCCTAACCGTTGTTGACCAGATCGTCCATAACTGTATTATGGACGCGATAGTCAAAAACCACGGGAGGACTCGACATGACGCAGACGACCGCGCTGGTGACCGGCGGAACGTCCGGGATCGGGCGCGCGATCGCGACCAGACTGGCCGGGGAGGGCGCGCACGTCTTCGTGACCGGACGGCGCCAGGCGCAGCTCGACGCGCTCGTCGCCGAACTCGGCGACCGGGTCACCGCCATCCGCGCGGACGTGTCGGACCTCGACGATCTCGACCGCGTCTACGCCGCGATCGGCGCACGCGGCGAGGGCCTCGACGTCCTCGTGGCGAACGCGGGCGGCGGCGCGTTCGCCACGCTCGCGGAACTCAAGCCGGAAGACTTCGACCAGACCTTCGGGACCAACGTCCGCGGCACGGTGTTCACGGTGCAGAAAGCGCTTCCCCTGCTCACCCCCGGGGCGTCGGTCGTCGTGATCGGCTCGACCTCGGCCGCGCGGGCGACCCCCGCGTTCGGTGTCTACTCGGCGAGCAAGGCGGCGATCCGCCAGTTCAGCCGTGTGTGGGCGATCGAGCTCGCCGAGCGGGGTATCCGCGTCAACACGCTGACCCCGGGGCCGACCGACACCCCCGGGCTCGCGGGCTTGGCGCCCGATCCCGGCCAGGCGCGCGCCCTGCTGGACGGCGAAGCCGGCCGGGTCCCCCTCGGGCGGCTCGGGCAACCGTCCGAAATCGCCGACGCGGTGGCTTTCCTGGCCTCGCCCCAAGCGAAGTTCATCACGGGCACGGAACTGTTCGTCGACGGCGGGGAGTCGCAAGCTTGACGCCCGAGGGCGTGGTGGGCCCACGAGACCCGTCCGCGCACTAGCCTGTGCCGGACGGCGGGGGTGATCGCGGTGTCGGAGCTGCCCGAGGAGGTCCTGCGCTGGGTGTCCGGCGCGGTGGGAGGCGGCGTCCGGGTGGACGGTGCCACAGGCTTGCGCGAAGGCGGAAATCCGTGGCTGCTGAGGTTCGAACCGGCCGACCGGGTCGAGGCGGCGGTACTGCGGCTCGGTGACCCGGCCGATTCGAACCACCGCCGGCGGTTCGGCACGGAGGTGGCGGCGCTACGGGTTGCCGCGGAGCATCGGTTGCCCGCCGCTCGCCTGATCGCTGCGGACCTCGACGGGGCCGAAACAGGCGCGTTGGCGGTGCTGACCACCGTCCTGCCCGGGGACAGCACGATCCCGCCGGTCGCGTCCGCCGAGCGGCTGCGAGGCCTGGGAGCCGCGGCGGCCGCGCTGCAGGCGGTTCCGTTGACGCCTCGGCCCGCTCTGCCGCTGCGGACCCGCTCGATCGCGGATGTGGACTTCACAGCCCTCCGCCGCGCAAAGGGCACCACCGCCCTGCTCACGGCCGCTGAGGAGCGTCTGGACCGGCTGCCCGCGCCCGGCGGCCCGACGGTCTTCGTCCACGGGGACCTGTGGCACGGGAACACCCTGTGGTCCGGCGGCCGCTGCACCGGCCTCGTCGATTGGGACTGCGCGGGCGCCGGATCCCCGGGGATCGACCTCAGCGGGGCGCGGTTCGACGCAGCCTTGTTGTTCGGACTGCCCGCCGCCGACCACGTGCTCGAAGGCTGGCAGCGGGCCACAGGGCGGCGGGCGGACGACCTTGCCTACTGGGACGTCGTGGCGGCCACCTGCTCTCTCGCCGACATGGGGTTTTGCGTCCCGGTCATGCACGACCAGGGCCGACCGGACCTCGATGCCGATACGCTCGGGGCACGCCGGGACGCATTTCTCAGCGCTGCACTGGCCCGGCTTGACGCCGACTCCCGACAGTCGTGATCCGAGAAACCTGACCGAGTTACGGGTGGGCGGGACAGCTCCGCGCTGGTGTTTCGCAATCGACCACGAAACCGGGCTGGCGCGTGGCCTGCTCTGCCGTGCTGCAACCTGCGCGTCGTCGGCTGCCCCCACGTTCGCGGCTGCTGTCGGGCTGGCGATCCCGTCGCCCGACTACCCTCGCCTCGGGAGCTTCCGTCACGATGGCGCCCCCTGAGTGCCACCAGATCCGACTGCCGGCGTTCGAGCGTGAGCAGGTGGCCGAGCGGGAACGACCCGGCCGTCCATTGGCGGGTGCACCAGGTCAACCCCGAAGGTGAACATCTCCCACCGGCGGCTGGAAGCGGGTGCAGTCCTCGGGCGCGTAGTTGTGCAGTGCTCGCAACGGCCCGTGCACGACCGGGCCCTGCCGTCCAGGGCTTCGGCGATCGCACCCGGGCGTAGCCGCGCACGCTCCAGCTCGGCGATGGCGCGCTGGGCCGACGCGGACACGCGCGAAACTTGACGGATTCTGCGTCCGGACCGCATTGTCCCTCGAGGACTTGCTCAGCCGTGGCAGCAACCGGTACTCCAGTACTTCGCCAGCCCGCTCGCCGCGGCCGCCGGGGACGCGGTGGGCGTGCGCGCGTCGGTCGAGGCGTCGTACACCACCTGGCCGCCGACGAACGTCATCGCGATCGGCAGGTCCACGATCTCCTCCGGCGCGGTCCGGAGCAGATCGCCGTCGAAGACCGTCACGTCGGCGGCCATGCCCGGCGCGAGCGTGCCCTTCCAGCGCTCGGCGTGGTCCTGCCAGGCACCCGCGGTCGTGTAACTGGCCAGCGCCTGCTCCAGCCCGATGATCTCCCCCGCCCCGAAGACCTCACCCGTCGCCAGGCTCTTCCTCGTCAGCATCGCCGTCAGGCCCTCGCGGAAGTCCGGCAGTCCCACCACCGGGGCGTCGGACGCGCTGCCCACCCGCACGCCGAGACCGAGCGCCGTCCGGTACGGCCACTGGTAGTCCGTGCGCTCCCGGCCGATCACGTCCACCAGCTGGTGCGACAGCGACCGCTTGATCTGCGGGTTGAAACTCACCGGGAACCCGAAACGCGCCATGCGCCGCAGGTCTTCGCGCGTGGTGAGGTCGCCGTGGATCACGTAGTGCCGCAACCGGCCGCCGAAGCGCTCCACCGCCGCCTGGTA
The DNA here is from genome assembly GCF_039542405.1 of Amycolatopsis dongchuanensis. Classification (NCBI taxonomy): domain Bacteria; kingdom Bacillati; phylum Actinomycetota; class Actinomycetes; order Pseudonocardiales; family Pseudonocardiaceae; genus Amycolatopsis; species Amycolatopsis dongchuanensis. The sequence goes on from NZ_BAABIB010000129.1 coordinate 7,697, forward strand.
GGCGTCGACCACCGCGTGGATCGTCAGGTCGCCCGTCGCGTGCGTGCCCACCTGGAACCCCAGCTCGTGCGCCGTCAGCACCCACTGGCGCAGGCGCGAAAGCTGCTCCTCCACCGAACTCCCCGGCAGCGTCAGCCCCCCGTTCCCGCCACCGACGTACGGCTGGGACACCCACGCCGTGCGCGCCTGGGTCGGCACCCCGTCGCCGTAGATCTTCACCTGGCTCACGTTCAGCCACGACCGGTCGGTTTCGAGTTTCCTGGCCGCCAGCAACGTTTCCCGCAGATCACCCGCGCTCGACGCGGCGATCATGATCGTGCACCGCTGCCGGATTTCGCCCGACCGCAGCATTTCCCGGTACCGCTGGACCGACCCGAGATCGATCCCGGCGTCGGTGACCGAGGTGATCCCGTGCTGGTGCATGATGTCGACCGCGAGGCGCAGGCCGTGGCGCTTCTCCTCCTCGGTGAAGTCCGGCATCACCCCGGTGACGAGGTTGGCCGCGACCTCCAGCAGCAGCCCGGTCGGTTCCCCGTTGCCGTCCTTGACGATCACACCGCCGAGCGGGGGCTGCGAGACGCGCGTGATCCCGGCCAGTTCGAGCGCCTTCGAGTTCACCCACAAGGCGTGCCCGGACCACTCCCGCAACGCGACCGGGTTGTCCGGGGAAACCGCGTCGATGTCCAGCCGCGTCGGGTACCGGTTCTCGGCCAGATAGCCCTGGTCCCAGCCGAAACCGCGGATCCACTCCCCCGATGCCTTCGCCTTGGCGGCCTCCGCGACGAGGTCCCGGATCTCCGCGATGGACCGGACGGCGCCCCTGCTGAGGTCGAGGGTGAGCGGTGGCTGGTTGGTCCCCAGGCCCAGCGGGTGGAAGTGCGCGTCGTTGATCCCGGGCACGGCCGTCCGGCCGCGGAGGTCCACCACCTCGGTCCGCGAGTTCGTGAAGCGCCGGAGGTCGCGACCGCTGCCGACCGCCAGCACCACGCCGTTCCTGATCGCGATGGCTTCCGCGGGCACGAAAGCCCCGGCCATGGTGAGGACTTTGCCGTTGTACAGCAGCAGATCCGCCTTGCCTTGCCCTGGTGCCGCGGCCGCCTCCGCCGTGCCGCCGACCGCTCCCAGCGCGATCCCGGCGCCGACGCCCTGCAGGAACCGGCGGCGCTGAACGTGCTTCCGTCGTTCGCTCATCCTGGCCTCCCATGCCACGAGCAGTGGAGGCATATCGTCACAGCGAGCGGTGCACCGCGTCTTGTACCGGACTGCAGACCCCTTGTCCCCGGGTGTGCTCGCGATTTCACCGTGCCGCGGAACGCAAGCGGTAGGCCGTCGGCGACTCGCCGAACTCGGCTTTGAAGAGCCGGCTGAAATGCGCCGCGTCGGTCAGGCCCCAGCGGCACGCGACCCACGAGACGGGACGGTCGGCGTACAGCGGGTCGGCCAGATCGCGGCGGATGCGCTCGAGCCGCCGCGAACGGATCCACGCCGAAACCGGCTCGCCACCGGAGAAGATCGTGTACAGGTGCCTGGTCGAGATGTGGTTGGCACGCGCGATCGACGACGGCGTCAGCCCGGGATCGCCGAGGTGGTCCAGGATGTACTGGCGCACCTCGCGGGCGAGGCTGCGGGCCGAGTTCGCCACCGCGCTGTGCCTGCGGTCCAGCTCCTGCGCCAGCAGCGTCACGAGCAGGTCCAGCGCCGAATGCACCAGCCGTGACGCGCTGACCCCGGCCAGCTGGTCCAGGTTCCGCCCCAGCTCGACGAAGAACGGGTTGATGACCTTGCCGAGGCCGGAATCACCGGGGAACCGCACGGCGGTCACGCGGTTCACCTCGGCCGGCGGGAGGTCGACCAGCTCGTGCGGGAACATGATGACCATCGCGTGGTTCCGGCCGGGGAAGACCAGGTCGTAGGGGTGGTGGGTGTCGTAGATGGCCAGGTCTCCCGGGCGCAGTTCGGCCCGCCGGCCGTCCTGCTCCAGCACGGCCGTGCCCCGCAACTGCAGGCTCAGCTTGTAGAACCGGCGGTCCTCCGGCGTGATGAGCCGCGACGTCCGGCGTACGACGTGGGGCGTCGCGGCGATGTCGAACAACGAGACGTCCTCGACGACGGTCCGCCCCAGGCGGCCGCGGAAGGTGACGCCACCCACCTCGTCGATCTCCAGTGGCACCACGGCTTTGGAGACGGCCGAGCGCCACAGGTCCAGGCTGACCGCGGAGCACATCGCTGCCTCCCTCGTCGGAGGATTCCGGGTTCGGTGTTCAGCCGTTGATGATCTGGGGGACGGCGACGGCTTTGAGGCCTTCCTGGCCGAATTCGAGGCCGTAACCGGAGCCTTTCACCCCACCGAAGGGCACCATCGGGTGCACAGTGCCGTGCTTGTTGATCCACACCGTGCCCGCCTCGATCCGCCCCGCCACCTCCTTCGCGCGCTCCACATCCGCCGACCACACCGACGCCCCCAACCCCGTGTCCAACGCATTCGCCTGCCTGATCGCGTCGTCGAGATCGCGGTAGGGCAGGATCGGCAACGCCGGCCCGAACTGCTCCTCCACCACCAGTCCCGCATCCCCCGCCACACCCGTCACCAGGGTCGCGGGATAGAAATTGCCGGGCGCGTCCCGATCCGGCTCCCCACCCACCACGATCCGGGCGCCCGCGGCTTTCGCCTTCTCCACCAGGGTGTCCACGATCCCGAACTGCTCCCTCGTGGTCAACGGCCCCAGCAGGCTGCCCTCCTCGACACCGGGCCCCATCGGCGTCCGCTCCACCACCGCCCGCAGCGCCTCCACCACCTCGTCGTGGAGGCTCTCGTGCACATACAACCGCTTCAACGCCGCACACGTCTGCCCGGTGTTGATGAACGCACCCCAAAACAGATCCTCGGCGATCGCCGCGGGATCGGCGTCCGGCAGCACGATACCCGGGTCGTTACCCCCGAGTTCGAGCGTCAACCGCGGCAGGTTCCCCGCACTCGCCGCCACAATCGCCCGCCCGG
>NZ_BAABIB010000130.1:0-17550 GCF_039542405.1 Amycolatopsis dongchuanensis
CACCGCGGCCGCCGCGGTGGCTGTGGTCAAACCCGGGCCTGGGGACACGGTGCTCATCGGCGGCGCGGGCGGCGGGGTCGGGGTGTTCGCCGTCCAGCTCGCCCGCCGCGCCGGGGCCCGGGTGATCGGCACCGGCTCCGCCGCCTCGGCCGAGGCCCTGCGGGCGCTGGGCGCCGAACCGGTCACCTACGGCGAGGGCCTGGTCGAGCGGGTCCGGGCGCTCGCCCCCGAGGGTGTCACCGCGGCCCTGGACCTGCACGGCACCGACACCGTCCACGCCGCCCGCGCACTCGGCGTCCCCGACCACCGCATCACCACCATCGCCACCCAGATCGACGGCATCACCCCCGCCAACGGCGCCAACGGCACCAGCGCCCTCGGCGAGATCGCCACCCTCATCGCCGAAGGCCACCTCCACGTACCGATCGCCGCCCACTACCCCGTCGAGCAGATCCAGACCGCCGTCGAACGCCAAGCCGCACGCCACGTCCACGGCAAAATCGTCATCGACCTCTGACTCAGTCCACGACGGCGACGGCCTCGATCTCGACGAGGAGATCCGGCTCCGCCAGTGCCGCGACCCCGATCCCCGTCAACGGCGGCAGGGCGTCCACCCCGAGCTTCGCCGAGGCCCGGGACACGCCTTCCACGTACAGCGCCATCTTGTCCGGCGTCCAGTCGACGAGGTACACGGTCAGCTTCACCACGTCGTCGAACGTCGCGCCCGCTTCGGCCAGCGCGGTGCCCACGTTGAGGTAGCACTGCTCGACCTGTGCCGCGAGATCGCCTTCGCCGACCTTGCGCCCCTCGGCGTCGAGGGCGACCTGGCCGGCGAGGAACACCAGCTTCGACCCCGTCGCGACCGCGACCTGGCGGTACAGGTCCACCTTGGGGAGTCCGTCCGGATTGAGAAGTTCGACTGTCATGTCCGAACTATAGCAAAGCAATGCTATGTATTCTGGCGGTCATGGCGAGGACGAAGGACCCGGCGGTGCGCACCCTGCTCCTCGAGCGCGCCGCGCACATGCTCCGCACCCGCGAGCCCATCACGCTCCGCTCGCTGGTCGCCGGCACCGGCGTCTCGACCATGGCCGTCTACACGTACTTCGGCAGCATGGACGGGCTGTGGCAGGCCCTGCGCCAGGAGGGCTTCACGCACATGGCCGCTCGCTTCGCCGACGTGACCCCGTCGGACGACGCCGTGCGCGACCTGACCGCCCTCGTCTCCGCGTACCTCGGCAACGCGCTCGACCACCCCGACCTGTACCGGGTGATGTTCGACGCGAGCTTCGACCTCGAAGACCTGCAGGCCGCCGACGACACGCTCGAGCACCTCGTCCAGGCCGCCGACCGGGGCCGGAAAACGGGCCGCTTCGCAGCCGGAACCGTGCCGCTGGACCTGGCGACCCAGACCTGGGCCGTCGCACACGGGCTGGTCTCCCTGGTCGCGGGCGGCCCGCTGCCCCGCACCACGCTGGGCTACGGACCGCCGATGCTGACCGCGTTGTTCGTCAGCCACGGGGACGAGCCCGGACGCTGCCGCCGTTCCGTCGAGCGCGGCTGGGACGTGCCGGAAACCCCTGCGGCGTAGGAAGTCCTCCTTCTGGGTACTGCCTGCGGCATGACCAAGGTGACCGCAGACGATCTCCGAGTCCTCCTCCGTTCCGGCGAGGGCGGCAAGCTCGTGCTCGAAGCCGGGCAGCTGCTCGTCGTGCCGCCCGAGCGCGCCGCGGAGCACGCCGGTGCCATGACCGTGGTGTCCCGCGAGGACCTGCGGCAGCGGCTGGGGGAGGGCGAGCCGGACGAGCGGGCGCTCGAGGAGCAGGCCGCGGTGCTCGACACCGAGATCACCCAGCTGGGCGCGTGATGACGAGCGGGGTGCTCACCACGTCGATCCCCGCGCGGCTGGACCGCCTGCCGTGGGCGCACTTCCACTGGCGGGTCCTCATCGGGCTGGGCACGGTCTGGATTCTCGACGGGCTCGAGGTCACGATCGTCGGCTCGATCGCCTCCCGGATGACCGAGCACGGCAGCGGCGCGGGGATGAGTTCCGGCGACGTCGGGGTCGCGGCGGCGTTCTACGTGCTCGGCGCGTGCCTCGGCGCGCTTGTGTTCGGTCAGCTCACCGACCGCTTCGGGCGTAAGAAACTGTTCCTGGTGACGCTCGGCGTGTACGTGCTCGCCACGATCGCCACCGCCTTCACGTTCGCGCCGTGGTTCTTCTTCCTCGCGCGGTTCGTGACCGGCGCGGGCATCGGCGGCGAGTACGCGGCGATCAACTCCGCCATCGACGAGCTGATCCCCGCCCGCCTGCGTGGCCGCGTCGACCTCGTCGTGAACGGCACGTACTGGGGTGGTTCCGCGGCCGGTTCCGCGCTCGCGCTGGTGTTCCTCGACCAGTCGGTCTTCCCGCTGCCGGTGGGCTGGCGGCTGGCGTTCGCGCTCGGCGCCGTGCTGGGCGTGGTGATCCTCGTCGTGCGGCGGCACGTGCCGGAGAGCCCGCGCTGGCTGTTCATCCACGGCCGCGAGGACGAGGCCGAGAAGATCGTCGGCTCGATCGAGCAGGAGGTCGAACGCGAGAGCGACAAGGAGCTCGACGAGCCGGAGTCGTCGATCCGGATCCGCCAGCGGCACGCGATCCCGTTCCGCGAGATCGCCCGCACCGCCTTCAAGACCTACCCCCGGCGCGCCGTGCTGGGGTTGGCGTTGTTCGTCGGGCAGGCGTTCCTCTACAACGGCATCACGTTCAACCTGGGCACGCTGTTTTCGACGTACTACAACGTGAACTCGGGTTTCGTGCCGGTGTTCGTGGTGGTCTACGCGGTCGGCAACCTGCTCGGCCCGCTGCTGCTGGGACGGCTGTTCGACACGGTCGGCCGCCGGCCGATGATCGCCACCAGCTACCTCGGCTCGGCGGTGCTGACGGTGCCGTTGATCTTCGTGTTCACCAGCGGGGCCGGTGGTCCGTGGGGCTTCCTCGCGCTGCTGGTCGCGACGTTCTTCCTGGCGTCGGCCGGGGCGAGCGCCGCGTACCTGACGGTGAGCGAGATCTTCCCGATGGAGACGCGGGCGCTCGCCATCGCGTTCTTCTACGCGATCGGCACCGGCGTGGGCGGCATCATCGGCCCGTTGCTGTTCGGCTCGCTGGTCGAGGCGAACGACCGCGGGCTCGCCGCGCTCGGTTTCGGCGTCGCCGCGGTGGTGATGGCGGTCGGCGGGGTGGCGGAGCTGCTGTTCGGCGTCAAGGCGGAGAACGCGTCACTGGAGGACATCGCCCAGCCGCTGACGGCTCAGTGAAGTTCCGACAGCGGCAGGCTTTCGCCACGGCGGAGCATCCGCACGGCGGTCGCCGGTCCCCGCGCGGCGACCGCCTGCAGGAAGTTCGACACCGGTGACGTGAAGTTCGCGTAGTCGTCGAAGTGCACGGGCACGGCGTGGGCGGGCCGCAGCATTTCCAGCAGTGCCACGCCCTGCCGGTCGTCCATCGTGACGAGCACGCCCAGCACGCGCGTGCCGCCGAGGTGCACGATCGCGAGATCGACATCCGGGTAGCGGTCGTGGATCTGCCGGAGTTCGTCGTGCACCACGGTGTCGCCGCTGACGTAGATCCGCAGTGGTTTCGCGCCGGGACCCGCGGTGTAGGTCCAGATGCTGCCCATGACCGGCGGCAGCACGCGGTCGAGCGGGCGGGGCGCGTGGCGGGCGGGCACGGCGGTCACCGTGATGGACGCGTCGCCGTCGGTGAGGGTTTCGCTCGCCCACGTCTCCAGCGCCACGGTTTCGCGGAAACCCTTGCGGCTCAAGCGGTGCGCGGCGTGTGCGGTGGTCAGGACCGGCACGTCCGCCGCGAGGTCCCGGCGCGCGACGCGGTCGAACAGGCCCTGCCCGAAGTAGCACCACTGCCCGCGGTGCAGGAAGTTCGGATCGGTCAGCACCGTGAACGGGCCCAGCCGCAGCAGGACCGTGGCGGTGCCGATGAACGTCAGTGAGTCGCCGCCGGGCAGGGCGAGGGGTCCGCGCATAGTCCGGGGGCTACCCGGCAATCCTGGCCCCATGCGACTCCTGCGCCCCGCGTTCGACGCCCTCGCCCACGTGCGGCACGCCCGCGCCTTCCACCCGGACGGGGTGCTGGCGGACGGCACCCTCACGCCGGTGCGGCGCGGCCCGTGGCCGCTCCCGGACGGCCCCGTGGAGGTGCGCGCCCGCCTGTCCAAGGGGGTGGGCGTGCCACGGGGTTTCCGCGACGTGCTCGGGCTCGCGGTGCGGATCCCGCTGGAGACCGGGCCGTGGGACCTGACGTTCTCGACCATCGGGCCGTTCGGGCGCGTGGTGCCCTTCCCGTCCGCGGGGTGGTGCGAAGCGCCGTTCAGCAGCCTCGCGCCGTACCGCGTGGACGGCGGGCTGCGGTGGCTGCTCGCGCAGGCGGCGGGCGGGCAGCCGGACGTGGACGCGTCCCTCCGCGCGGCGCGGCGGCTGGTGCGTGGCGGCGGGTTCGAGCTGGTGGTCGCGGAAGCGCAGGCGACGGGCGTGCCGCGGCCGATCGCGCAGCTGCGCCTGCACACCGTGTGCGACGACGCGGAGAAGCCCGCTTTCGACCCGATGCTGCACCACCCACCGGGCGTCACCCTGTACCCGGACTGGCTGGCGAAGGCCAGGGAGCTGGCGTACGCGGGCAGCAGGGCCGGGCGTTCCTGACTACTTGCCTCCTCGGAAAGAAGCGACTACTTTCCAGATAGGCAAGTAGTCGAAGGAGGCGGTTGTGGAGTACGGGGACGAGCAGCAGGCGGCCGAGGCACTGGCGGCGGTCCGGGCCCACCAGGAGCGGGCGCGTCGCGCCGCGCGCCTGCCGTGGTGGGTGTACCTGGGGATGTTCGTGTTGATCGCGGCGGTCACGGCGGCGAACGACTTCGTCGACCTCACCGGGGCGAAGGCGATCTCCGCAGTCGTCCTGGTCCTGCTGGTCGTCGTGTTCGCCGTCACCTTCGGCTCCGGCTCCGCACCGCTGGGTAAAGTGCGGGGCGTGCAACCACGGCAGTCCTTCGTCCCCCGCGTCTTCGGCGTCGTGGCGGTGCTCGGCTGCCTCGGCGGCTGGCTGATCTTCCACTACGGCAACGGGTTCACGCAGGACGTCGCCGCCTCGACCGGGCTGCGGGACTACCCCGGCACGGTGGCGGGCGTGCTCTACGGTGCCGCGTTCACCGCGTTGTTCGCGCTGTCCCAGCTGCTGCTCTCGCGATCCCAGCGGCAACGCACGCGATGAACTCCGCGCCACCACCGGAACTGGACCGCCTGCTGTCGGACCCGACGCGGCTGGCGATCATGTCCGTGCTGGACGTGGCGGAGTGGTGCGACTTCGCGTTCCTGCGCGACGCGGTGTCGCTGTCGGATTCGGCACTGTCCAAACAGCTGGCGACGCTGCGCAAGGACGGGTACGTCGAGCAGCGGCGCACCTACCTCGGCCGGGTCCCCAGGACCACCGTGCGGGCCACCGGCGAAGGGCGGCAACGCTTCCTCGGCCACGTGGAAGCGCTGCGCGCCATCGTCGAGCGGCCTCGCCGCTTCACCGGCGAGCCGGCGGGCGGCTAACGCCCCAGCACCTTGCGGATCGCGTCGCGGGCGCGGTCCATGACCGCCGCCGGAGGGCCCGCCAGCACGTTCGCCGCGGCGCTCTCCACGCCGGGGTGCGGATGCGTCGGGGCCACGGCCTCCGCCGCCTTCACCATGTCCGCCATGGCCTCCAGGCGCTTCTGCTCCGTGGCCCGCCGCAGCAGCGGGAACTCCTCGCGTTCCTCGTGCTCGGCGTGGGCCAGCACGTCGTCCCTCAGTTGCACGAGCAGGGTGTCGAACCCCTCGGCGTCCGGGTCGAGGTCGTCCAATGTGGACAGCAGTTCCTTGGCGCGGTGCTCCTCGCCGACCCGGGCGTCCACCACCGGCTCGCCGCCCTCGGCCCGGCGCACCTCGGGGTGCACCAGCTCCTCCTCGGCGGTTTCGTGCACGGAGAGCAGCCGGACCAGCTCGCGGAAGGCGTCCTTGCGCTGATCGCCCTGGGCACGCTCGACCTCACCGAACAGCCGGCGGATCTCCTGGTGCTGCTGTTCGAGCAGCGTGATGACGTCGTTCGCCACGGTGTCCTCCTTCTCCGGTTCGCAGCCGGTGGGGTACCCGGCGGGGGAGGGGGTAACCGGTTCAGCGGAAGAACGTCGTCAGCTCCACCCGCGAGCGGATGCCGAGCTTGGCGAAGATGTTGCGCAGGTGGTGTTCGACGGTGCGGGGGCTGAGGAACAGCTGCGCCGCGATCTCGCGGTTCGTCGCGCCCTCGGCGACCAGTTTCGAGATCTGCGCCTGCTGCGGGGTGAGGTCGAGCTCCGGGGGCGCGGGGTGCTCGACCGCCTCGCCCGCGGCCCGCAGTTCCGCCCGCGCCCGGTCCGCCCAGTACGCGGCTTCGTAGCGCTGGAACGTCTGCCACGCGCCACGCAGGTACTTCCGCGCGTCGCGGGGCTTGCGGTCGCGCCGCAGCCGCTCCCCGTAGAACAGCTCCGTCTTGGCCAGCTCGAACGGCCGGTCCGCGCGCCGGTGCAGCCGCAGCGCCTCGCGGTACCGTTCGTCGGCCTCCTCACCGGTCGCGAGCAGTGCGCGGCACCGCTGGGACAACGCGAGGTGCGCGGGGCCGCCCGTGCTCCGCGCCCAGCTCTCGAAGACCTCCAGCGCCTTCACCGCCGAGGCGTGGTCGCCGCTGCGGACGGCGGCCTCGACGAACTGCGGGGTGGCGAGCACCCGCACGAACGGGTCGGTGCCGCCGACCACGACGTCACGCAGCCGGTCGACCGCGTCGGCGGCGCGGTCCTCGGCGAGGTCGAGGCAGGCCAGCGCCCACGAGGCCAGCACCACCGGGCGGGCCAGCCCGCGTGCCGCGGCGATGTCGGCGGCGTGCGCCAGCCGCAGTTCCGCCGTCGCCCGGTCGCCCTGCAGCGCGGCGACCAGCGCGAGCGTGGCGAGGTGGTTGATCGCGCAGTTGTGCTGCCCGCGTACCTGCGCGAGCCGCAGCCCGTCCACCGCGGCCCGCGTGGCCGCGGCGTAGCGGTCCAGCCGCAGCGCGGTGTGCGCGAGGAACTCCAGCGCCCACGGTGCGAGCACCCCGTCGTCCGCCGCGGCCGACACCGCCTGCGTGGCGAGGCGTTGCGCGCGTTCGTCGTCGCCCAGCACGAGCGCGGCGAGCACGGCCCACACCTTCGGGGCGCAGCCGGCCAGGTGTTCTGCCGCGGCCACGACCCGCAGCAGCGGCTCCCGCGCCTCGTCGAACCGCCCGCGCAACGCGGCCGCGAGCCCGGCGAAGTGGTCGGACATCAAGCGCGGCAACGGTTCCTCCGGCCGCGCGAGCGCGCGCACCCGTTCGGCGGTGGTGAAGAACGCGGCGTAGTCGCCCGCGGCGCACGTGGCCTCGGCGGCGCGCATCAGCGCGGTGATCGCCAGCGCGGGGTCGGAGGTGCCGAGTTCGTCGGCGGCTTCGAGCAGGCTGCGGTGCCCGTCGGCGGGGGTGCCGTCGCGCAGCTCGATCTCACCGGCGAGCAGCGCGGCGAGCCCGCGCACGGTGTGATCGCCGGTCAGCGGGGGCAGGCGCCGCAGGAGTGTCCTGCTGCAGCGCGATTGACCGGACAGCCATGCGTCGCGCGCGGCCGCGAGCAGGCGCAGTGCCTGGCGGTGCGGACCGGCGGTCAGGTCGGCGGCGTGGTGGTAGGCGGTGGCGGAGGACGCGTAGTCCTTCGTCTTGCGCGCGGTCGCGGCGGCTTCGTCGAGTTCGTCGGCGAGGGCGTCGTCCGGGCGCGGGGCGATCGCGGCGCGCTGCACGAGCGCGGGCAGCCGGTGGCGTCCGTCGTCGAGCACCTTCGCGAGCAGCGCGTGCGTGGCGTGCCGGTCGGCGAGCGACAGCTCCGCGTACAGCGAGGACCGCACGAGCGCGCCCGCCGGCTCCAGGACGTCGTCCACCTCGCGCACCAGCCCGGACGCGGTCGCCTCGTCGAGCGCGCACAGGTCGGCGCCGGTTTCCCGCGCCGCGCGCACGACCGTGTCGCCGTCCACGCGCTCGCCCGCCACCACGAGGCGCACGAACTGCCTGGCCGCCGGGGAAAGCGCTTCGTAGCGGCGACGGAACCGTGCGCGCAGGCGGCTTTCCGGGGGCAGCGCGGTCGGCGCGGGAGCGGTGCCCGCGAGCTGGGCCGGGGTCAGCGCGGCCGCCAGTTCGGTCAGCGCCAGTGGATTTCCCGAAGCCAGCGCGACGAGTTCGTCCGCGAGATCCCTCGGCAGGCCGTCCGGGACGAGGTCGGCGAGCAGGCGGCGGCTCGCTTCGCCGGAGAGGGGGAGCAGCGGGACGACCGGGAATTCTCCGTGCTCGGCCGGATCACCCGCGAGCAACAGGAGTACGGCGTGATCCGCCATTCGGCGGGCGCAGAACGTGATTCCCCGACGGGAAACGGAATCGAGCAAGGGGAAGTCGTCCACACAGCAGAGCACGGGGTTTTCCCGCGCGGCCGCGGCGAGTGCGCGTGTGAGCGCGAGGTAAAGCGGGAAGAGCTGTTCCGGGCTGGTGTCGGAAACGTCACAGGGCGTGTCGAGCGCTGTCGCCAGCTGGTGCAGTCCCGCGCCGGGAAGCGTTTTCTCAGCCGCCGCACCGCGGACGTGCAGCACCCGGAAATCCGGGGCGAGTTCCGCCGCCGCGGCCAGCAGCGTGGTCTTGCCCAGCCCGGCGCCACCGCGGATTTCCACTGCTCCACCGGTTCCCCCTCGGGTGCGCGAGAGCAGGTCCGCGAGTTCGGCGAGCGCGGTTTCGCGGCCGTGCGGGCCGGAGCGGGACACCGTGGTTTCCTTCCGTCGCGGGATGTCGCGGGAGTTGCGTGCGGGTAACGGTAGGGGATGGGGACTGGTGATTTCACCGATTGCCGCTCACGGGAAACCGAACCCAAGATGCGACGCCTGGGATTTCCCGAACCGAACGAAGCCGGGGGACGTGTCGAGCACGTGCTGAATGTGGAAAGGGTTGTTGTGGAAGGTGGTCGCCCGGGCGTGCTGGAAGAACGAAGACGCCGGCTGGCCGCGTTGCTGCGCCCGGAACTGCCCGGGCTCGTCGACGAGATCACGCGCGAGATCCGCCGCGTGGTGCCCGAATACGGGCGCCCGCTGGAGGAACTGCACGGCGGGCTGCTGCGCGAGCGGGTGCAGTACGCGGTCCGGCTGTTCGCCGACCTCGTCGAGTACCCGCAGCTGGCGCGCGGCGACGCCGACCGCCGGTTCCGGGACATCGGCCGCGCCGAGGGCCACGCCGGCCGCACCCTCGACCAGCTGCACGCGGCGCTGCGCACCGGTGGCCGCGTCGCGTGGCGTCGGGTGGCGCGGATCGAGCGGCAGCGCTCGCTGCCCGCGGTGGACGTGTCGTGGCTGGCGGACCGGCTGTTCGTCTACCTCGACGAGCTGGCGTCGCTGTCGGCGCAGGGCTACCGCGAGGCGCGCGTGCAGTCGCAGGAAGCCGGCCGCGGCCTGCGCCGACGGCTGCTGCGGCTGATCCTGCAACGGCCGCCGGTCTCCCGAACGGCCGTCGCCGACCTCGCCAGGACGGTCGGCTGGCCGGTGCCCGAGCAGTGCGCGCTGGTCGCGGTGGAACCCGAGCCGGGCACGCACGAGCCCGATCCCGCGCTGGAGCCCGACGTCCTGGCGGACCTGCGGGACGCCGAGCCGTGCCTGCTGGTGCCGGGCCCGGTCACGAGCGAGCGGCTGCAGCGGCTGTCCGCGGCGATGCACGGCGCGCGCCTCGCGGTCGGCCCGACGGTGCCGCTGGCGGACGCGAGCGCGTCGCTGCGCTGGGCGCGGCAGGGGCTGCGGCTGGTCGGCGACGGGGTGCTGCCGGACGCGCCGGTGACGGTGTGCGCGGACCACTGGGCGGCGTTGTGGCTGCTCAGCGATCCCGCGTTGGTCAAGCAGGTCACCAAGCGCAGGCTCGCGCCGCTCAACACGTTCCCGCCGAAGCAGCGCGCACGCCTGGCGGGCACGCTGTTCGCCTGGCTGCAGGCGCAGGGCAACGTGCAGGAGGCCGCGGTCGTGCTGCGCGTGCACCCGCGCACGGTGCGGTACCGGATGCGGCAGATCGAGGACGCCTTCGGCCCCGACCTGCGGGACCCGACGGCGCGGTTCGAGATCGAGGCCGCGTTGCGGGCGGTGGACCTGCTGACCCCGCACGAACACCAGGAGTGACGCCGTTTCGCCGGCCCGCTGAGCAGCGGCTACCGTGCGGATCATGAGCGCACGGTCCCGGCACCCGCACTGGTACGAGGAGGGGGAGGAGCCCGACTACCGGTTCACACTGGCCAACGAGCGCACGTTCCTCGCCTGGCTGCGCACCGCGCTCGCCCTGCTGGCGGGTGCCGTCGCGCTCGCGCAGTTCGTGCCGCCGTTCCGCATCGCGGGCCTGCACACCGCGCTCGCCGTGGTGCTGGCCGTGACCGGGACGCTGCTCGCGGCGTTCTCGTACCGCCGCTGGGCGCGCGTCCAGCGGGCGATGCGCAACGGCCGCCCGCTGCCGATGACGTGGCTGCCGTTCGTCGTCGGCTGGGCCGCGGCGCTGGCCGGGGTCGTGGTGCTCGTGCTCGTGCTGACGCACCCGCGATGAGGGACCCGGGGCTGCAGCCGGAGCGGACGGCGCTGGCGTGGCAGCGCACGGGGCTGTCCGCGGCGGTGGTCGCCGTGCTGCTGGTGCGCAGCGGCATCGTCCACGGTTCGGCACTCGAGATCGCGGCCGGGGCGTGCGCGGCGGTCGTCGTGGCGCTGTCGGCGCTCGCGGCGCGGAACGTGCCAGCCGCCCGGCTCCGGCTCGGGCTGACCACGCTGGCCGTCGTCGCCTGCGGTCTCTGCACGGCGGCGTCGCTGGTGGTTCAGTCGTAGTACTGGCGGGTCTGGCCGTACTCCCGGGTCTGCGCGGCGTAGGTGAGCTGGTCGTTCGCCCGCTTCACGGCACTGCCAGCCAGGTTGATCACCAGCAACGTGATCACCAGCCCGATCACCAGGTTCAGCAGCGCGGTGGCGATCTTCGTCTCGACGCCGACGGACAGGCTCAGCGGCAGCACGACCCCGATCAGCGTCAGCAGCACCATGATCCAGCCGAAGAACGTGGTCGGCTTGGGCGTGGCCACCGACAGCAGGTGCATCAGGCCCGTCGCCGCGAGCGCGACGACCGCCGAGACGATCGCGTACGTCGCGGTGTTCGCGTTGCCCCACAGGCCCGAGCCCTTGGGGGCGAGGATCGCGACGTCGGCGAGCCCGCGGGCGATGAGGATGCCCACGATCGCCACCAGCGCCGCGACGAGCGCGGTGGCCACGCCGCCGGCCCACAGCCTCGCCGGATCGGGCCGGACCTGCCGCCCGTAGTCGCTCATGTCGTCTTCCTCCCAGGACAGCCGGGTGAGCACTTCGGGTACCCGCGCCGGAGGCGGGCAAACGGGCGCTACCGGGTCGCGAGCAGCAGCTGGAGGTGGCAGAACAGCCGTTCCCGCGGGTCGTCGAGGTGCAGCCCGCCGAGCGCGGTGGCGCGGCGGATGCGGTGCCGCAGCGTGTTCGGGTGGATGTGCAGTTCACCGGCCGCCGCACGCACGTCCCCCAGCGCGTCGAGGTAGGCCAGCAGCGACGGGACGAGTTCCGTGCCGTGCTCGGCGTCGTGGGTCACGAGCGCGTCGACCGCCGGGTCCCGCAGCTCCGGTTTCGCCTCGATCACCGTGAGCGTCTCGTCGAGCAGGATCTCCGCGCGCAGTTCCGCGATGGTCGCCACGTCGCGCTCGGGCGTGCGGGCCATCGCGTCCAGCACGCGGTCGGCCTCGGCCTTCGCCGTGGTCACGGCGCTGAGCGCGGGCGCGGGGGAGCCGATCCCCGCCTGGGCGCGCAAACCCGCGCGCTGCAAGGCAACCACGATCTGCCGGGCCAACGTCGACGGGGCCGACCGGGCTTCCGGCAGCACGGCGTACACGCGCGCGCCGAGTGTGCCGACGAGCGCGCTGCGCCGGTAGGACGTCGCGTGCACGGACACGACGTGGCTCAGCTCCAGCTGGTGCAGCTCGTGAGCGGGCCGGTCCCGTTCGACCTCGCGGGGCGCGAACGCGAGCACGACCGCGGGCGCGGCCGGGTCCAGCCCGAGCTGGCCCGCCACCAGGTCCGCGCTGATCCGCCCGTCCAGCAGGCCCGCGACCAGGTCCTCCCGCGGCCGGACGCTGGGTGAACGGCGGCGCAGCAACTGCACGGCGGCGAGCCGGGCCGCGCCCAGGAGAGCGCTTTCCGCCCGCTCGGCGAACGGCTGCGCGCCCTCCTGCACCCAGATCGCGCCGAGGTGCTGGTTGCCCGCCCGAATGCCCACCGCGAGGCGCCGCCGGATGCCCAGCTCGGGCCGCTCCTCGACGCGCACCACCTCCTCGCTCGACCGCAGCCGCTGGTACACGCCCCATTCGCGCAGCAGCGCGAGGTACTGCTCCGGCCCCTCCCAGCCGAGGATCGACAGCCGCCGCAGCTCGTCGATCTCGTCGTCGGACCGGGAGTAGGCGAGCACGCGGTTGCCCGCGTCCTCGATCGTCACGCTGCCCGCGGTGAGGACCGCAACCGTTTGCGCCAGGGCGAACAGGTCCCCGCCGTCGGCTTCGGACGTCGCCGCCAGCTGTGCCGCGTCCAGCACCTCGCGCAGCAGCACCTGCAACTGGTCCCAGCGCATGTCCGGGCCGACGGTCAGCAGCGCGATCCCGCTGCTTTCGGCCGCGGCGCGCAGTTCGTCGAGCCGCCCGTCGTGCCGCACCACCGCCGCCACCGCACCCGCGCGTGCCGCCGCCCGGACGGCCTCCCGCCCGCGGGCACCGACGACCAGCACCAGCTCGCCGGAGAAACCGCCCAGCTCGTCGTCCGGGTCGAAGATGCCCACGCCGTGCACCCGCGCGTCGAGATCACCCGTGGCGGGTTCGAGCACCGGCTCGCCGACGGCCAGCAGCAGCTGCCGCAGGGGCATCCCGGGTGTTGTTCGATCGGACAACGTCACGAGGTCAACGGTAGCCGATCGAACAGTCCGCCGGACCCGTCCCGCGGCCTAGCCTTCCGCCATGGACGCGCTGACTCACCCGCCCGCGCCGCGCAACGAACCGGCGCGCGACTACGCCCCCGGCTCCCCGGAACGGGAGAGCCTGACCGCGAAGCTGGCCGAACTCGCCGGGCAGCGCTTCGAGCTGACGGCCACGATCGACGGCGAGCAGCGGATGGCCGGTGGTTCGCCCATCGACGTCGTCCAGCCGCACAACCACGCGCACGTGCTCGGCACGATGCACAACTCCACCCACGAGGACGCCAAGGCCGCCGTGGCCGCCGCGCTGCGGGCCGCCGAGACCTGGCGGAACCTGCCGTTCGACGAGCGCGCCGCCGTGCTGCTGCGGGCCGCGGACCTGCTGTCCGGGCCGTGGCGCGACACGCTCAACGCGGCCACGATGCTGGGCCAGTCGAAGACGGTCGTGCAGGCCGAGATCGACTCGGCGTGCGAGCTGGCCGACTTCTGGCGCTTCAACGTGCACTTCGCCCGGCAGATCCACGCCGAGCAGCCGAACAGCGGCGCGGGCACGTGGAACCGCACCGACTACCGCCCGCTCGAAGGCTTCGTCTACGCCGTCACGCCGTTCAACTTCACGGCCATCGCGGGCAACCTGCCGACCGCGCCCGCGCTGATGGGCAACACGGTCATCTGGAAGCCGTCGCCGACGCAGACGCTCGCCGCGCACCTGACCATGCGGCTGCTCGAAGAGGCCGGCCTGCCGCCGGGCGTGATCAACCTGCTGCCGGGGGACGGGCTCGCGGTGTCGGACGTCGTGCTCGCCGACCCGGCGCTCGCCGGCATCCACTTCACCGGCTCGACGAAGACCTTCCAGCACCTGTGGTCGACGGTGGGCGCGAACATCGCGAACTACCGCACCTACCCGCGGCTGGTGGGGGAGACGGGCGGCAAGGACTTCGTGGTCGCGCACGCCTCGGCCGACGTGGACGTGCTGCGCACCGCGCTCGTGCGGGGCGCGTTCGAGTACCAGGGCCAGAAGTGCTCGGCGGCGTCGCGGGCGTTCGTGCCGCGCTCGGTGTGGGCGCGGCTGAAGGACGACCTGGTGTCCGAAGTGGACTCACTCGCCATGGGTGACGTCACCGACTTCCGGAACTTCCTCGGCGCCGTGATCGACCGCCGCTCGTACGACAAGCTGGACGCGGTGCTCCGCCGGGCGCACGCGGCGTCCGATGTGGACGTCATCGCCGGTGGTACCGCCGACGACTCGACCGGTTTCTTCGTGCGGCCCACCGTGCTCGTGGGCGAGGACCCGGCGAACGAGATCTTCTCGACCGAGTTCTTCGGCCCCATCCTCGCCGTGCACGTCTACGAGGACGGCGAGTACGAGCAGGTGCTGGCGAAGGTCGACCAGGGCGCGCCGTACGGGCTGACCGGCTCGGTGATCGCGAACGACCGCGTGGCGATCCAGCAGGCGAGCCAGGCGCTGCGGTTCGCCGCGGGCAACTTCTACGTCAACGACAAGCCGACCGGCGCGGTCGTGGGCCAGCAGCCGTTCGGCGGTTCGCGGGCGTCGGGCACGAACGACAAGGCGGGCTCGATCTACAACCTGCAGCGCTGGGTGAGCCCGCGGTCGATCAAGGAGAACCTCCAGCCGCCGGTCACCTCCGGCTACCCGCACCAGCAGTAGGAAGGGACGACCATGCTCCGCTCCGCGTTGATCGCCGCCTCCCGGTCCGCCGGGTGCCGAACGCTCGTCGAGCGCACGCCGCTGCTGCGGCCGATCGTCGACCGGTTCGTCGCCGGGTCCGATGTCGACGCCGCAATCCGCATTGCGCACGAGTTGTCGCGTGATCGGCTGGTGACCCTCGACCACCTCGGCGAGGACACGCTCGACCGCGGGCAGGCGGAGCAGACCGTCGAGGCCTACCGCACCGTCCTCGCCCGCTTGGCCGACGAAGGGCTGGGCGGGCGGGCGGAGGTCTCGGTGAAGCTGTCCGCGCTGGGGCAGGCGCTCCCCGTGGACGGCGACAAGATCGCGCTGGACAACACCCGGCGCATCTGCGAGGCCGCGGCCGCCGCGGGCACGACCGTGACCGTGGACATGGAGGACCACACCACCACCGACTCCACGCTCGGCATCGTGCGGGCGCTGCGCGTGGACTTCCCCGGCACGGGCACCGTGCTGCAGGCCTACCTCAAGCGCACCGAGGCCGACTGCGCGGATTTCGCCGGTCCCGGGTCACGGATCCGGCTGTGCAAGGGCGCTTACGACGAACCGGCCTCGGTCGCCTACCGTGATCGGTCCGAAGTGGACGCTTCGTATGTGCGCTGCCTCAAGGTGTTGATGAACGGCCAGGGCTACCCGATGGTCGCCACGCACGACACGCGCCTGATCGACATCGCCGAGCACCTCGCGGCGGAGGCGGGGCGTACGCGGGACGCCTACGAGTTCCAGATGCTCTACGGCGTGCGGCCGCAGGTGCAGGAACAGCTGGCCGGGCGCGGGCTGCGGATGCGCGTGTACGTGCCGTACGGGACCGAGTGGTACCCGTACTTCATGCGCCGCCTCGGCGAGCGCCCGGCGAACCTCACGTTCTTCCTGCAGGCGCTGGCTCGCAGGGGGTAGCTACCGGGGCCGGTAGACGGTCAGCGCGCGGGGCCGTTTGGTGATCGTCACCTCGGGGTCGACGCGGGTGAACTCGCCGTCGAGGGTCAGGTGCAGCACGCCTTCCGGTGCGGTGATCTTCAGCTCCGCCGCCGTGGTGCCCTCGTACGGGCGGGTCCAGCGCAGCGTGCCCAGCAGCACGCCGAGCGCGATGCGGGTGCGGGCGAAGGGGTGCTCGGCGTCCATGATCCGGATGTCGAGCAGCCCGTCGTCCAGCCGGGGCCTGCTGGTGGGCGCGAACCCGATCGGCAGGTAGCGGCCGTTGCCCGCGAACACCATCCACACGCGCCGCGGCCTGCCGTCGATGAGGAGCTCCTGCGGCTGGGCGCGGCGCAGGACGTGCACGAGCCCGACGAGCACCGCGGGCCACTTGCCGAGCTTGCGCTCCCAGCGTTCGCGGTAGCGCACGAGGTCGGTGTACAACCCGGTGCTGCACGTGTTGACGAAGGACCGCTCGTCGACGCAGCCCAGGTCGACCTGGCTCGCGGCACCGGCCTGCAGCGCGCCGATCGCCTCCTCGAAGTCGTCGAGGCCGAGGTCGCGGGCGAAGTGGTTGAGGGTGCCGGCGGGCAGCACGAACAGGGGGAGCCCGGCGTCGGCGGCGGTCTTCGCGGCCACGTTGACCGAGCCGTCGCCGCCGGCGATGCCGAGGACGCGGCAGCGGCGGGCCGCGTCGGCGAGCACCTCCGACAGGTCCTCCCCGTCCTCGGGCTGGACGATTTCGGCGTCCGGCAGGCGGTCGCGCAGCAGTTCCACCAGGTCGTCGCTCACGCTCCCGGCGCCGGAGTTGACCACGATGACCACGCCTTCGCCGGTGGGCGCCGCGGGTGCGGCGACGTTCGCGGCCTCCGCGGGGCCCGGCGGTGTGGGCGGCCACCACCAGGTGCTGAGCGCGCTCGCGCCCACCCCCAGCCCGAACCCGGCGAGCACGTCGGTGGGGTAGTGCACGCCGGTGACGACCCGCGAAGCGCCGACGCCCGCCGCGAGCAGGCCCACGGGCGCCGCGAGCAGCGGCCACTCGATCGCAACGCCCGCGGCGAACGCGGCGGCGGAAGCCGAGTGCCCGGACGGGAACGACGTCGTGACAGGCATGCGCGCCAGGCGCCGCGCGACTGGGGTCAGTTCGAGCGGCGGCCGGGGTCGGCGGACGGCCTGCTTGCTGACGACGTTCGCGGCGAAGCTCGCCATCCCCAGCGAGATCAGCCCGCGGAGGGCGGCACGCCGGGCGCGCCGGTTGCCGGTGGCGGCGAGCAGGGCGCTCACCGCCCACCACAGTCGGCCGTGGTTCGCGGCCCGGCCGAGCGGGGGGAGTGCGCGCAGGAACCTGGCTTCGGTCGTGCCCAGCCGGCGCAGGACCCAGCGGTCCGCCGCGGGAAGTCTTCGCCACATGGGGTGCAGCCTACGGACTGCGGCCCGAGGTGATCCGCTCAGCTCGGCGTAGTGAAACCCTGCGAAATCTCGCTCGGATGGGCGACACTCTGAGGTGTGAAGCACCGGAGGAGAACGCGGATCGTCCGCTGGCCCGTGTCGTCCTCGGTGATCAAGACGGTGGGCTACGACCCGGCCAGGCGGATCCTCGACGTGGAGTTCCACAACGAGCACGTGTACCGCTACGAGGATGTGGACAACGCGGTCTTCGCGGAGTTCATGGCCGCGGAGAGCAAGGGCCGCTACTTCAACGAGCACATCCAGCACGGGTACGAGTACGAGCGGTTGTTGTGAGGCGGGTCCCGGCGGGTGGGTGGCGCGGGGTCGGTTGGCCGGGTTTGTCGCGCGTCAGACTTTGTGGCTCAGGGGTTATGTAGGTTCCTGAGCAGGAGGTATGACGATGAGC
>NZ_BAABIB010000131.1:0-5406 GCF_039542405.1 Amycolatopsis dongchuanensis
TACCCCCAGCCACCACGCATCCGACTCCTCACCCAAACCGCCTAACTTAGCGGTATTGGGCGTAGGAGAGGTTGTAGGCGGCGGCCCACTCGGAGAGGGAGACGCCCTGGAGGCGGGTCTCGCCGATCAACTCCGCTTCGGCAGGCCTAAGGACACCCGCTTCGACGGCTCGGGCCAGCACCAGGTCCGGGTGCCCGAACGGCGGCTTGGGCTCGCGCGACCGGAAACCCGGCGGTAGTGGAACCGGGCCGTCCATCGCTTCGAGGAGGGCACGGTGCCCGGCTCGGTAGGCCGCCCAGCGGAGCCGCACCATGATCCGGCCCTGATCGAGGTCGACCGTGGAGAGCGCGTCGAGGAAGCCGCGCAGGACCTCGCCGCAGATGTCGTTCGGGTCGCCGGCGTAGTCGGCGGTCAACCGCATGGATACGTTCGCCAGCATGGGCAGCGCCAGTCCTACGGCGGCCACCGTCCACGTGCCCTTCCGCAACCGGGACTTGATGATCACGTGCGACCACACCTGGTCCCAGACCGCACGAGGGCAGCTCTTGTGCAGCAGCAAGTCCCGCAGCTCGTCGACGGGGATGTCGCGGTCCGGCAAGTGATCGAACAACCGCCCGTCCACGGTGACCGGATGGGGGCCGGCGGTCAGCCAGGCGAAGGCCGCTCCCGCAGCGGCCATCGGTGTGCCCGCCCACTGGTCATCGCGGATGGCGGGCGCCTTGTGATTGGGCATGGGGTGACTCCTTCACGATCGACGGCACTGCCGCCCTCGAGAAGGCCAGACACCGGCTAACCCACCGCACGCTCGTGGCACGCCCCGTGCTTACGGGTGGCGCCGCAGGACCGCCCTGAAGATCGATTCATGAGGGCTCGTGCTGGTCGGGCTGGCTGGCCGCAACGGGTCCTGAAGTGCAGATTTAGTGGCTTCTTAGCGCCGCGTTGTGCCGGGCTGGCGCGTGTGTGGCGCGCAAGCGAAAGGGATACGCCATCCTCGTACCCCAGCAAGCGAACCCGCTCGCGCGCGATGGTGCGATCCTGTCCCGTCGCCGCTCCGCTGCGTCCCGCCGACGCCACCGCGGCCGTCGTCCGCGCCGTCGTCACCAGCTACAGCAATCCCGGTGACCGCATCCTGCTGACCACCTCCGTCGCCGACAGCCGGGTAGCTGAAACCGTGTTCCGGCTCGGACGCCGAGCCACGACGCCGTCCCGACCAGGAGCGCTCGCCACCGCGGCTGCCACCGACCGGTTCGACCTCATCATCGGCGACCGTTCGACGGCCTTGGACTGGGCCAATCACCTCGCCGAAACCGGGATACTGGTCTTCCTCGCCGGCCCAGGTCATCACCCGAGCACGTCGGGAGGGCGGCCGTCCGCTACCGGGTCGGGTCTCGTCCTGGTCGATCGGCTGGTCCTGGTGCACCAGGCGGCGAGTCCCGCGCCTCCCCGAGGCCGAGGCCGCCTCCGTGTCGTCCTCGGCAGCCATCGCCGCATCCACACCGACGCCCTGATCTTCCGGCGGGCAGGGGGCAGCCGTGCCTGACACGTTCACGCGGGCCGGAAGCGTGTGGGACACGGGGGCACTCACCGTGCGGCAGCAGCTGAAAGACCGCTACCTCGGTGTCACGATCGCGGACACCTCAGCGCTCACACCCGCCGTCGCCCGCTGGATCATCGCCACCTACACCCGCGCCGGCGACACGGTTCTCGATCCCCAACCTGGGGCCGGGGTCGCACTGTGCGAAGCACTCCGAGCGCGCCGCCACGCCGTCGGCATCCGACCCGGCTACCGCTGGCAGACCACCTGCGAAGCGAACCTCACGCTCGCCCGCCGCGCTGGCGCAAACTCCAACCACACCCTGCTCGACCACCCCGGTGACGCCCAGGTCGCCGAACTCCCGGCCGCGGTCGACCTCGTCCTCACTGGCCTGCGCCACACACCCGCCGCAGACCCGTCCAGAGCCGTGAGTCGTCTGCAGGCCGCGCTCGCCCCTGTCGCGAACTGGGTATGGCCCGGCGGACACGTCGTGATCACCTGCCGCCCCTGGCGACAACGAGACGAACTCGCCGACCTCGCGGGGCGGATCGAGCAGGTCGCCCAGGCATGTGGGCTCGTCCCGGTCGACCAGTGCGTCGCGCTCACCACACCTCTGCGGACTGCCGCAACGCATCTCGATGTTCTCGTGTTCGCCGCACCAACCGCTGCTGTTCGCAGCGCGACAGAACCCGCGCCCTCGCAATTGGCGATGGCCGCATGAATGACGCCATCGTTCCGCGAATCGGCTCACTCTGCACTGGTTATGGCGGCCTCGACCTCGCCGTCCTCGCCGCACTGGACGCAGGGGAAATCGTATGGGTTGCGGAAAACGAACCCTACGTTGCAGATCTGCTCGCTGCTCGAATTTCCGCTCCAAATCTGGGGGACATCACTGCCGTCGACTGGCGCGAGGTGCCGCGCGTTGATGTCATCACCGCCGGTTTCCCATGCCAGGACATTTCCACTGCAGGTAAACGAGTGGGAATAAGGAAGGGTAACCGAAGTGGACTGTTCTACCATGTCCTGGACGCCATTCGCGTTCTACGACCGGCTCTCGTCGTGTTGGAGAACGTGGCCGCACTCCGGTGGAAGAACGGCGGGTTCGACAAGGTTCTCGGCCACCTGGCCGAAGCAGGGTATGACACGCAATGGACAAGCCTTCGCGCCGGTGACATCGGCGCGCCCCACCGCCGGGAAAGGCTTTTCGTACTTGCCCACGCCCGTAGCAGCCGACGCCTCCCGGACTGGCTACGCACCGGCTCGTCGCCGAGCCGGGAATCAGGAAGTCGACCTCTGCGACGCGGTAACTCTGTTCCGCACTCCGACCAGTTCGGATGCCGATCACACCGGCTGCGATCCTGTCCGGCGGAAGGCGCGAGGTCGCCAGGTGAACCTGCGCGACGAGGCCACACTCTTCCCGACGCCGACCGCCAGCAGAGCGGGCAGCAACGGCTCGCCGGGTGGACCACGCAGGCCATCCCTCGACACGCTGGCTCGGCGTTGGCTGCCCACCCTGACGGTGGCGGAAGCGATGCAGGAGCCGCCGAACGGGCCGAGTTCGAGCGGGACGCCCGGTCTCACCGCAACAGCGAACAACCTGCTGCCGACACCACTGGCCTGCGGCAACCGCAAGAGCCGGGACGCAATTCTGCGAACGCACTGCGGGCCGGGTCTGGAACAGGCCGTCGAGATGATCCTGGGCACGATGCCGCGGGAGCTGACGACCTGGACCGAAGCACCCCGATCATGGACTGGGGCGACTACACCACCGCCATCCGACGATGGGAACTGATCCTCGGCCGCCCAGCCCCACCGCCTACCGAACCAGGCCGTACTGGCCGGCCCCGGCTGTCCCCGCGATTCGTCGAATGGATGATGGGCCTTCCCGATGGCTTCGTCACCGACCCGGCCCTGGGACTGCCGCGCAACGCCCAGCTTCGAGCACTGGGCAACGGCGTCGTGCCTCAGCAAGCCGCCCACGCCATCACCCTGCTGATCGACGAGTGGGTCCGTCACTTGGAGTTCGCCCGTGAGGCCAGCGGTCCGACCGAGACTGCTGCGTGAAGTCCGCCGCGCTCAACCTGTTCATCGCAAGGCCGACAAGACAGTCCTATTGCTTACAGGCGCCGCGACGTCGGATCGGCTCCGAGCAGGTGTGTGTCAGAACCGGAGTTCGGGCAAGGAACCTAGATCTATGCCGTACCGCGCGTAGACCTTGATGGTGTTCTCGGCCGTCAGCTGATCTTCGTCGTAGCCGAGCAGTGCGATCGTCCGGACGACCTCTGCGGCGCTGTCGGCTTCGATCTCCAGGTAGGGCGGGATGCGGGGCCACTCGTCGATCTCGAGTCGGGCGCCGTCGAGGTGGAAGCTGGTGCGGCGGTTTTCCTGGTATGACTTGGGGTGGAAGCCGAGGAGGCCGAGGAGTTCGTTGGTGGCAGCGAAGTCGTCGACGGTGACTTCGACTTCGTGGGTGCCGTCGATGGCGTCGCTGCGGATCTCCTTGACGCACAGCGTGGTCTCGGTGCCGGTGTCCCGCAGCCGGATCCACTTGGACTGGTCGCCGGGGGTGATGTCGTAGACGTAGCGGCGCATCAGCCGGGTGGGGCTGACCTGCTGGCCGCCCTTGCTGAGGATGAGCGCGGTGGTGGCGGCCGGGTCGATGTCGAGGACTTTGGCTTCGTGCTCGATGGGCACTGATCGTTCTCCCTTGTCGTGTCGGGCTCGAGGCTAGCGGCTGCTCGTGGTCAGCTGGTCGTGCTCTTGCTGCCGTAGCTGGCGGATTTCTTCGGGCAGGCCGGAGTGGAGGAAGTCGTCCAGGGGTCGGCAGAGGTCCATGCGTTGGATGCAGACGCCGACCTGGTAGTCGCCGCGGCGGTCGCGGTAGAGGCGGACGCCGTAGAAGCCTTCTTGACAGTCGGTGTCGTTGTTGAACCGGCAGCCGGCACAGGTCGTAGGGAGGCGGACGCGGCGGATCTGCTTGAAGAACACCCGGCGCCCGTCGGGGAGGCGGTAGGCGGTGCGAGAACCCGACACGCCCGCAGTGAGGTAGCGGGCTTCCGGCACGGCACCCCGTTCGGCGAGCACTTGCTCGATGGCTTGGATCGAGGCTTCGCCGTGGTCGAGGGAGTTGAGCAGGCGCACGGACAGCCGCGGGGAGTACTCGTCCAGGAGCCGGTGAACCCGGGGGATGTGACTGGTGTCCGGCACCACCAGGTTGGCGTTGACCCCGATGCCAGCCGCGACCGCCGCGTCGATCGAGCTTTTGAGGGCGTCAAGTTTGCGGGTGGCGCGGGCGGGGTGGCGGTAGCGCTCGTGCTGGACCGCCGCGAGTTCGTCCGGGGTGGTGCCGAACACGGAGAAGTTGATCCGCTCGAGGCCGGCCTTGGCGCAGCGGTCCATCTGCTCGGCGCCACGCTCGCCGTTGGAGGTCATGCGAACCGAGTAGCCCGCGTCTCGGGCCAGGGCCACCAACCGAGGCAGGCCGGTGTGCAGGGTGGGCTCCCCGCCGGTCAGGTGGAGTTCAGTGACGTCAAGGGCTTGGCGCAGGGCGACGAGGGCGTCGTGGAAGTCGGTGTCCGGCAGCACGGGGGCGGGCAGAAAGCTGGCTCCGTTGGTAGCGGTGTAGATCGAGACCCGACCGGTGCGGCCGGAACCCGCGAAGCTGCCGGCCTCACGCCCGAGGTTGTCCGCCGTGACTGGTGTTCCCTCGTTGTGGCAGAAAGTGCAGGTCATGCCGCAGGCATCGATGATTTTGACGCGGAGCGTGCGATCGCGGTCGACGTGGACCGGTAAGGCGGCGGTGGCCGTCACGAAGTGATGCGCCCCGGGTTCCGTGCAGGTCTCGTTGTCTGTCACCGAGCCCGGGCAGGCTC
>NZ_BAABIB010000132.1:0-2386 GCF_039542405.1 Amycolatopsis dongchuanensis
GGTGGTGCCGACCGCGATCCGGGCGCTCACGCGACCTCCTCCAGCTCGGCGCGGACCAGCTCCGCCGCCCGCAGCCGCTCCAACGACGCGGCCTCCGCGCGGTGCCACTGCGCCCGCGGGGCGTCGTGGTCCTGCTCCAGCCGCGCCCACAGCCGCGCGCGGCGGCGGTGGCCCTCGGCCAGCACCTCCAGCGCGTGCGCCACCCGGGCAGCAGCAGCCGCGGAGACCAGCCGGTTGAGGGCGAACGGGTCGTAGGTGACCAGCTCGTCCCCCTCGACCACATGCAGGTCCGGGGCCGCACCACACAGCTCACAGGGCACGTCCCGCACGTCGCGGGCCAGCTCGCAGGCCAGGCAGCGGAACAGGAGTTCGGCGCTCACCGGCGCTCACCCCCGGTGACGGCGATGACCCACTCCACGAAGTTCCGCGCCGCGGCCTGGTGGTCCGGGCCGAGCTGGGACTGCATGTAGCGGGTGATCTGTGCGACCGACTGGCCCTCGCGGTGGCGGCGGGCGATGATCTCCACCGGCGCGATCACCAGCTCATAGCGGTAGCCGGTCCGTCGTGCGGCCTGGTGGTAGATGGCCTGTGCGACCATGTGCGTCTCTCCGTTCTGGTCAGCAAGTGGCTGGGTGGGGAGACCCGGCGCGGCGGCGTTCTTGGCGGGATGCGCCGCGCCGGGGTCCGTGATCAGGAGTCGGGTCATCGGGTCACCACCGGGCGCGCGACGTCGCGGTGCTCGACCTCGGTGGCGATGCCTTGGCGGTTGAGCGTCCGCATCAGTTCGTTGGCGAGCACGACCGAGCGGTGACGGCCGCCCGCACAGCCGATCGCGACCAGCACCTTCAAACGCCGGGGGTCGTGCAGCCGGTGCAGGGTGCGCACGGTGCTCAGCAGACTGGCCAGGACGTCCGTCGCGCCGGGCGTGGCCAGGACGTGCTCACGCACCTGCGGGTACAGGCCGGTCAACTCCCGCATCGCCCGGCCGTTCGCGGGGTTGTGCAGGCAGTCCCGCACATCCACCACCAGGTGCGCCTTCGGCGGGGCACCGTGCAGGTAGCCGAAGGAGGTGACCGCGACCTTCAACACCTCTCCGCGTGGTACCTCAACAACCCAGTACTTCTCACTCATCGCGTGCCTCCTCAGCGGTCGCGGACGGTTCCAAGCCGCTGCCGCAGTGCCCGGCAAGATGCGTCCCGGGCAATCGAGGACAGCGGCACTCGCACAGCTCCAGGTACTCCGCGTCGGTGATCGGCACCGGCCGGCGAGCGGTTCGCACTCGGCCCATCAGGCGGCCACCCCGCCGGTCGCGCCACCGGCCCGGACCCACGAACGCAGCGCCTCCCGCGTCGCCCGGCGGACCGTGCGGCGCGCTCGGATCTGGTCGGTCAGCTCATGCGTCACCCGGAAAGCGCTGACCAGCTCGGCGGCGGCGAAATCGCGCTCCGCCTGCTCGACCTGCTCGTCAATCACCGCGAAGTCCGGGCCGAGCTCCTGCTCGATCAGGGCATCGATCTCGGCAGCCTCTGCCGCGGCGTCCTCGGCGATCGCCACCGCCGAGATGTCGTCGTCCACCAGCGGGAGCAGGGCCTCTCGGGCCGCGGCGCTGGTGATCCGTGCGAACTCCATTGCTCTCCTCGTTGTCGTGATGACCAGGCACACCGGCGCTGCTCGCCCGGCCCTGGGGGCGTCTGGTGGCCGCGCTCGGCGGCCTTTCGGGGGTTACGCGGCGCGGCCTGCGGTGTCGGTCCAGTAGGAGTCCGACCGCAGCTGCGCCTGCTGCCAGCGCGTGTAGGCCAGCTCGGCACGCTGAAAGGCCGCACCGTGAGCGGTCGCGACCGTCTTCAGGGAGGCCCGGTAGTCCAGCCGTCGCGGGTGCTGGCTCACCAGCCGGCCGATGGCCGTCACCTGCGACCGCAGCCGCAGCATCTCCCGCCGCGCGGCCAGATACCGTGCCGCCGCTTCCTCCTCCGCCAACCGCAGAGCGGTCAAAGCGGAACCCTTGCCAGGAGTTTTGGGCATGACGCATCACCGTCACTTTGGAATCGGAGACGGGCAGTGCCCGCCTGTGATGAACAAACGAATTCGACCCGAGGTGCGGTGACCCGACTCCTGCGAGTCCAGCCACCACACCTCATGGCCTTGAAATGGCCCACTAGCAGCACAAACGCTGCATGCAGCGGGCCGACAGTGCGCCCGAAAAAGGGCGCACGAAACACAGCTCTATAAAGCCACCGCTCCCGGTGGCGTTATCTCACGTGGCGCTTGCGCATGCCAGCGAATTACCTGCCCGACTTCGACAGAACGCGTGCGCAACGGCCCCAGCACTAACAGCTGGTTTCATAATGAAGTCGGCAGCTTGCGGTAGCAGACGAGGACGCAGGCC
>NZ_BAABIB010000133.1:0-8725 GCF_039542405.1 Amycolatopsis dongchuanensis
GGTGGTGCCGACCGCGATCCGGGCGCTCACGCGACCTCCTCCAGCTCGGCGCGGACCAGCTCGGCCGCCCGCAGCCGCTCCAGCGACGCAGCCTCGGTGCGGTGCCACTGCGCCCGCGGGGTGTCGTGGTCCTGCTCCAGCCGCGCCCACAGCCGCGCGCGGCGGCGGTGGCTGTCGGCCAGCACCTCCAGGGCGTGCGCCACCCGGGCGGCGGCAGCCGCCGAGACCAGCCGGTTGAGCCGGAAGGGGTCGTAGGTGACCAGCTCGTCCCCCTCGACCACGTGCAGGTCCGGGGCCGCACCGCACAGCTCGCACGGCACGTCGGCCTCAGTACGCGGCTGCTCGCAGGCCAGGCAGCGGAACACGAGTTCGGTGCTCACCGGCGCTCACCCCCGGTGGCGGCGATGACCCACTCCACGAAGTTGCGTGCCGCGGCCTGGTGGTCCGGGCCGAGCTGGGACTGCATGTAGCGGGTGATCTGTGCGACCGACTGGCCCTCGCGGTGGCGGCGGGCGATGATCTCGACCGGCGCGATCACCAGCTCGTAGCGGTAGCCGGTCCGTCGTGCGGCCTGGTGGTAGATGGCCTGTGCGACCATGGGTGTCTCTCCGTTCTGGTCAGGTTGTGGCTGGGTGGGGAGACCCGGCGCGGCGGCGTTCTTGGCGGGATGCGCCGCGCCGGGGTCGGTGATCAGGAGTCGGGTCATCGAGCGGCCTCCCCGGACGTCGGCGGCGGTGTCTGGGCGCTGCCGCAGTGACCGGCGATGTGCGTCCCCGGCAGGTGTGGGCAGCGGCACTCGCACAGCTCCAGGTACTCCGCGTCGGTGATCGGCTGTGGCGGGCGCGCGGTCCGGACGGTGCGGGTGCGCATCAGCCCTCCTCGGGGTCGATGCGGACGCCGTTGATGAACACCTCGTTGCCGCGGTAGGTGACGCTGGAGCCGCGTTCGGGGCGCGGGATCGGGCGGCCGGACAACCGGCGGCCGGTGGCAGCGTCGGTGACGGTGCTGCCGTTGACCGAAACGCCGTTGCGGGAGTAGTAGACCCGGCCGTTGACGACCACCGGACCGCTGATGTGGCCGACCTGCACGTGGAATTTCATCTGTCGTCTCCTGGTGTCGATGCGGTCAGAGCTGGGAGGCGATGCGGCGGGAGCAGGCGGGCTTGCCGCAGCAGTTGGAGCGCGGCCCGACTCGCTTGCCGCACCCGGCGCAGACGCCGGTCCGGTTCAGCGCGGTGAGCTGCACGACGTCGTCGCTGCCCTTGCGGTTCTTCTTCAGTCGCATGAGGTTTCTCCTGGTCAGTGGTGCTTGCGGGTGGCGAGGTAGGTGGTCAGCAGCGAGGCGGCCACGCCGATGAGGCGGTGGGCGGCCTGGTCCATCTCCATCAGCGCCGTGCCGGGGCCGCCCTCGTCGACCACGCCCTCACGGCGCTGCACGGTGGCGTGAGCCAGGTAGCCGCCCTTGCCGACAAACCGCGAGCGCAGGAACCGCTTGAACGGCTCGCGCCGGTCGATCACGTAGTGCGTGACCGCGTTGACCGCCATACCCGCGGCCAGCGCCCGCAGCGGCAGCCGGTAGCCCAGCGCCGCAGTCACCGCGACCGAGGCGACCGTCTGACCGGCGGTGTAAGTGGCGACGTGCCGGGCGCAATGCTTCGCGCCCTCCCGGCCCGGCAGGCCCTTCTTGACGGCGTCCTCGCTGGACTGCACGATCTGGTCGCAGTAGGGGTGCACATCGGAGAACACCGCCTGCAACGCCCCGAACAGCGCCAACGCCCGAACCGAACGATGCCGCATCAGGCCGCCTCCCCGGCACGCACAGCCAGCGAGCGCAGCGCCTCGCGTGAAGCACGGCGAGCCGTACGACGGGCTCGCACCTGGTCGTTCAACTCCCGCGACACCCGGAACGTTTCGACGTGCTCGGCGGCAGCGAATTCCCGCTCTGCCTGGTCAACCAGCGCGTCGATCTCGGCGAAGTCGGGACCGAGTTCCTGCTCGATCAGTGCCTCGATCTCCGCCGCTTCCCCGGTGGCGTCGTCGGCAACCACCATCGCCGTGATGTCGTCATCCACCAGCGGAAACAGGGCCTCGCGGGCCGTGGCGCTGGTGATCCGTGCGAACTCCATTGCTCTCCTCGTTGTCGTATTGGCCAGCCACATCCGGGCCTGGCAAGAAGTGGTTGGCGAGCCGTGATGGGGCTACGCGGCGCGACCTGCGGTGTCGGTCCAGTGGGAGTCCGACCGCAGCTGTGCCTGCTGCCAGCGGTCGTAGGCCAGCCGGACGCGCTGCACCGCCGCGCCGTGAGCGGTCGCCACCGACCGCAGGGAGGCTCGGTAGTCCAGCCGCCGCGGGTGCTGGCTCACCAGTCGGCCGATGGCCGTCACCTGTGACCGCAGCCGAAGCATCTCCCGCCGCGCAGCCAGATACCGTCCGGCCGCTTCCTCCTCCGCCAACCGCAGAGCGGTCAAAGCGGAAGCCCCACGAGCGATTTCGGACATGACGTATCACCGCCATCTCAGAATCAGAGACGGGCACCGCCCGCCTGAAATGAACAAAAGAACGAACCCGAGACGCGGGGCCGGACTCGGTACAGAGCCCGACCCCACGCCATCAGGCCAGAAATCGGCCTACTACCAGCACAAACGCTGCCGAAGCGGGCCGACAGTACGCCCAAAAAGGGCGCACAAAATACAGCCATATAAAGCCACCGCTCCCGGTAGCGTTATCTCACGTGGTGCTTGCGCATGCCTGCGGATTACCTGCCCACTATCGACAGAACGCGTGCGCAACGGCCCCAGCACTAAGGGCGACCACCTGACGACACGTGAGTGCCGCTCGCAGCTATCGCATCGCGAGATTGAGTTATTCGGCCCCGCCTGACACGCGGTCCCGATCGCACGACTGACGGAACTTTCTCCAAGTCCCGGGCCGTTCTCCCGGTGCCATCTGCCTTGCGGCAACCTTCTGCCTCAAGACAGTAGGCAGCCCTGGCGGAACTTGTCAACACCTGCCTTGAGGCAGAGCTAGACTCGACACAGCAGAGGAAGGGGTCCCATGGCGATTGATCGGGCTGAAATCGCAGCTCAGCTACGCCGAGAGATCAAACGTGGCCACTACACGCCCGGCGACAAACTGCCCTCACAACGAGCCCTTGCGGCCGACCTGGGGGCCGCACCCAACACCGTCGGCGAGGCGCTGAAGATCCTCGCCGCGGAGGGCCTGCTCCTTGTTAGGCCGAAGAGCGGCGCTCTGGTCCTCGATCCCGCCACCAGCGGCGACGAATCAAGCGATCCGGTCGCTGATGCTCGCGAAACGCTCGGCGCGCTCCAGGTCGGCATCCGGGAAGTGCGGTCCCAGCTCAACGCCCTTGATCGCCGAGTGGCGGAAGCGTTGGAGCGGCTACCTCGGTGAGGTGGTCCGGTGTTCGTGGTCATGACTCAAGGTTCGTCGGAATCGGCGGTCTTGAGGAGATGAGTCCCTGGTGAGTCGCTGGTGAGTCGATCGAATCACCAGCGATTGACCTGGGCAAACGCGAGCGGGAGGGTTCGTGACAGACCAGGGGGATGAGACGAAGCTTCGTCGTGCGCGGCGCGCGGCCGGCATGTCCCAGGGCGAGGTTCACAGGAAGCTCGCCGAGGCGCGGCGGCGCCGGAACAAGATGCCGCCGAAGCTAGCCAGCTTGAAGCGGCAGTACACGGCCTGGGAATCCGGCAGAGTCAAGCCGACCGACTGGCGCGAGGAGTTGTGCGAGGTCTTCGGCCTGCCAGCAGCCGCGCTTGGCCTCGCCGACACGGCCGAGACACCTCCCGCCGCCCCGACAAGTTCGGGCATACCGCCCGAGCAACGGGAATTCGGGGATGACGAATACCTCCACTCCGTGCGCGGCTACATTCAGAACCTCGTCTCCCTGGACAACCGATTCGGCGGTGATGACCTGGTACGGATGTCTTACCGGTTCTTCCAATCGCTACATGAGCTGATCGGGAGCGGCCGGTACGACCAGCGACTTGAGCGTGATTTCAACGCCGCCGCAGGTGAACTCGCCGAGGTGGTCGGTTGGCTCGCGTATGACGCCGAGAAGCACCAACGCGTGCGCGAAATGAACCATGAGTCTCTGTACTACACGCGACTCGCCGGTGACCGGAGCATCGAACTTCTGACCATTCAGAATGCGAGCATGCACGCGGGCGCAATGGGAAGACCCGGTGAGGCTCTTCAGCTAGCGCGATCAGTATTGGAAGGCCGAGAGGCGCTGACACCACGACTTCGCGCGCTCTTCTTGACCCGAAAAGCTCGCGCGCTGGCTCAAGCGGGCGACGAGTCGGCTATATCACTCTTCGGCGAGATCAAGTCGCTCTATCTCGACGGGGTCGCTGATTCTGACCCGCCATGGGCATGGTGGATTGATGAACGCGAACTCGCTTGGCACGAAGCGATGGCCAAGCGCGACCTCCAGCAGTCGGGACTCGCAATCGCCGAATTTGAACACTCAGTGGAAGCGACCGCACCGAGCGAAACCCGAAGTCAGTACTTGCACCGGGCTTACCTGCTCCAAGCGCAGGTTGAATTGGGATCATGGGCAGACGTTGAGCAGACGGTCAAGTCGATTATCCCTCTGGTTAAGCAGGTCGCATCCACTCGAACCGCTGTAATTCTGCGCAATGCGATCGCCAAGGTTGCCACTCGCACTAAAGTTCCTGATAGTATCGCCACCAGCATCGCACAGCTAAGCATCGCGCTTGATACAACCGATCTATGATGGGAGGTCCGGTGAACGACGAGAAGCTAAGATCGCTCGCCGACCCAGAATTCGAGCAATATTTCCTGGTCTCACCCGAGAAGCTGTCACTGCTTTTGCGTGCGGCAGAGATTCAACCCAATGACCGGGTTCTGGAGGTTGGCGCGGGCGCGGGAACCGTCGCCAGGAATCTGCCGCCGTGCAAAAGCCTCACACTCGTAGAACTCGACGACAGGCTGATCGAGATCCTGCGCGACGCGGTGCCGCATGCCCAGGTGATCCAGGGCGACGCCTTGCACCTCGTCCACGAGCTGCCGTTCGACGTCCTGATCGGCAACCTGCCCAACACCGTGACGGAGTCGCTGATCGACACTCTGCCCAGCCTGTCGTTCAGGACAGCGGTTCTAGCGGTGGGCCAGTCCACCAACCTTGATCACCTGCGCGGCAAATACGCGGTCACCGAGGTGACGACGATCACTGGTGATGACTTCAGACCCTCCCAGCCGAGCGTCTCGCGCATCGTCAAAGTGACCCGGCGCTAGGGACCTGGACCAACGTTCAGCCCCGCGATTCGGGCTCAGCGTGCCGAATCCGTGCCGACGTGCCCCTCTTCAAGGGGCTACCCTCCGCAAAGTTGCTGGTAGACGCGCTGGGCTATGCGAAGTGCGCCCTCTTCTCCTAAAGCGGGTGTCGCAGGTTCGAATCCTGCCGGGGGCACCGATCCATGCAATGTGCGAACCTTTCGCTCCGTAGTCGCGCCTGGTGACGCGGCTGCGGAGCGTTGGGGTGGCACATTGGCGTCGCCGGGGATGATGAATGTGGGCGCAGCCGTTTCGCGGCTGGTGATGTCGACTCGGTGGACGAAGGTTTGCATGACGCGGCGGAGGGCTTCGTCGCTGCCAGCGTCGGCTGCGGCTTCGACGTCCGCGCGCAGGGTTTCCAGGGCGGTGGTGTCGGGCATTTCCGGTGTGGCGGCCTCGTCGATGAGGAGGCCGAGTTCGTCGCGGCGGGCGCGTTGTTCGGTGAGCTGGGTGGCAAGTTTCTTGACTCGGGGCGAGCAGGTTTCCTCGTCCATCGTGCCGTTCTCGAATGCGGTGAGGTAGCGGTCGATGGCGTCCTCGTTCTTGGTGATCTCGCGTTCGAGTGCGGCGAGTTCGGCGGTGTAGGTGGCGCGTTGGTCTTCGACCTCGCTGGTGGTGTTGGCCAGGCTCTGCTCGATGAGGTCGCTGCGGGTGAGGGTGTCGAGCAGCGAGGTCAGTACGGCGTGTTCGAGTTGGTCGGCGGGTAGCCGGTCGGCGGAGCAGTGCTCGGTGCCGTAGCGGTGTCGGGTGAAGCAGGTGTAGTAGCGGTAGCGGTATTTGTTGCCGTTGGCAGCGGTGCCGAGGTAGCGCTTGCCGCAGTGGCTGCAGAACAGGCGCCCGGCCAGGTAGTAATCGGAGTTGGCGACGGCGCGGTGGGTGGTGGCGTCGCCGCGGGCGTCGAGGATGTCCTGGGCGTCGTTGAACAGCTTCTCGCTGATGATCGCCGGGTGGTGATCCATAGCCTTGTACCAGCGGTCGCGGAACCAGATCTCGCCGAGGTAGGTGCGGTTGCGCAGTACGACAAGCACGGCGGCTTGGGACCAGGGGTTCCCGGCTTTGGTGCGGTAGCCGTCGGCGGTGAGGCGTTTGGCAATGGCGGCTGCACCGAGTTTGTCGCGAACATAGGTGGTGAAGATACGTTCTACGACGGGCTTCTCGTCGTCGATGATGGTGAGCTTGCCGCTGCTGCCGACTTCGTAGCCGTGGGGGCGGTAGCCGCCGGGCCATTCGCCGCGGGCGGCTTTGCGCTCCATGCCGTTGATGACGCGGTCGATGATGGTGGCGCGTTCGAACTCGGCGAACACCGCCAGCATCTGCACCATCATGCGACCGGCGGGGGTGGCGGTGTCGAAGGGTTCGGTCGCGGACCGGAACGCCACGCCCGCGTCTTCGAGGTCGGCGAGGATCTCCGACAGGCCCCGGATCGATCGGGACAGCCGGTCCACGCGGTAGACCAGCAGCACATCGAATTTTCCGGCCCTGGCGGCAGCCAGGGCGCGTTTCAGGGCAGGCCGGTCGGTGGTCGCCCCGGATTTCTCGTCGATGTAGGGCTTGCCGACGAGCTCCCAGTTGTCTTGGGAGGTGACGTAGTTGCGCAGCTTGAGATTTTGGGCTTCCAGCGAGAAGGGCTGGTGCAGCTCGTCGGTGGAGATCCGAAGGTAGATCTCCACCCGCAGCGGTGGGCTGTTCCCCTCTTCGGCGCCGATGGTCGCCTGTGGCTGGGTGGCCTGGTTGGTCCGAACCCGGGGGCGACGCTGGCGGCGCTTGGGCGCGGTGGGTGCCGACATCACCGCACCCCCCGACGACGCGCCTCCCGACGAGCCACCTGCTCGCGGTGCTCCTGCTCGTACTGGGCAAAGGCGGCCATCAGCCGCATGACCGCCCGCCCGGTGATGCTGGTGGTGTCGAAGTGCGACTCGGTGGCCGACCGGAACGCCACGCCCGCCTCGTCCAGCTCGGTGATGATCTCGCTCAGTTCGTTCAGGTTGCGCGAGACCTGGCTGGCGCTGTCGACGAGAAGAAGGTCGAACTCTCCAGCACGGGCGTCAGCCAGCGCGCGCCGCAACTCGGGGCGGGTAGCCAGCGGACCGGGTTCGGGGTCGCAGTAGGTGCGCTTGATCTGCCGCCAGGTGGGGTGTGCGCCCAGGCAGGCGCGGATCGCGGTCTTGATGCCGCTGCCGACGAGGTAGACCGCGACACGGATGCGGGAAGCGTGCAGCGCCGGATCGGGTTGCCGTGCATGGTTGTTGCTCATGAGACCGTCCTTGGTTACGTCGTTGGCCCCAGGCCGGTCGGCCTGGGGCCAACGACGAACGCTCGACTCCTCGGTAAAGGGCAAGCTGCTTGATCAGGTGCTTCGGCGGTGGTCACCGCGCTCGGCGAGGCGCTGCCGATGCCGCTGCTGGAACGACTCATCGGCCAGCACCTCGTTGAGCCACTGCGCGAGAACGGCGACCGCGGCGGGCCGGTCGGCCTCGGGCATCGGCAGCACGGTGGGCGTCTCGACGGTCACCTCCGGTCGGCGGTAACCACGTCGTCCGCGGCTCAATGAGGCCGCCCGTCGTGGTGGACCGCTCCGTGGCCGATGGACACCACGCCTGGCCGCTGCGGTCCGGCTTCTGCTGGCCGCGTCCGGTGTCCCGGGTGGAGCCGGTAGTACGTGTCCCAGAACTGCGCGGGGCCAACCAACGCGGGATGGGCTTGATCAAGCGACCAGGTCCAGTGCCGCGGGGGCTGCAGGACTCCGTGGCGGGTGCGGCCGTGGACGACATAGCCCAGATAGGCCGGATTGGTGAGCAGACCGCGCACGACCTTGGCCGTCCACCCTCGCGGCGGCGGGTACAGGCCGGGCTCGGCCGCCAGGCGTGCGGCGATCGCCGACGGCCCGTGTCCGTCGAGGTGCCACCGGAAGATCACCGGAACAACGCGAGCGCAGTCCTCGTCGGGCACAAGACGCCGGAGCACGCGGGTGCGTCCCTCGTCGTCGGTGACGTGATGGAGGTGCACCTGGTAGCCGTACGGTGGCGGCCCCGCCCACCATCCGTCGATCGCGTCGAGGTAGCGGCGGTGCCACGCGCGGAAGGCGAGTTCGCGTTGGTAGCCGCGGATCGCCGCGGTTTCCAGGCGGTGCCGTTCCTGTACGAAGACTGGCCACGCCAGCTCGCACACGAGGCGGTACAGCCAGGTGCGTACCGGGCGGGGCTTGTCCTTACAGCTGGTTTCATAATGAAGTCGGCAGCTTGCGGTAGCAGACGAGGACGCAGGCCAGGTGCATGAGGCCAAGGTGGATGTCGGCTCGGCGTTCCCAGCGGATCCGTAAACGCTTGAACTGGTGCAGCCAGGCGAACACCCGCTCAACTACCCATCTGATCTTGCCGAGACCGGAGCCGTGAGCGGTGTTCTTGCGA
>NZ_BAABIB010000134.1:0-55301 GCF_039542405.1 Amycolatopsis dongchuanensis
CCGCTGGGAACGCCGAGCCGACATCCACCTTGGCCTCATGCACCTGGCCTGCGTCCTCATCTGCTACCGCAAGCTGCCGACTTCATTATGAAACGAGTTGTAAGTGTCCGGCGTGCCGAGGAAGGCGCTGAACAGCAGGGAGACGCCGTCGATGCGGACCTCGCCGTACGGCTGCGCGTCGGGCGCGTCGCCCGGGAGGGCGTCGAGGCTGATCCGCACGTAGCGGAACCCGTGCAGCCCGTCCGAGCACACCTTGCCGTCGGGCAGGCAGCCCTTCGTGTCCGTCCACTGTGAACGTCCACCGGGGACGGCGTGCTGATCGGTGCCGGGTCCACCGGAGAAGTCGGAGCGGGTGAAGTCCGAGCGGTCGGTGAGGTACTGCCTGCTCTCGGAGAACGCCAGCCGGACGCCGGGGTTGTTCGCCGAGGCGCCCGCGAAGCTGATCCGCGGGTAGCCGACCACGACCTTGCCGAAGTCGACGACCACCGACGGCACCGGGGGATCGGCGACCAGGCCCGGCCAGATCTCGTTGACGCGCGTGAACTCGCCCTTGTCCGTGGCCTGGTCCTTGGTGACGGTCAGCCGCACCTGCGTGGTGGTCGCCGGTTTGTCGAACGGCACCGCGAGCTGGGTCCTGGTGTTGCCGGTGACGGTGGCCGCGGTGTGCCAGGCGGTGCCGTCCCAGGTCTCGACGGTGAAGTCCTGCGGGACGCCGTCGGGGCTGGACTGGAGTGTGATGCCCGGCAGGTTGGTCGCGGGCGTGGTGATCGTGAGCGTGTCGGGGTAGGCGGCGAGGGTGTCGTCGTTCCAGAACGTCCCGGTGTCGCCGTCGATCGCGTTGCCGGGCGCGTACGTGCGGGGCTTGCCGTCGTTGCCGTTGTTGGGCGCGTGGAAGCTGGAGGCGGTGGCCGTGGTGCCCGCCGGCCACGCGGGTTTGGCGGGGGCGGGGGAGCGGCGCAGGACCGCGGTGCCGTGGCCCAGCACGCCCTGGGGGTGCGTCACGTCGCCCGTGGTCTCGACCACCCGTACGGGCCGCACGTCGCGGCTGTCCGGGGCGACGACGTACCGCTGCCAGGACTGGGCGGCGTCGGCCGGAGCGGCTACCAGGCCGGGGCCGAGCAGGGCGACCACGGCGACGGCGAGCCGTCGGCGCAGGTGTCTCATGAGCTCCTCGATTCCTCGTCGAACCGGGTTGAATCGTTTCATGATCGACCTGAGCGTAAGGCTCGTGTCAAGAGCGGCTTCCCTTGTGGGGCAACCGGTTAGGCCGTTCGGCCCTACGTTCTGGGCCGTACGGCGTCGAGCACGAGGTCGAGCAGCCGGTCCGCCTGGCCCGGCGCGCCCGCGGCCGTGGTGGTGAGCAGTACGCCCAGCAGCATCATCACGACGTCGTCGGCCTCGACGTCCGCGCGGAGTGAACCGGCCTCGGCGCCCCTGGTCAGGATCGGGGCGATGGCGGCGGTGATGCGCTGCCGGGTGACCGGGACGGCGATGCGCCCCGACGCCTGGCTGACCCGGAGCGTGTCGGCCATGCCGTGCTTGGTCGCGACGAACGCGGCGTAGCGCCCCATCCACGCCCGCAGCGCCTCGTCCGGCGGGAATTCCTCCAGCAGCGCGGGAACGCAGCCGGTGACGTCGTCGAGCTCGGCGGCGTACACGGCCTCCACCAGCGCCTCCCGGTTGGGGAAGTGGCGGTACAGCGTGCCGATGCCGACGCCCGCCTCGCGGGCGATGGCTTCGAGTGAGACGGATTCGTCTTCGGCGGCGGCGAACGCGGCCCTCGCGGCCTCGACGAGCTTGTCGCGGTTGCGCAGCGCGTCGCTCCGCGGCGCGCGGGCGCGCCGGGGTGCCGGGTCGGCGGTGGTCAAAGCGGAGGCACCTCCGGTATGGTCGTAGTCAGAGCGGAGGCACCTCCGCTTCACTCATTCTCCCATGCGGAAGGACCTCCCATGACCACTTCCTCCCCCGAGCTGACGGCGGCCGGCCTCCCGCGCGCCGGAGGGGCCGGGACACTCGGCGGCCACACCGTTTCCCGCGTCGGGTTCGGCGCGATGCAGCTGGAGCGCCTGCACGGCGACCGCCAGGCCGCGATCGCGCTCCTGCGCCGCGTGGTGGAACTCGGCGTCGACCACGTGGACACCGCCCAGTTCTACGGCAACGGCTTCGTCAACGAGCTCCTCCGCGACGCGCTGCGCCCCGAGGACGGGGTCGTGATCGTCAGCAAGGTCGGCGCCGATCCCGACCCCGGCGGCCGCATCCCGCTGCGCCTGGCCCAGCGGCCGGAAGAACTGCGGGCGAGCGTCGAGGACAACCTCAAGAGCCTCGGCGTCGAGCGGATCCCCGTGGTGAACCTGCGGCGCACCGACGTGGGGCCGGGGGTGCGGGCGGAGGGCGACCAGCTGGTCGACCTCGACGACCAGCTCGCGACGATGATCGCCCTGCGGGACGAGGGCAAGATCGGCGCGATCGGCCTGTCCGCCGTGACGCTCGACGTGCTGCGCCGGGCGCTGCCCGCCGGGATCGTGTGCGTGCAGAACGCCTACAGCCTGGTTTCCCGCGACTACGAGGAAATGCTGCGGCTCTGCGTCGACGAGCGGATCGCCTGGGTGCCGTTCTTCCCGCTCGGCGGCGCTTTCCCCGCCATGCCGAAGGTGACCGACGAGCCCGCCGTCGTCGCCGCGGCGGAGTCGCTCGGCCGCACCCCCGCCCAGGTCGGCCTCGCCTGGCTGCTG
This sequence comes from Amycolatopsis dongchuanensis, assembly GCF_039542405.1. Classification (NCBI taxonomy): domain Bacteria; kingdom Bacillati; phylum Actinomycetota; class Actinomycetes; order Pseudonocardiales; family Pseudonocardiaceae; genus Amycolatopsis; species Amycolatopsis dongchuanensis. The sequence goes on from NZ_BAABIB010000134.1 coordinate 2,733, forward strand.
CACCACGCGCCGAACGTGCTGCTCATCCCCGGCACGGCGGACGCGGGCCACCTCGAAGCCAACGTCGCCGCCGGGGAGATCGAGCTGGACGGCACCACCCTCGCCACGCTGGATGCCGTCCAGTCCCGTTCCCTGGACGTCCCGCTCGCCTGAGCCCGCTCAGCGCTGCCAGTCCACCAGGCGGGTCCCGGCGAGCGTGGCGCCGGGACCCGTGGTGAGGCTGTCCTCCTTGAGCGGCGTGCCGAAGTAGCGCCCGTCGGGCTCGACGACCACCTTCCGGTCCGGCAGCACCGCGGAGATCAGCTCGGCGAACGAGAACCGCTCCGGGCCACCGAGCTCGACGGTGCCGCGCGGCTCGCCCGAGGCGACCTCGGCGAGGAACGCGGACACGTCCGCGGCGGCGACCGGCTGGATCAGCGCCGCGGGCACGTGCACGACACCGTCCACAGTGGAGCCATCAGCGATGGCGCCGACGAACTCGAAGAACTGCGTCGCCCGCACGATGCTGTATGGGATGCCCGACGAGGTGATCAGCCGCTCCTGCGCGTGCTTCGCCCGTAGGTAGCCGGATTCCGGCAGCTGGTCGGTGCCCACGATCGACAACGCGACGTGGTGCCCCACGCCCGCCGCCGCTTCGGCGTCGAGCAAATTCCGCGTGGAGGTCTCGAAGAACTCCAGCACCGGCCCGTCCTCGAACGAGGGCGAGTTGGTCACGTCCACCACGACGTGAGCGCCCTGCAGCGCGTCGGCCAGCCCCTCGCCAGTCACCGAGTTGACGCCGGTGCTCGGCGACGCGGGCACGGCCTCGTGCCCCCGCTCCTTCAGCAGGTCGACGAGCTTCGACCCGATCAAACCGCTTCCGCCGATGACCACGATCTTCATCGCTGAAAACCCTCCTCCCGCCGGACTCCTGTCGTCCGGTCCCAGCGAGGACCGGACAGCGCGCGCTCCTGTGACGCGACGTGCGTCACATGGTGCAGCTTGTCCGGGTTGAGCACCAGGAGGACCTGGGCGATGCCGTCGACGGTCGTTTCGAGCGACACCAGGAACTTCGGCTCACCGTCGCGCAGGACGAGCAGGGCGGTACGACCGTTCGCCTCGACGAAGCGGCGTTCGGCGTCGAGCCACCGCTTCGCCGCGACCCACGCCACGAAGCGGGCCACCCGGTCGCGGCCGAGCACCGGGCGCTTCGCCGCGTGCACCGCGCCGCCGCCGTCCGCCCATGCCACGACGTCCACGGCGAGCAGCCGTTCCAGCTCCGCGAGATCACCTGTGGTGGCGGCGCTGACGAACGCCTCGACGAGCCGCCGGTGTTCCCCGGGCTCGACCCGCGCCCGCCGTCCCTCCCGCACGTGCTTGCGTGAGCGCGAAACGAGCTGCCGCGCGTTCGCCTCACCGACCCCCAGCACCTCGGCGATCTGCCGGTACGGGTAGTCGAACGCCTCGCGCAGCACGTACGCGGCGCGTTCGGTGGGGGACAGGCGTTCCAGCAGCACGAGGAGCGCGAGGTCCACCGCCTCCGCACGCTCGGCGCCGAGCGCGGGATCGGCGGCGGTCTCCACGGGTTCGGGCAGCCACGGCCCGACGTACCGCTCCCGCCGCACGCGTGCGGACTGCGCGACGTTGATCGCGAGCCGCGTCGCCGTCGTCGCCAGGAACGCCGTCGGATCCTCGACGGCACCGCGGTCCGCGCGCTGCCAGCGCAGCCACGTGTCCTGCACGACGTCCTCGGCTTCCCCCGCGCTGCCGAGGATCCGGTAGGCGATCCCGAACAACCGCCCGCGCGCGGCGACGAACGCCGCTACGTCCCCCTCGCTCACACCCACCCGGCGATCTCACCAGATGACGGGCAGGTCGTACACTCCGTATACCGAGCCGTCGTGCTTGAACGGCACCGCGTCCAGGTCCGTGGCCGGCCGCAGCGTCGGGATCCGCCGGTACAGCGTGCCGTCGACGACCTGCAGTTCCAGGCGTGCCAGGGACTGCCCGCGGCACCGGTGCACCCCGAACCCGAAGGCGACATGCCGCCGCGCGTCCCGGGTGAGGTCGAGGCGGTCGGGGTCTTCGAAGACGGCGGGATCGCGGTTGCCGACCTCGTTGGCGAGGATCAGGCCTTCACCCGCCCGGATGACCTCGACCTTCTTGACGGCGAACGGTGCCGTGACCATGCGGCGGAGGCGGGCGTGCTCCGGGTCGGCCATGAGGATGAAGCTGATGCCCGTGCCGCCCGGGTTCCGCGGCGGCGGGTCGAACGGGCAGCCGGCCGCTCTGGCCATGGGGAAGCCGGGGATCGTGCTGGTCACCCGCGCCCTCCGGACAGCGGGATTTCCGCTCTGCGCAGCCGCGCCTGCTTCGCCATGTTCCAGCCGAGCACGCCCGTGACCCGGCCGTCCCGCTCGTACCGCGCGACGAACCGGCCGTCGGCGGGATCACCGTCCACAATGGTCACGTCACCGTCACTGGCGATGCCGTGGACCTGGATGCGGGCATCGAACTGGTCCGTCCAGAAGTAGGGGATCGGGCGGTAGCACGTGTCCTCGCCGAGGATGTTCGCCGCGACCACCCCCGCCTGTTCCGTGGCGTTGGTCCGGTTTTCCAGGCGCAGCACGGTGTCCAGCTCGTCGTGGTGCCAGCGCGCGACGTCGCCGACGGCGTAGATCCCTTCCGCCGCCTGGCATCGCGCGTCACACACCAGCCCGTTGTCCAGCTCCAGCCCGCTGCCGGAGAGCCAGTCCACGGCGGGTTCGGCGCCGATGGCGACCACGACCACGTCGGCGGGCAGCACCTCGCCGGTCGCCAGCCGCACCCCGCTGACCCGACCGTCGCCGGTCAGCCCGGCGACGCCGGTGCCGAGCCGCAGTTCGACGCCCTGTTCGCGGTGCAGCACGGTCAGCCGTTCCGACACGAGCGTGCCGAACTGCAGCGCCATCGGCGCCGGCTGCGGCCCGGTCATCGTCACGGCGAGCCCCATCGTCCTGGCCGTCGCCGCGATCTCCGAGCCGAGCACGCCCTCACCGACGACCACGAGCCGTTCGGCAGCCAGCAGATCCGCCCGCAACGCGATCGCGTCTTCGAGCGTGCGCAGCACGTGCACTCCGGCGAGCCGGCCCTGGCCCGGCAGCCTGCGCGGGCGCACGCCCGTGGCGACGACGACCGCGTCTGCCCGCAGCTCGCGGCCGGACGCCGTGCGCACTGTGCGGGTGCCGGGGTCGAGCGCGACGGCGTGCTCGCCGAGCACGAACTCCGCGTCCAGCTTTGCCAATACCTCCTGTGTGCGCAGCCGCGCCCGCTCCGGTTCCCACTTGCCCGACAGGACCTGTTTGGACAGTGGTGGCCGGTCGTAGGGCAGGTGCGCCTCGGCGCCCAGCACCGTCACCGGCCCGGTGAACCCCTTGCGGCGCAAGGCTTCCACAGTGGACAGACCGGCGGCGGCCGCGCCGACCACCAGTACGTCAGCGGCAGGGGTCATGCTTCGTCGCTCAGCGCGATCGCGCCCGTGGGACACACGTCGACGGCCTCGCGGACCGTGGCGTGCAACGGCTCCGGCGGTTCGGCGTCGAGCAACACCACGATCCCGTCCTTGTCACGCTGGTCGAACACGTCCGGCGCGAGCAGCACGCACGAGCCCGCACCGCAGCACTTGTCCTGGTCCACGGTGATCTTCATCGGCCGGTTCCTCCCTCGGGGTTCGTGACGGGCGCCAGCCAGAGGCCGGTGAGCGCGTCGATCAGGCCGGTGGCGGCGTCGTGCCAGCTGGTCCGCGGGGTGGGGGTGCCCTCAGCGAGCGCGCGTTCCCGCTCGGCGACCATGTGCACCATCAGCTGGCGGGCCATGTCGGCCCGCTCGGCCCGCACCTCGGGCGGCAGGTCCGGCAGGCAGCGGTCGAGCCCGACGCGGATCTGGTGCAGCGAAGGGGCGCTCAGCGCCTCCTCGACCATGATGCCGCGCAGCGCAGGGTCGGTCATCACCTGCGCGCCGAACCGGGCGAACCACGTGGGGCTGCCCAGGTTCTCGAGGTGCTCGACGACCGGACGCACCAGGCAGCCCACCCAGTCCCGCACGTCGTCCGACCCCGCGACCTGCTTGACCATCGCCGCCCGCAGGCGCTCGGTCTCCTCGCCGTGCCGCCGCGCGATGGCCCGCACGAGGTCCGCCTTCGTGCCGAAGTGGTAACCCACCGCGGCGTTGTTGCCCTGGCCCGCGGCCTCGCTGATCTGGCGGTTCGACACCGCGAACACGCCGTGCTCGGCGAACAGCCGTTCCGCGGTGGTCAGGATGGCCTCGCGCGTCGCGCTGGCACGGTCGGTCTTCTGGGTCATGCTCACCATTGCACCGGAAGCTCCCTGAGCCCGCCCACGGCGAGCCCCTCGACCCGGCGCAGCTCGGCGGCGGGCGCCGCCAGTTCGAGCGTGGGCAGGCGGCGCAGCAGCACCTCCAGCACGGTCTGCAGCTCAGTGCGGGCCAGCGCCTGCCCGAGGCACGAGTGCGCGCCCGCGCCGAAGGCCAGGTGCGGGTTCGGGGTGCGGGCGAGGTCCATCACGGCGGCGTCCTGGAACGCGTTCTCGTCGCGGTTGGCGGCGGCCATGCTGCAGACGACGGTGGTGCCGCCGGGCACCGCGGCCCCGGCGATGTCGATGTCCTCGGTGATGTAGCGGACCATGCCGAAACCGGCGTTGGCGTCGAACCGCAGCGCCTCCTCGACGGCGGTGCGCACGAGCGACGGGCCCGCGAGCAGGCGCTCCCACCGCGTGCGGTCGGCCAGCAGCATGCCGACCATCTTGCCGATCATGTTCGCGGTGGTCTCGTGCCCGGCGACCAGCAGGCCCTGGCCGGTGGCGATCAGCTCGGGGTCGGACATGCCGCCAGCAAGTGCGCTGAGGAGGTCGTCGGCGGGGCTCTTCCTGCGCGCTGCTACGTGGGCGGCCATGTATTCGGCGAACTGCGCCTGCGCGTCGTCGACCTCGGCCTGGTCGTAGCGGGTCAGGTTGAGCAGGGCGTCCGACCAGCGGGCGAACCGGTCGCGGTCGGACTCGGGCACGCCTAGGAGGTCGCAGATCACCCACACCGGCAGCGGGAAACCCAGGTGCGCCTTGAGGTCGGCGGGGGCGCCGTGGGTGGTCATCTCGTCGATCAGGCGCTCGGCCATCGCCTCGATGCCGGGGCGGAGGGCGGCCATCCGCTTGGCGGTGAACCACTTCGCGATGCTGCGGCGCCAGCGCTGGTGGCCCTCGCCGGACTGGGGGAGCACGTGCGCCATCTCGCTGTTGAACACCCCACCGGACTCGTTGGCCGCGATGCGTGCCGAGCCTTCGCCGGTGCGGGTGAAGCGGGGGTCGGACAGCACCTGCTTGACGTCGTCGTAGCGCGTCACGAGGGATGCCTGGTCGCCGCTGGGCAGCCGCACCTTCGCGACGGGGCAGCGCTGCCGCAGCTCCGCCCACTCGACGGGCGGTTCCAGTGCCGCCGGTGCGGGCAGGGGGTAGTGGAGCGCCGGACCGGCCTCACTCGTGGTCACGGTGGATCTCCCTCCGGTTGCGGCTCTGGTGTGTGGGCAGTCAACCGGGGTGGAGGAGCGTAAGTCAAGCGACTGATTTAAAGCATCGCTCGGATGGAGGTGTGGGGCTCGGGGGATCGGGGTGGGCGGCGGGTAGCCAAGTGGCAGGGGCCGGACCGCCGCCACTGTCCGCCTCCTGTTGCACCGGCCCCGGCTGCCGCTGCGCCCTCGGGCTGCCGCCGCGCTTCCCGGCTGCCGCTGCGTTGTCTGGCCGCCGGGCCGCCGCGCCGCCCGCCCACCGCCGTGCCCCGGGCCTCCCGCCGGGTCGCCTGGCTGCCACCGCATCGCTCCTGCTACCGCCGGGCCGCGCCGCCTCCGCCGCGGCGCCCGGTTCCCGCCTTGCCCCGGCTCCCGCCGAGCCGCCCCCGGCCTCCGCCGCGCCACCGCCCTCGGCCCCGCCGGGCCGCCCGGCGGCAGGCGCCCCTCAAGCCTTCGCCCGGAGCGAGGCCCGGGCCTGCCGGTACAGGATCAGCAGGAAGGCGGGCACGCCGACGATCGACGTGGCGACCCCGACCGGCACCTCCTGCGGATCGAGCACGGTGCGGGCCAGCGTGTCGATCCACACCAGGAAGATCGCGCCGCTCAGTGCCGTCGCCGGGAGCAGGCGCGCGTGCCCCGGGCCGGTGAGCGCGCGCATGGCGTGGGGCAGCACCAGGCCGACGAACCCCACGGCCCCGACCGCACTCACCAGCGCCGCCGTCAGCAGGGCCGTCACGCACAGCAGCACCAGCCGCGTACGCCCCATCGCCACGCCCAGCGCCGCCGCGGTTTCCCTCCCGAACGCCAGCACGTCGAGGGTGCGGGCGTGCCCGAAGCACACCACGAGCGCCACCACCAGCACCGCCGAGCACACCGCCACCTCCGGCCAGGACGCCGCCGCCAGCGACCCGAGCAGCCAGAACAACACCCCCCGCGTCGTCTCCGGATCGGCCGCGGTGAGCACGACGAACGACGTCAGCGCCGAAAACAACTGCATCGCGGCGACCCCGGCCAGTACGGTGCGGTCGGTCGTCCCGCCGAGCACCGAACTCAGCACCAGCACCAGCGCGAACGAAACCACCGCCCCGCCGAACGCCCCCGTCGACACCGACACCAGACCGCCGCCGAACCCCAGCACGACCACGAGCACCGCCCCGGTCGACGCGCCCGACGAAACCCCGAGCACGAACGGGTCGGCCAGCGGGTTGCGCAGCAGGGACTGCAACACCGCCCCGCACACCGCCAGCCCCGCCCCGCACACGGCGGCCAGCAGCGCCCGCGGCGTGCGCAATTGCCAGACGATCCCGTCCCGCAGCGGGCTGAGCGTGGGTTCGCCGAGGCCGAGGTGCGCCCGCAGCGTCGAGTACACCTCGCCGAGGCTCAGCCCCGCCGGACCGATCGTGACGGCGACCGCGAGCGAGACGACGAGCAGCACCAGCCCCGGCAGCAACCACCAGAGCGGGCTGAGCCGCCTCACCCGGCCAGTCCGATCGTGAGAGGGAGCGGCGCGAGCCCGGGCAGCGGCGATGAGACTGGGCTGGGCCCGGCGACGAGTAGCACCAGCCCCGGCAGCAGGGACCAGAGCGAGCTGGGCCCAGCCGGGCAGGTCGCGACGGCGCACGCGAGCGGGATCCCGAGCAGCGCCAGCCTCGGAAGCAGCGACCCCAGCGAGCTGGGCCCAGCCGGGCGGGTCGTGGTCGTAGCCGCGAGCGAGACCACGGGCAGCGCCAGCCCCGGCAGCAGCCACCGGTTCCAGAGCAGTCCCGCCGGGCGGATCGTGGCCGCGAGCGCGATCCCGAGCAGCCCCGCCCCGAACAACCCCCGCCCCGGCCTCAACCACCGGCCCGAACCGAGCCGCCTCACCCTGCCAGCCCGAACGTCCGCAAAGCCTGCGCCACCTGCGCCACGCCGTCGACCGTCCGGATCGTCGGGTTCAGCGCCTGCCCGGACAACAGCACGTAACGCTTGTTCCGCACCGCCGTCAGGTTGCGCGTGACGGGGTTGGACTCGAGGAACGCGATCTTCGCCGCCCCTGTCTCCGCGGTCTGCGAACGGCGCGTGAGGTCGCCCAGCACGATGACGTCCGGGTCGCGCTCGGCCACGGTTTCCCAGTTGATCTGCGGCCACTCCGCGTGGGTGTCGGCGAAGACGTTCTGCGCGCCGAGCGCGGTGGTGATGATCCCCGGCGCGCCGCAGCAGCCCGCGAGGTAGGGCGACTCGGAGTTGGCGAACCAGTACATGAGCCGCACGTGGGAGGCGTCGATCCCGGCCGTGGCGGCATGCATCCGTGCCGTCAGGTCCGCGACCAGCCGCTCCCCGCGGTCCTCGACGTCGAACAGCTTCGCCAGGTCACGGATCTCGGTGTAGATCGCGTCCATCGTCAGCGGCGCCGTGCGGGCGCCGTCGCCGTCGCCGCTGTTGTCCTTCAGGCAGTCGGCGGGGGAGACGTAGGCGGGCACGCCCAGCTGCTCGAACCGCTCCGGCGTGGCGACGCCGCCCGTGCCGAGCGTGGCCACGAACGAGGCGCTCACGAAGTCCGGGTCGGTGTCCAGCACCCGCTCGAACGACGGGTTGTTCTCGGCGAGGCGTGGTACGCGCGCGTTGTCGGCCGCGAGCTGGGGCAGCACGGGGTCGGTCCACGTCGCCGTGCCCACCATGCGGTCGCCGAGGCCCAGCGACAGCAGGATCTCGGCGCTGCCCTGGTTGAGCGCCACCGCCCGCTGCGGCGGCTTCTCGACGCGGACCTGGCGGCCGCAGTCGTCGACGGTCCGGGCGGGACCGGCCCCGGCCCGCGGGGCGGCGGCGCAGCCGGCGAGTGCCAGCGCGGTGAGCAGGACGAGCGGAAGACGTGGAACCGGCACAGGTTTCCCTCGCGTCGAGGGCTCATACGCGGAGCCCAGCCGTACGGACGTCCCGGCGCCGGGGCACCGGGTGCCAGCAGGTCTTCGGACTCGGGGTCGTCCGGGCGGGACGCCTTCCCGGACCCGTCGGGTCCAGTGGCCGGATGTCCCGCCCGTCGCCGCTCACCGCTGCGCGTCAGTTCCGGATTCGCACCGGATTCCCTGGCCCGCGGGGTGCGGGCGCGACTGGCTCCCGCACGCTATCACGCGACCGGGCGAACCCCGTTCCCGCGCGCGGCGGGCGGGAGCGCCGACGCGTCGGCGGCGGGCCACGCCAGCGGGTCCGGCCCGAGCTCGACGAGCTGGGCCACCTGCTCCGCGCACCACGGCGACACGGCGCGGCGCCCGCTGAGCACGTCGTCGGCGAAGGCGGGCCACTCCACCCACTCGTAACTGTCCACTTCGGACGGATCAGGCGCCGGCTCGCCGCTGGTGCGAGCGCGGAACACGGGGCACATCTCGTTCTCCACCACGCCGTCGGGCATGACCGCGCGGTAGCGGAACCGCGGCAGCACCAGTGTGATGTCGCTCGCTTCGACCCCGAGCTCCTGCCGTACCCGGCGGCCGACGGTCTCCCATAGGTCTTCGCCGGGGGCCGGGTGGCCGCAGCAGGTGTTGGTGAGCACGCCGGGCCACGTCCGTTTCGTCCTGGCCCGGGTGGTCAGCAGCAGGCGGCCGTCCTCGTCGAAGAGGTAGGAGGAGAAGGCCAGGTGCAGCGGCGTTTCCGTGTGGTGGACGTCCGCCTTCGCCAGCACGCCCCTCGCCTCGCCCGACTCCGTCAGCAGGATGACCTGTTCCATTCGACTCCGATTCTCGCCGTGACAGTCCCCAACAGCACCTTATGCCGCGAGGACGGGTTCGGCGCCGGTATCGTCGCCCGGCTGGGGAGGGTCACATGAGCGATACGCGCAGGTGAGGAGCAGGCCGGGTTGCGGCGTGACCGGGCAGAGGCTCACCCTGCGCCGGGCAGATGCCGAGCAGTGGTGAGTCGGCGGTGTCGAGACGAGTGACGCCGCAGGTCGCGCCGCGTGCGCCCTCGCACGGGGCGGTCTGGGGTGCGGCCTGCGCCGCCGGGTCCGGCACCAGGGCTGGCGGCGAAGCTGGTCGAGAAGCGGGCGAGCGAAGAACCGTCGGACTCGGGTGAGGAGCGTCGGCTGGCTTTGCTTTTCGGGATGGTGCAGGAGTTTCTGGAAGGGCAGCGCAGATCCTGGGCAGCGCCAGGACAACCCCCAGGGCCGCCCATCACTCGAATGGGTGACAATGGTGCGTGATCACCACCGCTCCCGTCCGGACCGTCGAGCCCGTTGCCGTGCGCAGGCGCTGGCCGCTCCTCCTGGTGCCCGCCGGGGTCGCGCTCGTGTCGTCCGGCTGGCTGGGGCTGAACTTCGACATCCGCTACGCGTTCGGCGGGCTGCGGAACGGGCCGGGCGGCCTGCTGGACAACTTCGTGCACCGGCCGCTCGCCTACCGCGTGCTCGTGTGGCTGCTCGACCGCGGGCCCTCGATCCTCACGCGTGGTGACAAGTCCGGCGGCGTTGCGGAGGCGTTGATCCGCGGTGAGGCGCTCCTGCTCGTGACGGCGGTCGCGGTCCTGCTGTGGGCGGGGCTGCGCCGCCACGGGCTTCGGCTCGCCCGGGAGGGGGCGCGCCGGGATGGCGCTGGGGTCGCGGCTGCGGGGATGGGCCGGGACCCCGCCGGGTTGCGCGGGAGCGGCGCTGACCTCACGACCGACGGGGCGCGCCAGGACCCAGACCTCACCGCCGCCGGGCTGCGCCGGGGCGGCCCTGACCCCACAACCACCGCGCCCCACCGCCACCACCCCACCCTCACCGCCGCGCTCATCGCCGCCGGGGTGTGGTGTGCGTTCGCCCTTGCGCCGAACTGGTCGTTCCTCCAGCCCGACTGGACGGGCGCCCTGTGGGCCACCGCGGCACTCGGCGCCGTCCTCCTGCCCCGCCGGACCGCGATGGCCGTCGCCGTCGCGGCGGTGTTCGTGTTGCTGTGTGTCGCCACGAAGCTGACCACCGCGCCGTACGCCCTCCTCGCCGGCGGGGTCGCCTGGCTGTTCGACCGCCGGCGCGCCTACTGGACCGCGGCATGGTCCATACCACTGATCCTCGCCTGGCTCGGCGTGACCTGGCTGTTCGACCCGCTCGAATGGCAGTGGCTGCACGACATGTCCGCGCTCGTCCCGCACTCCCCGCTGCGCGTCGGCTTGACCGGCCTGGACTGGCACGCCTTCGCCGAGTCCGGGGCGAACCTCGCCGTGGTCTCCCCGGTCGTGCTGGTGCTGCCGCCCGCGACCGCGGTGCTCGCGCGGTCCGCCGCACGGCCCCGGCTCGTCGTCGGCGGCGCCGTGACAGCCGTGGTGCTGGCCGTCGTCCCGGTGATCGGCCAGGGCGAGTGGTACCTGTACCAGTGGATCGCCCTGCCGGTGCTCGCCGCGGGACTCGGCGCGGCGGCGCTGGCCACGCGCCCGCCCCTCGTCCAGACCGTGGCCGTGCTGGCACCGGCGCTCACCGGGGGAGCGGTTGCGCTCACCGGACCACGCCACCTTCCCCTTGTCACAGCGGCATTCGCGGGAATCGTGTTCATCGCGACAACGGCCGCCTGCCTCAGGTCCACCAAACCCACGAAGGCGCTGCTACCGCTCACCACGATCGCCGCGGTCGTCGCGTTCGGGGCGGCGAACGTGCCTGCCGCCGCGTACAGCATCACGATGGACCATTCGCAGGACACGAACCTGAGTCGCTACCTGAACACAGCCGGCCTGCGCGAGCGCTTCGCCCAGCTGCACCGGGAAATCGGCACGGACACCACCGTGCTGTACTTCGCTTTCGGCGACGTCAACTACCTGCTCGGCAACCCGACACCGTGCCGCTACCCGTCCCCGGTCTGGCTCCAGCGCTCGACCTTCCTGCCCTACGTCCGGGATTTCCCCAGCTACCACGACAACGTGCACTGCCTCGACGCCCCGGCCGACTACCTGCTCGTCGACCGCAAGTGGTTCACCGTTTCCGGGCTCGAACCCGCACTCGTCGCACGCGTGGACCGGCTCTACGACTGCGGCCGCGTCGTGCACGTCACGGACACGCTGGACCTGTGCCCGCGCCGCACGTGACTCAGCTCAGGCTGTCCTTCAACGACGACAGGTGCGTGCGGCTCAACCGGGCCGCGGCCTCGCCGTCGCGGCCGGCGATCGCGGTGCACAGGGCCGCGTGCGCGTCGTGGTCGGCGGTGCTGCCGTAGCTGCCGCGCAGGCGCAGCATCTCCACCATCGCCTGGCGGACGCGGGGCACGAAACCGTCGAACAGCTCGATCAGGATCGGGTTGTGCGCGGCGACCATGACGGCCCGGTGGAACGCCGTGTCGGCGTCCACGTGCTCCTCGACCGTCGGGTGCCCCGCCCCGCGCCGGTCCAGCGCCCGGCGCAGGGCACGCAGTTCGGCCGGGGTGCGGCGCTCCGCGGCCAGCGCGGCACCCTCGGACTCGATCGCGATCCGGGCTTCCAGCACGGCGGCGATGTCGGCGCGCCGCACCACGGTGTCCCAGTCGTCCGGCACGTCGAGCGCCGTCACGAACACCCCGGCCCCCTGCCGCGTCTGGAGCACACCGCGCCCCGCCAGCTGGCGGATGGCCTCGCGGACCGTCGAGCGGCCGACGCCGAGCTGCGGGGCGAGCGTCGTCTCGCCCGGCAGCTTCGCGCCCAGCGCCCACTCGCCGGACCTGATGCGCTCCAGCAACAACTCGGCCGCCTGGTCGGCCAATGGCGCCCGCCGCACCTGTCCCATCGCGACCCTCCGCTGCTCGTCAGGGGAGAGCGTAGCCCGCGAGCACGCGCTCCCGTTCCCGCAGGGTGAACGACAACGCGAAACCACCCGCCGTCAACAGTCCGATGAGGACGAACACGGTGCGCACGCTCGCGGCGTCCGCGAGTGCGCCCAGCAGCGGGCTGACCACGCCGCCCAGCGACAGCGTGAGCCCGAGGGTGACCCCGCTCGCCAGCCCGATGCGGTTGGGCAGGTAGGTGTGGGAAAGCGTGATCTGCGCGGAGAACGGCAGGAACAACGCGATGCCGACGCAGCCCGTCGCGACGACGACCACGGCGGGCGACGGGGCGAGCACGATCGCGCCGACCGAGAGCGCCGCCAGCGCGTAGCCGGACCGGATCACGGCCAGCCGCCCGAGCCGGTCCGCGAGCCAGCCGCCCGCCAGCGTGCCGACCGCACCGGCCGCGGGGAACACCGACAGCGCGAGGGACGCGTCCGAGGGCGTCGAGCCGAAGCGCGCGATCGAGTACAGCGCCACGAAGGATGTCGTGCCGACGTAGGCGATCGACCACAACGCGAGCACGGCGGTGAGCCACGCGAAGGAACTCCACGAATCCCGCTGCCCGGGGTCGACCACCGCCGCCTTGGCTGGAACGGCCACACGGCGGAACATTCCCTTGCGTGCCACGGAGAAATACACCGCGCCCAGCACGAGCGCGGGCAGGGCCAGCAGCACCGTGCCGGGCAGCCCGAACCGGCCGACGGCCAGCACGACGGCCGACGGGGCCAGCGCCGTGCCGACGTTGCCGCCCACGGAGAACAGGCTCATCGCCCCGCTGGACCCGCTGCCCGCGAGCCGCGCCTCGACCGTCGCCGCCGGGTGGTACGCGGCGACGCCGATCCCCGACAGCGCCACGACAGCGAGCACGAGCGGGTAGGAATGGCCTGCCACCCCGCTCAGCGCGACGCCCGCGCCCGCGCAGAGCAGCCCGGCGAGGCTCAGCCAGCGGAGCCCGTACCGGTCGCTGAGGTGCCCGAACGCCGGCTGCGCCACGCTCGACAGCGCGGTGGCCGCGAGCGTGATGCCCGCCGCGGCGGCGTAGCTGTAGCCGGCGCGCGCGATGAAGTAGGGGAGGAGGGCTGCGACGGCTCCGGGGTAGAAGTCGTTGGCGGCGTGGGTCGCCGTCAGTGCCCACAGCCGCCCGCGAGCGGTACTGGTCATGCGCCGAACTTAACACAACTCCTCAGACAAGCTGAGTTGTTTTACGTCTCGGCCGCGCACAGCGCGGCGGAGATGCGGTGCGAGATCCGCAGTGCGGTCTTGGCGAACAACGTGGTGTTGGTGCGCGCGACCGGGGCGACGAACAACATCACGCCGGCGAGGGCGTGCCGTTCGGCGAAGATCGGGGCCGCCACCGAAACCGTGCCGGGCACCATCGAATGCGGCACCACGGCGACACCCGCCTCGCGCACGCGTGCCACCACGGCACGCAACTCCGCGGGATCGGTGATGGTGCGTGACGTGACCGGCGTGAGCGGCCGGGAACAGACCAGGTTCAGCAGCTCGGCGGGCCCGAACGCCAGCATCACGTGTCCCACGCCGGACGCGTGCAGGGGCAGCCGTTCGCCGAGCCCGGCCGCGAGCGCGACCGCGCGGCGGCCCACGAGGTGCTCGACGAGCACCGCCTGGTCCTTGTCGAGGACGGCGAGCATGACGTCCGCACCCGTCGCCGCCGCGGCCTCCTCCAGGAACGGCAGGATCCGCGAGCGGTGCCGGTACGCGCGGGGCGCGAGGGTGCCGATCTCGAACATCTTCAGGCCGATCACGTAGTGCCGCTCGTCGCGTTCCAGCGCGCCCCAGTCGACCAGCTGCGTGACGATCCGGTGCGCGGTTCCCTTGGGCAGCCCCGTCAGGCGCGAGATCTCCGACAGCGTCAGGTTCGGCCGCTCGGTGCTGAAGGCCGCCAACACGGACAGGATCCGGGTGTGCACCGCCATCGCCGCAGTGTCACACGGGTTGTGCAGGCAAAACAGCCAAGTGTTCCACCGGGCGGAACATCACCGGAATTGGCGCGGGCAGCGACATACACTCCGACGATCGTGGTGCGGATCGCAAGGGAGCGACGGTGCGTGCGGTGACCCGGATTCGAGGTGCGGTATGGCCGCGCGGCTGAACCTGCGGGACGTGACACTCCACTTCGGCGGCGTGAAAGTGCTGGAGGACGTCTCCTTCGACGTGGAGCCGGGGGTCATCCTCGGGCTCGTCGGGCCCAACGGCGCCGGGAAGACGTCGTTGTTCAACTGCATCAGCGGGCACTACCGGCCGACCGCCGGCTCGATCACCATCGACGGCACCGAAGTCGTCGGCCTGGCGCCGTCGCGGCTCGCCCGGCTCGGCCTCGCCCGCACCTTCCAGCACCCCGCGCTCCACCTCGACGCCACGGTGCTGGACAACGTGGTGCTGGGCGGGCACACCCGCTTGCCGGGCGGCCCGGTTTCGTGGTCGCTCCGCCTGCCGCACACGGTCCGCGCCGAACGGGAGATCCGCGCGGAGGCACTCGCGCTGCTGGACCGCGTGCGGTTGCGGCACGCGGCGGAGCTGCCCGCCGACGAGCTGTCACACGGTCTGCACAAGGGGATCGAGCTGTGCCGCGCGCTGTTGTCGAAACCGGCGCTGCTGCTGCTCGACGAACCGGCGGCCGGGCTTTCCCACGCGGAGGTCGAACAGCTCATCGCCACCGTGCGGCGGATCCGCGAGGAGGAGGACGTCACGGTCGTGGTCGTGGAACACCACATGGGCCTCATCTCGGCCCTCACCGACCGCGTCGTGGTGCTCGACCACGGGCGCAAGCTGATGGAGGGCACGGCGGCGCAGGCGCAGTCCGATCCCCGCGTCATCGAGGCCTACCTCGGGAAGGACGCCGCGGATGACGTTGCTTGAACTGGCCGACGTGACCGCGTCCTACGGTCCCGTGCGGGTGCTGGAAGGCGTCTCGCTGAGCGTGCCGGACGGCGGCGCGGTCGGCATCCTCGGCGCGAACGGGGCGGGCAAGACGACGACGCTGCGGGCGATCTGCGGCACGGTCCGCGCGGACGGCCGGATCACCTTCGACGGGCGCGACCTCCGCGGTCTGCGGCCGGATCAGGTGGCGGCACTGGGCATCGCGCACGTGCCCGAAGGCCGGGGCACGCTTGGCAGGCTCAGCGTGCTGGACAACCTCCGCGTCGGCGCTTACCTGCGCAAGGACCGGAAAGCGGTTTCCGCGGACGTGGAGTACTGCCTCGACCTGTTCCCCCAGTTGCGCGCCCGCCTGAGTTCGAGCGCGGCCGCGCTGTCCGGCGGGGAGCAGCAGATGCTCGCCGTGGCAAGGGCTTTCCTGGCCAGGCCGCGGTTGCTGCTGCTGGACGAGGCGTCGCTGGGGCTCGCGCCGGGCACCGCGAAGACCGTGTACGAGGCGATCGGGCGGCTGCGGCGGGAATCGGGGATCGCGATGCTCGTGGTCGAGCAGAACGCCAACCTCGCCTTCACCCTCGTCGACACCGCGGTGGTGCTGGAAACCGGGCGCACGGTGCTCACCGGCACCGCGGCCGAACTCAAGGGCATGGACGAAATCCGACGCGCCTACCTCGGAGGGTGACACGGTGGGAACCTTCATCCAGCTCGTGGTCGACGGCCTTTCGACCGGCTCGGTCTACGCGGCGCTGGCGCTCGCGATCGTGCTCGTGAACCAGGCGACCGGGCTGATCAACTTTGCGCAGGGCGGGATGGCCGTGCTGTCGGCGTACTTCGCCTACACCGGGCTGCAGCTCGGACTCCCCCTGCTGGTGGCGATCGTGCTCGCCGTGGTCGTGTCGTTCTTCCTCGGCGCTGCGGTCGAACGCTTGCTGATCCGGCGGTTCGAGCGCGGCGACCCGGACACGGCGATCGTCGTGACCATCGGGTTGCTGACGCTCGTCACCGGGATCTGCGGCTGGCTGTGGACGTACAACAACCTCCAGTTCCCCTCGCCGTTCCCGTTGTCTACTGTGGACATCTTCGGTGCGGTCGTCAGCGTCCGCTCGCTCGGCACGACGATCGCCATCATCGCCATCATGGTGCTGCTGCAGTTGTTGTTCCTGCGCACCAAACTCGGGCTCGCGTTGCGGGCCGTCGCCGACAACCCCGTCTCCGCCTCCTTCTCCGGACTCCCGGTCGGGCGGTTGCTGATGATCGGCTGGGGATTCGCCGCCGCTTTGGGCGCGATCGCGGGCTCCCTCGTCGCCCCGCAGCTGACGCTCACCCCGGGGATGCTCGACAACGCGCTGGTCTACGCGCTCGCGGCGGTGATCCTCGGCGGGCTGGACAGCCCGATCGGTGCCGTGGTCGCCGCGTGGATCATCGGCGTGGCCGAGAACCTCGCGGCCGTGTACATCCCGTTCATCGGGCACGACCTGAAGATCGCGGTGCCGTTCCTGCTGATCTTCGTGATCCTGGTCGTGCGTCCCCAGGGCCTGTTCGGGCGGAAGGTCGTGGCGCGGGTCTGATGGCTACTTTGTTGCGCACCAAGTGGTTCCGGCTCGGTCTCGGCGTGGTCGTGGCGGTGCTGCTGCTCGCCGCGCCCCTGATGCTGCCGTTGTTCGCCAACCAGACGCTCGTGCGCATCGGCGTGTACGCGATCGCCGTGCTGGGCCTGAACCTCGTGATGGGCTACGCGGGGCAGGTCAACCTCGGGCAGATCTTCTTCGTCGGGCTCGGCGCGTACGTCGCGGCGTTCGGGGTCACCCACGACTGGAACATCGTGCTCGTGTTCGTCGCGGCGTGCCTCCTGCCCGGGGTGGTGGGGCTGCTCGTCGCGCTCGCCGCCGCGCGGCTGGGCGGGCTCGCGATCGCGATGGTCACGATCGCGCTGCCGATCGTCGGAGTGCCGCTGGCGAAACGGCTTTCCGACCTCACCGGTGGTTCGCAGGGCGTGTCGGCCCGGTTCTCCGGCGCCCCGGACTGGAGCGGTCTCTACGACGACCAGTGGCAGTACTACGTCCTGCTGGTCATCACGGCCGTCGCGTTCCTGCTGGCGCGCAACCTCGTGCGCGGGAAGTTCGGCCGCGCGCTGAAGGCGGTGCGCAGGAACGAGGCGGTCGCCGCGTCGATGGGCATTTCCCCTTACCGCTACAAGGTTCTCGCGTTCACCGTGGCGTCGGTGTTCGGTGGCGCGAGCGGTTTCGGTTACCTCGTCGCCGTGCAGTACACCTCGCCGGAGACCCTGAGTTTCGGCCATTCGATCGCGCTCGTCGCGGCGATGGTCGTCGGGGGTGCGGGCAGCATCGCCGGCTCGCTGATCGGCGGTGCGTACTACGTGTTCGTCCCGCAGCTGACCAACTCGATCGACCCCAACCTCACGGCGATCAGCCAGGGCGTGATCCTGCTGGTGGTGCTGTTCCTCCTGCCGGGCGGGCTGGTGAGCCTCCCGAGGGTGATCCGCAGGCTCGCCCGCCGCCGGTCCCCGCAACCGGCTTCCCCTTGGCCAGAAGAGACAGAGAGGCAGGCGCAAGCATGAAGGTTCGCAGGAGGTTCACCGCCGTCGTCGCGGTGGTTTCGGCCGTCGCCCTCGTCGCGGCGGGCTGCGGTCGGGGCACCAGGGGAGGGGAGGGTTCGGCGAGCCCCGGTATCACGGACACCGCGATCACGCTGGGGATCACGACCCCGCTGAGCGGTCCGACGGCCGGGCCCGGCACGTGCACGGTCGCGGGGGTCAAGGCGTACTTCGGCTCGGTGAACGCGGCGGGCGGGGTGAAGTTCGGCGACGGCAAGACGCGCAAGGTGGAGATCAAGAGCTACGACGACGCCTACGACCCGCAGAAGTCGCTGGCGAACTTCCAGCAGATGAGCTCCGACGGTGTGTTCGCCGTGACGGCGGGCCTGGGCACGCCGACGAACCGCGCGTTCCGCGACGCGGCGATCGACGAGAAGTTCCCGCAGGTGCTCGTGATGACGGGTGACCCGCTGTTCAGCAAGCGGCAGGACAGCCCGTGGCAGCTGGGTTTCGTGCCGATCTACCAGAACGAGGGCGCGGCGTTCGGCAAGCTGCTCGCGGCGTCGGGCGGGCAGCACAAGGTCGCGGTCCTGGCACAGAACGACGACTACGGCAAGGGGTACGTCGAGGGCTTCAAGCAGGCGATCGCGGGTGCGCCGAACGTGCAGATCGTCCGCGAACTGAGCTACGAGGCCACGGACACCTCGGTGGACGCCCAGCTGACCGAGCTGGCGTCGACCGGCGCGGACGTCTTCTTCAACGCCATGTCGATCACCCCGCTGGCGATCGCGGCGCTGCAGAAGGCGCAGCAGGTCGGCTGGCGGCCCAGCTGGTTCCTGCCGTCGAACACGTCGAGCCCGTCGGCGATCCTGCAGCCGGGCAACGCTTCGGCGTTCCCGGGGATCTACTCCGTCGCGTTCGCGAAGGCGCCGCAGAGCCCGGAGTTCGCCAAGGACGCGGATGTGGTGAAGTTCCTGGCGGACCTCAAGCAGTACGCGAACTACCCGGACGTGCCGGCGTTCCCGCACTGCATGTGGAGCTACATGGTGGGAGCCACGCTGCAGCAGGCGTTCGAGAAGATGACCAAGCCCACGCGTGACGACTTCATGACCGCGCTGCGCGGGATCTCGGGCTTCCGCGCCCCGCTGATGCTGGAGGGCACCGCCGTCGACACGACGAAGGACGGGCAGCCGGCGGTGTCGTCGGTCGTGGTGCAGAAGTACAACGGGAAGGGTTACGCCACGGCACAGACGTTCGGCTGAGGCCCGGCGGTGGGTGGCGGCTCGCGTGGCTGGGGCGGTGAGCCGCGGCGCAGGGCGTGCGGGCCTGGGCGCGGTGTGCTGCCGGTGCGGTTCAGCGGGCCGAGTGGGTGAGGCAGCGCGGTCGGGGCCCGTGGCCGCTCGGCCGCCGCACCACGCCGAGGCCCCACCTCACCGCCGCGCACCGCCGACCGGCATCCCCACGGCGTCGAGCTCGAACGGGTCCTCGCCCAGCCGGTTCCCGCGTCTGGCGAGCCACGCCAGTGCGGGGCCGGTCGCCGCGGTCGTCGCCAGTGCCATGAGCACCATCACCGAGTACTGGCGCCGGTCGATGACCCCGAGCTGCAGCCCCGTGCTCAGCACGATGAGCTCCGTCAGCCCCCGCGTGTTCAGCAGTACCGCGAGCGCCGTGGCCGGGCGCGTCCTCAGGCGGCACGCCTTCGCCGCACCGAACGCACCCAGCGCCTTCCCCGCCGTGGCGGCGAACAGCACGACGCCGAGCAGCACCAGCGAAGCCGGGTCGAACGCGATGTCCACCTGCAGCCCCGCCACCACGAGGTACACGGGCAGGAAGAACCTGCTGATCTCCAGCACCCGCCCCCGCACCCGCGCGACGAGCGGCCCCGGGCCGGACCGCGCGGCGAGCAGCCCGAACACGAACGCGCCGAAGATGAAGTGCAGGCCCATCAGCTCGGTCGCCGCCCCGCACGCGAGCGCTCCGGCGAGCAGCAGCACGACCACGGCGTTCTCCTGCCGGGGCCCGAGCCGGAGCAGCACCAGCCGCAGCACGGGCCCGACCGCGAAGCGCAGCACCACCACCAGCGGCACCAGCAGCAGCACCTGCCACACGTGCCCACCGCTGCCACTGACGATCGCGACGACCACCGCCAGCGCCGACCACGCCAGCACGTCGCACAGCGCGGCGACGGTCAGCGCGAGCCTGCCCACCCCCGTCCGCACCAGCCCACGGTCGTCCAGGATCCTGGCCAGCACGGGAAAAGCGGTGATCGACAGCGCCACCCCGAGGAACAGCACGAACGCGGTCGGCGACCCCCGCTGCCCGACCCCCAGCACGGGCAGCAGGAGCGCCGTACCCACCCCCAGCGCGAACGGCACCAGCATCGCCCCCGCCGCGACGACCCACGCGTGCCGCAACCGGGTGCGGACCGCGCTGCCGTCGAACTCGGCTCCCAGCGCGAACATGAACAACGCCACGCCGACGTTGCCGAACGCGCCCAGCGTCGGCCGGACCGCGTCGGGGAACAGCACCCCCGACCACGGACCCAGCACGGTCGGCCCGAACAGCACCCCGCCGAGCAGCTCCCCGATCACCGGCGGCTGCCCGAGTTTCGCCACGAGCGAGCCGAGCAGCCCGCACACGGCGAAGACCCCCACGAGGTCCAGCAGCAGCACGGCGATCTGGTTACCGGACACGCTGCCGCACCTGCTCCGCGAACCACCGGAACAACGCCTTGCTCAACGGCCACTCCCGCGCGATCCGGTGTTCCGGATGCCACTGGACGGCCAGGCACGGCGCCGCGTCGACCGTGCGGGAAAGCGCTTCCACGTACCCGTCGGGGCTGACCGCCTCCACGGTCAGCCCCTCGGCCAGCCGGTCCACGACCTGCCGGTGGTAGGAGTTCACCCACACCTCGTCAGCCCCGTCCGCGAGGTCGGCGAGCAGACCGCCGGGCTGGACGCGGACCGGGTGGATGGCGCCGTAGAACGCCTCGGGCCGCAGCTCGGCGGACTCCGGTACGTCGGCGTAACGCCGGTGCCGCGCCTTGTCCGCGATCTCCTCGATCGTGCCGCCGAACGCGACGTTGACCTCGTGCAGGCCGCGGCAGATCGCCAGCACCGGCACGCCGGCCCGCAGCGCGCGCGGGATCAGCGGGATGATCGTGCCGTCCCGCCCCGGATCGCCCGTGGCCCCCTCGGCGAGCGCGCCGCCCTGCCACACGGCCGGGTCGATGTCCGAGAGGCTGCCGGTGAGCAGCAGGCCGTCGCTGACCTCCAGCAGCCGCTCGGCCGCCAGCAGCCCGCCGATCGGCGGGACCATCAGCGGCAGCGCGCCCAGTTCCTCGGCGGCGGCCAGCACGTACTTGTCGTCCACCCGGTACATCGAGCCGCCGTCGGCGCCCCCCGGCCGCGTGCAGCCCGACACGGCGACCACCGGCGCGGCGGCGTCACCGCTCATCGCGCCCCACGGCCTCCGCCGCCGACGCCGACGCGTCCTCCCACCAGCGGTCGTCGCCCTCCAGCGACTTCCGCAGGTCCCGCTGGCCCGCCCACGTCATGTTCAGGATCGTGCGCTGCCCGTCCTCGGTCAGCGGCACGGTGCGGTGCAACGTCGTGTCGGTGCGCAGGAAGTAGATGTCGCCCGACACCAGGCCGTGCGTGTCGATCCTGCGCTCGCACAGCGTTTCGTTGATGCGGGGATCGGTCTTGTCCCAGTGGGTGTGCGGGACGCACTGGAGCATGCCGCCCGCGCGCAGCGGTGGCATCCGCAGCGCCCAGATCAAGGCGAAGCTGTAGTCGCCCCAGTGCCAGCCGTGCGTGTCGCCCTTGTGCTCCTGGTGCGTGATGAGGAACCGCTCGTCGTCGGACACCGACGCGATCACCGGTTCCCTCGCCACCCGCGCCATGAAGCCGAGCAGCTCCTCCGACGAGGCCAGGCCGGAGATCAGTTCGCTCGCCTTCTCGACCTGTTCGCTGCGCACCACGCTCATCTTGCGCGGGGTGCCGCCCGTCGTCCTCAGCTGCAGATCGCGCCGCTCGGTGTGCTCCTCGACCAGCCTGCTCACCTCGTCGTCCACCGCGCGCAGCAGCTCCGCAGGCACGAGCGGCTGGTCCCCGCCGAACTTGACGAAGCCGTCACGGGAGAACACGTCCGCGCGCCGCTGCACGTCGGACTCGCTGAAGGTGGCGGCCAGGTGGTCGCTCAGCGCCTTGGTGGCTGTGTGGGTGTTCACGGTTCCGCCTCCTGGTTGTCGTCGGATCGTGCTGAGTCCTGTCCGGCCTGGTGCACCACGCCGCCCGCCGCCAGCGCCGCGATCTCGCCGCGGGAGAACCCGCAGCCGGCGAGCACCGCCGCGGTGTCCTGGCCCAGTGCCGGAGCGGGCCGCTCCGCCGGAGCCGGCAGGTGGACGGGCCCCACCTCGGGGTGCTCGACGTGCCGCCAGAACCCGACCTCGGCGAGGTGCTCGTCCTCGACCAGGTCGTCGAGCCCGAGCACCGGTCCACACGGGACTCTGTTGTCCCGCAAGGATTTCAGGCATTCGGACGTCGTGCGGGCCGCGGCGAACCGGGCGAGGTGGTCCGCGACCAGTTCGGGATGGGCCTGCCGGGCGGCCACGGTCGCGAGCCTCGGGTCGACGGCCAGCGCGGGCTGCCCGAGCAGTGCGGCGACCGAACGCCAGTGCTTGTCCTGGTACGGCAGGATCGTCACCGCGCCGTCCGTCGTCGGGAACGGCCTGCGGTGCGGGGAGAGCGCCCGCCGGTAGCCGGTGGGGCCGTCGTCGGCGAAGATCCGGCCGTCGAGGTGCTCGACCGCGGTGAACGCGGTCATCAGCTCGAACATGGGGAACTCCAGCTCGGCGCCTTCCCCGCTGACCGCGCGCCGGTACAACGCGGCGGAAATCCCTGATACGGCGTAGAGCGCGCAGACCTTGTCACACAAGATGCTGGGCGAGAAAGCGCTTTCACCAGAAGCTTTCGCCTGCAGCGCCACGAGTCCGGACACCCCCTGGATGATGTCGTCGTACGCGGGCAGCCCGGCATACGGCCCCTCACGGCCGAAACCCCAGCAGTTGGCGTAGACGATGCGCGGGTTGGCCGCCACGACGTCGGCATACGTCAGGCCGAGGCCGGTGATGGCGCCGGGCGTCATGGAGTGCACGAACACGTCCGCGTGCGCGGCGACGCGCAACAGCACCGACCGCGCCGAGCGGTGCCGCAGGTCGACGCAGACGCCACGCTTGTTCCCGTTGCAGGACAAGTGGATCGCGGACACCCCCGGCGCCGCGACGTGCCCCATCTGCCTGCCGATGTCGCCGTGCGGCGGCTCGACCTTCCACACCTCGGCGCCGAGATCGGCCAGTACGCGCGTGGTGAGCGGGCCGAACACGACCCTCGTGAGGTCGAGCACCCGGACGCCGTGCAGCGGACCCGGCATCACGGCCGCCCGGACTCGTGGCAGTAGTACACGGTCTGGAAGGGCTCCCGGAAGCGGACGACCTCCTCGCGGACGGCGGCCGGATCGGCGCCGTCCCGCAGCACGGCGGCCAGGAACCCGGCGATGCGCGCCATCTCCGCCGTCCCCATGCCCAGCCGGGTCACCTCGGCGGTGCCCAGCCGCACCCCGCCGGGGAAAGCCGTGTCGTCACGACCGGGCAGCGGCTGCTGGTTGACCACGAGGTTGGCTTCGGCGAGCCGGGACGCCGCGGCGAACCCGCCGCCCCAGCCGCGGGCGTCGACCAGCACCTGGTGCGTACTGGTGAACCCGCGCCCGGCGCCGAGCACCGGAACCCCGCGCTCGTGCAGCGCGGCGGCGAGGCACCGCGCGTTGCGCACCATCCCGGCCGCGAGGTCCGCGCCGTACTCCAGGACCTCGGTGGTGGCCACGGCGAGCGCGGCGACGCGGTTGAGCTGGTGGGACCCGGTGAGCACCGGGAAGATGGTGTGGGACACCGGTTCCGCCAGCGCCGGGTCGTTCCACAGCGCGAACCCGCCCTGCGGCCCGCAGAACGTCTTGCCCGACGAGGCGGTGACGAGGTCGGCACCCTGCGCGAGCGGATCGGGGTACGCGCCGCCGGCGATCAGCCCCGCCTGGTGCGCCGCGTCGACGTACAACCGCCCGCCCCACTCGCCGATGATCTCGCGGATTTCCGTTACGGGAAGCGGGAAAAGTGTCGTGGTCTGGCCCAGCGCGGCGAGCGGGGGCCGCAGCCGCCGCGCCACCTCGGCGAACCGGTCGAGATCGATGTCCAGACCACTCGCGTCCACCGGGATCGACGCGAGGCGCACCCCGCGCGCGGCCGGTGGCCCTTCCGCGGTGTGGCTGGAATCGCCGCCGCCGTCGGGCCCCAGCACCAGCACGGTGTCACCCGGCGCGGCCAGCGCTGTGTACGCGACCATCGTGGCGTGCATGCCGCCGAGCAGGCGCGGATCGGCGAACGAGCAGGCGAAGGCCCGTTTGAGCAACTCGACGCACAACGCCTCCAGCTCGTCGAGCACCGCCATCGCGGA
The DNA here is from genome assembly GCF_039542405.1 of Amycolatopsis dongchuanensis. Classification (NCBI taxonomy): domain Bacteria; kingdom Bacillati; phylum Actinomycetota; class Actinomycetes; order Pseudonocardiales; family Pseudonocardiaceae; genus Amycolatopsis; species Amycolatopsis dongchuanensis. Next base: position 26,952 of record NZ_BAABIB010000134.1, read on the forward strand.
GAACCAGCGCCGGTCCCGCCCGATCGCCCCGCCGGACGCCCTCGTGCCCGCCTCGCTGCTCAGCACACGCCTGACCAGCGGACTCGTCGGCGCCTCCGCCGCGACGAGGTTGACGCACCGGCGGCCGCGCCATTCCTCGTTGCGCCGCACGCGGTCCAGCACGAGGTCGCGCATCGCCGCCGTGTCGAGGCAGCCCTCGATCGCTTCACGCGCCTGCTGCAGGACGGCGGGGTCGTGCGCCGGCGAACTCGTGCCCGCCTGCTGTTCCAGCGTCATTTCGGAAACCGAAACGGATGGTCCATCCACGCTCGCGTGATCACCATTCCCCCAGTTGATCAGCCCCGCAGTTCTTCCTCCGACCTTAGCAGCACGGGGAATCGGGGGAAAGGGCTGCCGCGCACCGCCGCGAACCCCTAATGTCGTCGGGGAAAGAGGAGGGCCGGTGGAAAAAGCGATCTTGTATCCGTTCACTGATCTCGCCCGGCAGCAACGCGAAGGATCGCTCCGGATCGTGCGGGGCGACGGCGTGCGCGTCTACGACGAGGACGGCCGCGCGTACCTCGAAGGGACTTCGGGGCTGTGGTGCGTCTCCCTCGGGTTCAGCGAAAACAGGCTGGCCGGAGCGGCGGACCGCCAGCTGCGCACGCTGCCGTACTACCAGTTGTTCAACCAGCGCACGCACGGCGTCGCGGAGCGGCTGGCCGAACGGTTGCTCGAGCTCGTGCCCGCGCCGTTGTCCGCGGTCTTCTTCGGCAATTCCGGTTCCGAGGCCAACGACACCGCCGTGAAACTCGTCTGGTATTACAACAACGCGCGCGGCCGCCCGGAGAAGAAAAAGATCATCGCGCACCGGCTGGGTTACCACGGTTCCACGATCGCGACGGCGAGCCTGACCGGGCTTTCCCTGAACCACACCGATTTCGATCTTCCTCTGCCCTGGGTGCGGCACGTGACGTGCCCGCACCACTACCACAACGCCCGGCCAGGGGAGGGCGAAGAGGAGTTCGCGCGCAGGCTGGCGGGTGAGCTCGATGCCCTGATCGAGGCCGAGGGGCCGGAAACGGTCGCCGCGTTCATCACGGAGCCGGTGCTCGGCGGCGGTGGCGTGATCGTGCCGCCACGCGGATACTTCGAGGAGGTGCAGCGGGTGCTGCACAAGCACGACGTGCTCCTGGTCGCGGATGAGGTGATCTGCGGTTTCGGCCGCACCGGCGCGATGTTCGGCAGCGGGACGTTCGGGTTGCGGCCGGACGTGATGACCTTCGCGAAAGCGCTTTCCTCGGCCTACCTGCCGATCTCGGCGACCGTGGTGTCGGACGAGATCGCCGAGGCGATCGTGCCGCGCACCGCGCTGCGGGGCGGGCTCGGGCACGGGTTCACCACCGGCGGGCACCCGGTGTGCTGCGCCGTCGCACTGGAAACACTCGACATCTACGCCGAACGGGACATCGTCGGGCACGTCCGCGAGGTCGCGCCGGTGTTGCAGGACGGGCTGCGCCGCTTCGCCGACCATCCGCTCGTCGGTGAGGTGCGAGGGGTCGGGCTCATCGCGGGGGTGGAGCTGACCGAGCCAGGGGAACGGCTCGTGCGGCACGCGATGCGGCGCGGTGCCCTGCTGCGGCCGCTCGGGAACACGATCTCCTTCTGCCCGCCGCTGATCAGCACGGCCGGTGAACTGACCGAACTCGTCGGGATCTTCGGCGACGCACTGGAGGATCTTTCGCGTGAACTTCCGAACGCTGTTCATCCGTCCGCTGCGCGAGCGTGAGCTGGGCCTGACGACGTTCCTGCGCCGCGGCGCGGAGATCGTCATCGCCGACCACCCGTCGAGTGACCTTTTTGGACTCGCCGACCGGCAGATCCCCGTGCCCAGCCCGCCGGAAGCGTTCCGGAACGGCGGGATGGCGGAGATCGAGGAGCGGGTCGTGGCCTTCGCGCGGCGCTTCCCGCTCACCGCTGTGACGGCCGACTTCGACTACCTGCTGCCGCTGGTCGGCAGGCTCAACGACCGGCTCGGCCTGCGCGGGCACACCGGGGCGAGCGGAACGGTGTGCGCCAGCAAGGTCCGGCAGCGGGCGGCGCTCGACGCCGCCGGGGTGCCGTCGCCCGGCTGGCGCCCGTTCACGACGCGCGCGGAACTTTCCGCCGCGGCACGGGAACTCGGCTTCCCGCTGGTGGTCAAGCCCGGCGACCGGTCGAACAGCGCGGCGGTGCGGTACGTCGCGCGGGAAGCCGAGCTGGACGGGGCGTACGCGGCGGCCGTCGAGCAGTCCTGGACCGGGGAGTACCTCGTCGAGCAGTACCTCGACGGGCCGGAGGTGAGCGTCGAGGCCATCACGTTCCGGGGTTGCACCGAGGTCATCGCCGTGACGGACAAGGAGATCGGGCAGCCGCCGCGGTTCCTCAAGCTCGGTGCCGAGGTGCCGTCGCGGCTGCCGTCGGACGTGCTGGACGGGGTGCGTGAGGTGGCCGTCGCCGCAGTGGCCGCGCTGGGCGTGACGGACTCGCCGTCGCACACGGAGCTCCGGATCACCGCCGAAGGCCCGAAGGTGGTCGAGGTCAACGCGCGGGTCGGCGGGCTGTTCCTGGCGCAGATGGTGCAGGCGGCCACGGGGGTGAACCTGTACGACGCGTGGTTCGATGTGGTGCACGGCCGCCCGCCGCGCCTGGCGCCGACCCGCTCGGCGGTGGCGGTGCGGCGCTGCGTGTCGGACGGCGCGGGCGAGGTGGCGGCGGTCGAGGTCGGGACGCAGCCGGTGGCGGAGGCGGAACGGCACGTGCTGACCCGCTGCCACGTCAAGCCGGGCGCGGTGCTGAAACCGGCGGAGGACAACTTCGACGTGCGTGCCGTGCACGTCGCCGCCGCGCCGACGCGGGAGGAGGCGGTGGCGGCGGCGGAACGGCTGGTGGGGACGCTCGGCATCCGGGTGCGGGAGTTGCAGTGGTGAGGGGGGCGGGGTTGGCGGGCGGGCGTGCTGCGGTCCGGGGGTTTCGGCGGTGAGGCGGTTGGCGCAGTGCCTGGGTGGGCGGGCGTGCCGTGGTCCGGAGGTTCCAGCGGTGAGGCGCCTGCCACCGGGCACGCGCCCGCTCGCGGTGGCGGTGTTCGCCAACGCGATCGGCACCGGGCTCGTGCTGACGGCCCTCGCCCTGTTCCTCGCCAGGGCGGCAGGGCTGCCGAGCGGGCGCGTCGCGGTGGTGTTGTCCGTCGCGGGGTTCGCCGGGCTGGCCGCGGGGATCCCGCTGGGCAGGCTCGCCGACGTGCTCGGCGCCCGCCGCACCACGCGGATCATGTTGGTGTGCCGCGCCGGGGCGACGCTCGCGTTCGCCTTCACGTCTTCGTTCCCGCTGCTCGTCGTGGTGACGACCGCGGTGACCGTCACCGAACGCGGGGGCAACGCGGCGATCGGGGCGTTGATCGCGCGGGTGGGCGGTGCGGCACGGGTGACGGTGCGCGCTTACCTGCGCTCGGTGGCCAACCTGGGGGTCGCGCTCGGCGCGGGGCTCGCGGGCGTGGCCATCGCCGGATCGTCCTACGCGCTGCTGATGGCGGGCAGTGCCGTGCTGGTGGCGGTGGCCGGCGTGCTGCTGCGCTGGGTCCCGGCCCCGCCCGCGCCTCCCGCGCCGCCCGCCACGCGGACGTGGGTGGCGTTGCGGAACCGGCGGTACCTCGCCGTTACGGCACTGCACGGGGTGCTAAGCCTGCACTTCGACGTGCTGGCGGTGGCGCTGCCGCTGTGGATCGTGTTCCTCGGCACCGTTCCGCCGTGGACGGTTTCGGTGCTGGTGGTGGTGAACACGGTGATCGTGGTGCTGTGCCAGGTGCCGGCGAGCAGGCGGATCGACACGGTGCGCCGCGCGGCGCGGGTCGGGCCGCGGATCGGGGCGGTGTTCCTGGTGGCGTGCCTCGTCTTCGGCGTCACCCGGTACCTGGTGCTGCCACCGGCGGCGCTCGTGGCGGTGCTGGTGGCGGGGGTCGTCGTGCTGTCGGTGGGGGAACTGTGGCAGACGGCGTCGTCGTTCACGCTCGGGTTCGACCTCGCCGACGAGCACGCGCAGGGCCAGTACCAGGCGGTGTTCGGGCTGGGCCGCGGCCTGACGAAGGCCGTCGCGCCGGTGCTGCTGACCGGGTTGTGCCTGGGGTTGGGGTTGCCGGGGTGGGTGTTGCTCGGGTTGGGCTTGCTGGGGTGCGGGGTGCTTTTGGTGCGGGTGGTGCCGTCGGGTGAGGCGGTGGCGGAGCCGCCCGTCGGTCCGCCGGGGTAGCGCCGCCATCGGTGGGCAGGTGAGCGGTCGTGCCGGTGGAGCTGACGGCGCTGTGCCGGGGCTGGGGTTGGGGGCCTGCTGGGGTGCGGGGTGCTTTTGGTCCGCGTCGTGCCATCGGGTGAGGCGGTGGCGCCGGAGTAGCGCTGCCTGCTGCGGGGCGCCCCGTGCGTCAGGCGAGTTCGGCCAGCCGGTCGCGCAGCCACCGGTCGGTCCGCCGCAGTAGGGCGACCAGCGGCGGACAATCCCGGGGCACGGCGGAGTACAACGGCGTGAACCGCGCGCCCCGCAGGTGTTTCGCTTCGATCGTGCCCGGGCCGAGCAGCAGCCGCCGCCGTCCGGTGGTGTAGGCGTGCCGCAGCGGGAGGTAGTAGGTGGCGTTGAAGTACCCCGCCACCGCTTTCGACTGCGGCAGGCGGAAACCCGCGCTGTAGGACATGAGCGTGTGCCCCGCTGCGAGCAGGCACGTCGTGGCGACCGGGGCGCCCCCGGCCTCGACGACAGTCAGCGAGAACTCGTCGCCGAAACCTGCCAGCAGGCGGCGGTAGATCGCGGCCACGGACGCCGCCTCGATCGACTGGCCGCGTGCCTCGTACGCCGCCGCGACGAGATCGGCCGCGGTGTCCAGCCAGGGTTCCGCGTCCGCCCCGGACAGGACGCGCGCCCCGTCGAGAGCCCGCATCTCCCGGCGGATGCGGGTCCGCCGGCGGCTGGGCAGCGTCGCGAGGAAGTCCTCCACGTCGTTCCCCGCCAACGAGATGCTCGCGTACAGATCCGTGACGCCGACCTCGAACCCCAGATCCGGCACCACGTCGAGCAGCGGATCCCCGGCGGGGCAGTGCAACACGGCGGGCACGGCGCCGTCCGCGCGTGCCGCCGTGGCGATGGCGTCGAGCAGTGGTGCGCTGTTTCCCTTGCCCAGCAACGGAGAGACGTAACCGTTCGCCGCCACCGCCGCCTGGCGTCCGCACATCGCCCGTGCGGCGGCGAGCACGTCTTCGTCCTGCGGCACGCCACGCCGCACCCCGGAGCAGACGTCGACGACGTTCATGCGCGGCACGGCGGAGTCCGCGGACAGCAGGCGCAGCCACACCGCCGGCCCGCCGTCCTCGCCCGCGAACCCGACCCCCTCCTGCGGCGAGCCGACCGCCCAAGCGAGCGCCCGACGCGGATCATCGGGCGAAGAGGGCCACCACCCCGGCTTCGATGCCGCGTCCCGCACGAAGCGGTACGGCTCCGGCAGCTCGAACATCAGCCCGGGTTCCGCAGCAGCTGCCGGGCCGCCGTCTCCGGGTCGCTCCCGGGCCCGCGCAGGCGGTAGTGCGCCGCGACCACCGGACCCCGCCACAACGCGTCGTAGTGCTCGCCGCCAGGGGACAGGTCCGGTAGCACGCCCAGCTCGGCGGCGAGCGCGTCGGCCAGGCCCACGTAGTCCCCGTGCGGGAACTGCGGCCGGGGCCGCGCCGCGCGGATGCGGGCCTCCGCCGCGACCCCCTCCCGCATCCCCGACGGTGGTGCCTGCGCGCCCGACAACACCGCCGCGGCCCACCGCGCCTGCAGTTCCAGCACGGCGAAGAACGGACCCCGGTACAGCCCCACGAAAGCCATGCGCGGCAGCCCGGGGGCGAAGGTGCACCGGTGCAGCAGGAGCGGCTGCAGCAGGTCGTCCGGCTCGAACCCGAGCGCCGACCGGTCCGGCGCGGACAGGAACGGCAGGTCCACGTGGTACCCGGTGCACCACAGCACGGTGGCGCACGGCAGCCGGACGCCGGTGTCGAGCACGACGGCGTCCCCGTCCAGCCGCGCCACGCGTCCCGGTTCGAGGCGCACGCTCCCGTCGGCGAGCCGCTCGGGGAGCCGGTGCGTCGGCAGGGTGAACGGCGGCGCGGAGGAGTCGGGATCGAGCCACAGCCGCGAGTCGAAGCGGCCGGGGTTCGCACCCAGCTCGTGGAAGCGCCGGTTCGCCTCCGCCGAGGACAGCGTGGCGCGCTGCCGGGTGAAGCTGATCAGGTCGCGGGGCACCCCGTCCACGTAGCGGGGGAGCAGCCACATCGGCCTGCTCGCCACGAGCGTGACCGGCCGCCCCGCCTCGGCGAGCTCCGCCGCGATTTCGCTGCCACTGAAGGACATTCCGGCCACGACGACCGGTCCCTCGGGAAGCTCCGCCGCCGTCCGGTACCCGCTGCTGTGCAGTGCGACGCCCGCGAAACGACCCGGCACCCGCGGCACGTGCGGCCGCGAGTACACGCCGGACGCCACGATCACCCCGTCGAACCGCTCCCGCTCGCGATGGGTCACGATCCAGCCGTCGCCGTCCCGCTCCACGGCGCGGACTTCGTGCCCCAGCCGCAGGTACCCGTCGAGCCCGAACCGCCGAACGTAGCGGTGCAGGTACTCTTCGACCTGCTGCCGCGTGGGGAAATCAGGGGTATCCGCAGGCCAGGGCAGGTCGGAGAAGGCGCACAACGGGTGTGACAAATTGGTGGTCATCCCCGGCCACGCGGCGCCGTCCGCCCGCCACACCCCGCCGATCGCCGGAGCCCGCTCGAACACGACCGGCCGCAGCCCGTGCTCGGTCGCAGCCTTCGCCGCCGCCAGTCCACCGGGCCCCGCCCCGATCACCGCGACGGCCACGCTCAACCGCCGAAGGACCGGGCGTCCACGGCGTCCGCGATGTCGTCCGCCATGCGCAGGGTGCGGATCACGACGGGCAGCGCGACCGCGATGAGGTTGCGGTCCATGCCGCGGACCCGCTGCGCCTCCCGCACCTCCAGCGTGATGCGCGCGACGACGGGGACGAACCGCAGCGCCAGCGAGAACGCGAGGCTCACCTTCTCCGGGTTCACGCCGACTCGCCGCAACGGGTACAGCGCCCGTTCCAGCGACTCGATCATCGCCGACGTGCGGGTGGTCAGCGTGACGGCGGTCGCGACCAGCAGCAGCGCCGCCAGCCGGAGCACCACGAGCGTCGCCGACAGCCAGTCCGTCAGCAGCCCCGCCACGACGAAGAAGAACACCAGCATGAACAGGCCGGGCCGGATCGACCGGACCGCCGTGCGCCACGGGATGCGGGCCAGCAGGTACAGCGCGGCGACGACGACGAGGATGCCGGTGAGGATGCGCCAGTCGCGGATCAGGAACACCACGGTGCCGACCACGACCAGCGAGAGCACCTTGTAGCCCGGCGGGATCCGGTGGACCACCGAGTCCCGGTCGACGTACAGCGGTGCGGTCACGACACGGCCTTGAGGTAGGCGTCGATCGCCTCCGATGGCGGAGCGTCGGCGGCGATCCGGCCCTCGTGGATCACCAGCACGCGCTCGAACTCGGCGAGGGTCTCCAGGTCGTGCGTGACCAGGATGACGGTCTCCTCGAGCGCTGTGAGCGCGTCCATCAGCTTGCGCCGGTTCGGCCAGTCCAGCAGCGTGGTCGGCTCGTCGAGCACCACGTACTGCGGGCGCATCACGAGCACCCCGGCCAGCGCCAGCAGCTGCTTCTCCCCGCCGCTGAGCAGGTGCGCCTGGCGCGTGCGCAGCTTCTCCAGCGAGTACCGGCGCAGCACCTCGTCGACCTTCGCGGCGATCTCGGCCTTGGGCAGCCGCAGGTTCTTCAGCCCGAACGCCACGTCCTCCTCGACCGTCGGCTGGACGATCTGGTTGTCCGGGTTCTGGAACACGAACCCGACCTTCCTGCGGACCTCGCGGCCCGAGCGGCGCGTGTCGAGCCCGTCCACCGTGACCGTGCCCGCTGTCGGCAGCAGCAGGCCGTTGAGCAGCCGCGCGAACGTGCTCTTGCCCGAGCCGTTCGCGCCGATGACACCAACCCGCTTCTCCGCCAGCGTGACGGTGAGGTCGTCGAGGACGACGCGGTCGCCGTAGGCCAGGGTGACGTGCTCGAGAGCGATCATTCCGCGGTGCTCGCCTTGTCCTGCCGCGCGCGGGGCCGCGGCTCGATGACGGGGTACGCGCGTTTGACGCCCATGGCGATGAGCGCCGCGATGACCACCTTGCAGGCGTCCCCGATCAGGAACGGGCCGTTGGTCGCGACGGCCTGGAAGTAGCCCAGGTGCACGACCACCGCCACCCACGCGCTGCCGATGGCGTAGAGCACCACGATCCCGCCGAAGGCGATGATCAGGATCGCCACGGCCAGGTTGAGGTGGTGCCACAGCCGTTCGAACAGCCAGCCGATCAGGCCCGCGATGATGGCCCAGCCGATGATGTAGCCGCCGCTGGCCGACGCGAACCGCCCGAGCCCGCCGGTCCCGCCCGCCAGCAGGGGCAGCCCGGCGGCGACGAGTGCCAGGAACAGCAGCTGGGACAGCGCGCCACGCTTCCAGCCGAGTATCGAGCCCGCCAGCATGGGGCCGAGCGACTGCGCGGTGATCGGTACACCGGTCAGCGACAGCGGCAGCGGCGGGAACAACGCGAGCGCCGCGGTGATCGCGGCGAACAACGCGACGTAGACGATGTCCCTGGTACGCACTACCTCGACCCCACTTCGGCGTAGCTGATGGTGCGTGCTCCGCGGTTGTCGAAGAACGGGCTGTCCGCGAGCAGTTCCCCGTCCACAGTGGCCACCTCCAGGTGCGAGCGGGTGTAGGGCTGGTACCCGAACTGGCGCACCGGGAAGTCTATGTTGAGCGCTCGCTGCCGGTCGTACCGGGCGCCGACGTCGACGAACCGCATGACGAACGCGTCCCGCCGGTCCAGCGGCCCCTCGCCCAGCTTCCGGCTGCGGTGGATCACGTACTTGTCGAAGAGGAGGACGTCGCCGGGCTCGAAGGCGTCCTCGACGGCCTGCGGTTCGAGGATGTCCAGCATCGCGGGGGAGTTCAGCACGCCCTCCCGCAGCGCGAAGTAGTCCTCCAGCGTGATCGGCTCACCCCGCTCCGCCCTGATCCGCAGCGACTGCACCAGCGCGGGCTCGACATACTCGTACACGAACTCGGCCGACATGACGGTCCGAGGGACGTACTGCATGCCGCCCCGCTGCCCGGCGGGGTCGATCGGGTGCAGCGGCGCCCAGATGGTGCAGGCGAAGTCGTCTGCCCGCACGTAGCCGAAGCTCTGCACGCCGACGTGCCAGGGAAACCCCTTGCTGACGTTCTTCTCCAGCTCGAAGCACATCTCGAAGGTCAGGAACATGGTCCGGCCGGTGAGCTCGGTCATGGTGCGGCGGAAGTAGGGCTGGGCCAGCAGCGCGTACAGGTCCTCCCGGCTCGTCTCGAAGTCGTACTTCAGCCGCTTGAACTCGGTCTCGAAGGCCGAGGGCACGTGCCGCAGCTCCACGTCGACGCGCTTGCGCAGCGAGTCCAGCACCTCGTCGTTGAGGAACCCGGGCAGTTTGACGAACCCCAGCGTGCGGAACTGGTCCAGCTGCTGCGGGGTCAGCTCGTAGTCCTGTGCGAATGCGTGTCGTTCCACCGTTCCTCCTGGTGTTCAGCGGCTGACCTCGGCGAGCGCGGGCAGCGTGCCGCCGAAGTACCGCTCGCGGCACCGGGCGCGCTGGACCTTGCCGGACGAGGTGCGCGGGATGGCCCCGCGCGTGGTCACGACGACCCGGTCGGGTGCGTGGCCCAGTTCGGCGCGCAGCGCGGCCAGCACCTGCTTGGCGAGGTCGGCGGCGGCCGCCGCGTCGGTGCCCGCCGCGGCCTCGACCGCGACGACCATCCGTTCCTCCTCCGGCAGCGCGAAGGCGGCACACACCCCGCCGGCGCCCTCGGCCTGGCCCGCGACGTACTCGTAGTCCTCGGGGTAGAGGTTGGCGCCGCCGACGATGATCAGGTCCTTGAGCCGCCCGCAGACCACGAGCCCGGCGGGGGTCGTGTAGCCGAGGTCGCCGGTGCGCAGCCAGCCGTCCCGCAGCACCTCGGCGGTGGCCTCGGGATCCCGCCAGTACCCCGTCATCACCGAAGGGCCGCGGACCTGGACCTCGCCGACGTGACGCTCGGGCAGCGGGCGTCCGGCCTCGTCCACGACGGCCACCTCGACGCCGGGCACCGCCGTGCCCACCACGGCGAGGGTGCGGGTCCCGGGCGCGCCGGGCGGTGCCACGGTGGCGACGCCGCCGTTGGTGAGGCTTTCGCGGTCCACGTGGTCCCACGACATCGGCTCGGACCGGCTGCCCATCGACACCGACAGCGTCGCCTCGGCCAGCCCGTACATCGGTGTCACCGCTTCGGCGGGCAGGCCGTAGCGCCCGCCCTCCTCGGTGAACGCCGCGACCACCGGGGCGTGCGTCGGCTCGGACCCGTCGCCGCACACGCGCAACGCGGACAGGTCCAGCGGGCGCGGGTGCTGCCGCATGCTGCGCGCGGCCAGGCCGTAGGCGAAGTTCGGGGTGACGGTGCCGGTGGCGCGGTGCCGCGACAACGCGTCGACCCACGAGTCCGGGGAGGCCAGGAACGCCTCCGGCGACTGCAGGACGAGCTTCGTGCGCGCCGAGATGCTCGCGACGGCCGTCATCAGGCCGAGGTCGTGGTACAGCGGCGCCCAGCTGGCGTGCACGCTGCGCTCACCCTCCAGCATCAGCCGCTGGCAGCACACGACGGCGTTGGTGAGCAGCTGCCGGTGGCTGATCGCGACGGCCTTCGCCGGGCCCGTCGTGCCGGAGGTGAACTGCAGGTAGGCGAGGTCGTCGGGCAGCGCGGTGAGCGCGGGCGCCCGGTCGTCCCGCGCCGCCGCGAGCTGTCCGCACGTCAGCACCGGCCGCCGGTCGCCGAGGCGTTTGCCGAGGAACCCGGCGAGGGAGTCGGCCACGACGACGCAGCGCGCGCCCACGTGGTCGAGGCGGCGGCGCACGTCGGTCATGAGCCGTTCGAGGTCGCCGAGCCGGTGCGGTGGCGCGAGGATCACCGGCACCGCGTTCGCCCGCCACACCCCGTACAGGCACAGCAGGAACCGGGCGCCGGTCGTGGACAGCAGCGCGACGCGGTCGCCCGGCTCGACGCCGAGGCGCGCCAGTTCGGTGGCGACGCGGCGGGCCACGGCGGATACCAGCCGGTAGGGCAGCGGGGTCTCGGCGGGGCCGCCGTCGAGCAGCATGATGCCCCTCGGGCTGTCCGCCACGGCCTCGACCGCCTCGCCGACGGTCGAGATGCCGAACTGCTCCTCCGGGGTGGTGTGCGCGCTCACCGCTGGTCCGCCAGCTCGCCGGTGAACCGGTCGGCGAGCGCCTTGACCGTCGCCTCGGTGTGCAGGTTCGCGCTGTAGGTCCAGTTGAGCCACAGCTCGCCGCGCACGGTCAGCGCGGTGAGGTGCAGCGTGTGCGGTCGGTGGTCCAGACCACTGCGGTGGTGGCCGAAGGACTCCACCACCGGGTGCGCGTCCTCGGTGAAGTACTCGCTCACCTCGCCCCAGAAGTTGAAACCGACCTCGGGCCGTGGCGCCTTGGCCAGTGCCGCCCGTACCGCCGGGTCGGGGTGCAGGTACCGCAGGACGCCGTACCCGACGCCGTTGTGCGGGATGGCGGCGAGCTGCGCGCGGATCTCCGGCGTGGAGCCGGTGCGCAGCAACGCGGGCGACAGGGTGGACAGGCGGCCGACCGTCCTGCTCACGTCCAGCTCGCCGTAGGCCCGTTCGCGGCCGTGTGCCTCCAGCTCCAGCAGTACCTCGTCCTCGCCGGTCCAGTCGGCGACGGTCCGCACGAGCGCGGCCACGAGCGCGTCGCGGAGCCCGGCCGCGCGTGGCAGGGGAAGGGTGACGAAGTGGAACCGCGCCGAGGACTGGAGGTTGCCGCCCAGGCGGTGGTCCACGGGCAGCGGGGCGGGTGTGGCGTCGGCGAACCGCGTCCACAGCGGCAGTTCGGCGGACACCTCGTCGGTGCGGGCGTAGGCGCTCAGCTCGGCCAGGCACGCCGACAGCGGGGCGGTCGGCGGTGGCAGCCGCGGCGGCTCGCCCGCGACGAGCGCGAAGTACGCCGAGCGCAGGTCTTCGTAGAACACGCGCGAGGAGTAGTAGTCCATGACCAGCCAGTGCGCGCTCACCAGCAGGCGGGGAGGGCGGTCCGGCCCCAGGTCGAAGTAGGTTAGCCGGACGGTCGGCCCCTCGGCGAGGTCGAGCCCGCCGTTGCGCCGCGCGACTTCGGCACCGATGTGCTCCTCCAGTTCCGCCGTGGGCACGTCGGCCAGCGACACCACGGCGACCGGTTCGGCGGGCGCCGCGGGGACGATCTCGGCGTGCCAGCCGTCGTCGTCCTGACGGAAGCGGGTGCGCAGGCCGTCGTGGTGCGCGAGCACGGCGGTCAGCGCCCGGGTGAGCGCGCCGGGGTCCAGCGAGCGGTCGAGCACGAACACCGGCCACATCCCGTTCCAGTGGTCGGGGTGGCGCAGGCCCTGCTCGAAGAACCAGCGCTGGCTCGGGGTCAGTTCGACCGGCCCGGCGTCCTGGGCCGCCGACGACCGCCGTGGCTCCTGGCGTGCCACCGCCGCCTGTCCGGCCACGGTGGGGTGGCGGTAGAACTCGCCGATCGTCAGGTGCAGCCCGTGCTCCGCGGCCTTGGCCACGGCACGCACCCCGAGCAGGGAATCCCCGCCCAGCGCGAAGAAGTCGTCGTGCCTGCCGACCTCGGGCACGCCGAGCAGCCCGGCCCAGACGCGGGCGAGCGCGCGTTCCGCCGCGGTCCGCGGTGGCTCGCCGGAGGAAGCCGGTGGTTCGGGCAACGCGGCCCGGTCCACCTTTCCGTTGGCGGTCAACGGCAGCCGGTCGAGCGGGACGACGGCCGAGGGCACCATGTACGAGGGCAGGCGGGCGGCGACGAACTCGCGCACAGCGTCCGGCTCGCTTTCGCCGACGATGTACGCCACCAGCCGCTTGCTGCCCATCTCCGGCCCGAGCGCCCGCACGACGGCCGCGCGGACGCCGGGGCAGCCGCCGAGCACGGACTCGATCTCGCCCAGCTCGATCCGGTGCCCGCCGACCTTGACGCGCGTGTCGTTCCGGCCGAGGAACTCGATCTCCCCGTCCGGCAGGTACCGGCCGAGATCCCCGGTGCGGTACAGCCTGCCGTCCACTGTGGACAAGAAGGTGGCGGCGGTCAGTTCGGGCTCGCCCCAGTAGCCGTCGGCGAGCCCCGCGCCGCCGATGTGGATCTCGCCGGGCACGAAATCCGGTTTGGGGGCCAGGGTTTCGTCGAGCACGTGGCAGGTCTGGTTGCGCAGCGGCACGCCGTACGGGACGCTCCGCCAGCCCGGATCGACGTCGCGGATCGGGTGCCAGATCGACCAGATCGCCGCCTCCGTGGCGCCGCCGAGGCTGTGCAGCTCGGGCTCGCCCGTGCTGACCGCGCGGATCCGGTCCGGCAGCGACAGCGGGATCCAGTCGCCGCTGAGCAGGACCGCGCGCAGTGACGCGGGCAGCGGGTCCGTGCGCTCCGCGTGGTCCACGACCAGTTCCAGCACGGCGGGCACGCTGTTCCACAGGGTCACGTCGTGCTCGCACAGCAGTTCCGCGAGCCGCGCCGGGTTCCGCACGTCGCCCGGCCGCGGCAGGACCACGGCACCACCCGCCCCGAGGACGCCGAAGACGTCGTACACGGACAGGTCGAAGCTGAGCGAGGACACGCCCAGCACCCGGTCACCAGGACCGACAGCCAGCCGCTCGTTGAGGTCCGCCAACGTGTTCACCGCCGCGCGGTGGTTGATCACGACGCCCTTGGGCTGACCCGTCGAACCCGACGTGAAGATGACGTACGCCAGCGCCGCCGGATCGACCTCCGGCGCGGCGAACGGCACGTCCGACTCGGGCCCGACGACCACCGCGTTCCGGCCCATCGCAGGCACTTCAGGTTGCGTCACCACGGTGCGCACGGAGGCGGCCGCGAGCACCTGCTCGATCCGCCCGGCAGGCAGCCCCGCGTCAACCGGCAGATACGCGGCTCCGGCGCGCACCACGCCGAGCGCCGCCACCACCTGCTCCCACCCCTTGTGCATCAGGACCGCGACCGGTTCGCCGGGCGTGGTGCCGAGCGCGACGAGCCGTTGCGTGACGTGGCGGGCGCGCCGGTCCAGCTCGCCGAAGCTCAGCGCAAGCCCGTCGGCGAGCACCGCAGGCGCCTTCGGGCGGATCGCCACCTGCCGGTCCAGCGCCGCGTGGATCGGCTCGTGCGGCAGTGGGCCCGCGGTGTCGTTCACCCGCGCCCGCACGGCGAGCTGGCGTCGCGGCACCGCCACCGGCCGGGAGCCGTGGGCTCGTGCGGGGTCGGCCGCGATGTCGCGCAGCAGTTCGGTGTACGCGGTGAACATGTCGTCGAGCACGCCCGGCGGGAACATCGCCTCCACCGCGTCCCAGCCGACCACGAGATCGCCGCCCAGCAGCAGCACCTGGTTGTCCAGGAACACCTGCGGCGTCTGGGAAGCGAGGTAACCCAGCTCGTACGTCACGCCTTCCAGCGCGCCGACACCACCCGGTTCCCGCAGCAGGCTCGTGAACACCACGGGCATCCTGGCGGCGCTCGCGTCCCGCCCGCGGGCGAGTTCGCGCTGCACGGCGACCCCGCTGAAACTCGCGTGCGCCAGGTCCGCCCGCAGCTGGTTCCCCACGTTTCGTGCGGTGGTGGCGAGATCGGGGGAGCCGGTAAGGTCGCATTCCAGCAGGAGCGTGCCGGTGAAGTCGCCGATCACCCGTTCGACGTCCGGGTGCCCTCCCGGGCGCTGGGCCAGCGTGAGGTTGAGCGTGAACCGCGGCGAGGCACTCCACGTCCGCAGCACCTCCGCGTAGGCAGCGCACAGCAACGCCGAAGGCGTGACCCCCAGCTTCCGGGCGAGCTCGCGCAACCCCGTCCAGACGTCGCCGGGGAGGCGGGCCTGGCGGCGGGTGAACTCGGGCAGGGTGCCGGGCGGCAGCGGGGTCACCGGCAGTCGCGGCGCGGCGGGCAGGTCCGGAACCCTGGCCAGCCAATAATCCCTGTCCTTTTCGGACGCTTCGCCGGTGCCCGCCACGTCGCGGAAGGTCACGGCGGGAGCCGGTTCCGCCGAGGCGGGGTCGAGCACGAGCCGGAGCCATTCCGCGAGCAGCAGCTGCACGCTGGTGGCGTCGGCGACGAGCAGGTCGATGCTCAGGTGCACGCGCAGCCGTCCGCCGGGGAGGTCGTGTGCGCGGACCTCGAACAGCGGCCACGTGGTGGCGTCGAAAACCTGCGGACCCAGTTCGGCGCGCGTGGCGGCCAGGCGTGCCTGCGCCGTTTCCTCCGGCAGGTCCGTGAGATCGGCGTGCCGGATGCGGTACCGCTGCACGCTGGGCAGCACCTGCTGGCGACCGTCCGGCCGCACCACCGCACGCAGCATGTCGTGCCGCGTGATCAGGTCGTTGAGGGTGTCCTCGGCCAGCGCCACGTCCGCGCCGAACAGGTCGACCTCGGCGTAGGCGTGCGCCGACCGGCCACCGAGACCGGGATCCTTGGCGCCGAGCCAATAAGCCCGCTGGATCTCGGTGAGCGGAAAGGGTTCGTGCCGGTTCGCGGCGTCGTGGACCACGGCCCGGCGGGGGACGGGGCTCGTGCGCTGTTCGCCGACCAGCCGGGCGAGGTCGCCGAGGGTGCCGTCGCCCAGCAGGGCGTCCAGCGGGAGGTCCACCCCGAACCGATCGTCCACGGTGGATTTGAACCGGAGCGCGTCCAGCGATTCCAGCCACAATGGCGCGCCGGGATCCGGCGGCGGGGCTCCGGTTGTTTCCGTGAATACGGCGCCGAGCCGGTCCGGTAATGAATTCCCGGTTCCACCGGTCGCGAGCCCAGGCGGCATCGTCGTCCCCCTCCAGTGCATCGCGAACCACGTTGGCACACCAGGGAACTTGATCACAAGGCGGCAGACGGAGGTACTGGCGGCTCGTTTTCTTCCTTGTCGGGCCGCGGGGTCCCGTGTAACGTAGGCCGACGTGCCGGCCTGGGCGGCGCTTCCAATTCCGCCGTTGCGGTCGCCGGTATGGGGATTTCTTTTTCTTCGTTCTTCCGGATCGGTAATCCGGACAAATTTCAGGGGGAAGGGAAGGTGTTCGTGCCCGACGAGGTGCGCACGGTCGCCGACGTGCTCGCCCGGCTCGACTGGCCGGAACGCGGCCTGACTTTTCCCGGCGGACGGGCCGTGCCGTTCACGCGCCTGCGGGAGCTCACCGCCGACGCGGCCGCGCGGTGGCCGGGGCTGGGCGCCCGCCGCGGGGACAGGGTCGTGCTCGTCGTCGCCGACGAGTACGAGTTCGCCGTGGCGTTCCTGTCCGCGCTGCGGGCCGGGGTCGTCGCGGTACCGGTGTTCCCGCCGTTCCGCGCCGGGCAGCGCGAGTCCTACCGCGCGCACCTGCACGACGTCGTGGCGCGCACGGGTGCGGTGTGCTGCGTGGTCGGCGAGCCGATCCGGCGGGTGCTCGGCGACGGCCCGCTCGCCGGCCGCCCGGTGCACGGTTTCGCCGGACTGCTCGCCGCCCCGCCGGGTCCCGTGCGGCCGCCGGAGCCGGAAGACCTGGCGTTCCTGCAGTTCTCCAGCGGCAGCACGGGCACGCCGAAGGCGGTCGCGGTGAGCCACCGCGCGCTGCTGGCCACCCTGCTCGCCATCCAGGCCGGGCTGCGCATCGACGGCTCCCGCGACCGCGCGGTGAGCTGGCTGCCGCTCTACCACGACATGGGCCTGGTCGGGTTCCTGCTGACGCCGCTGATCGACCAGCTGCCCACGTGGTACCTCCCGCCGCTGCGGTTCGCGCGCGACCCGGTGTCCTGGCTGCGGTTGATCACCGAAGTGCGTGGCACGCTGGCGTTCGCGCCGAACTTCGCGTACGGCCTGCTCACCCGCCGTGCCAAGGACGCCGACATCGCCGCGCTCGACCTCAGCTCGTGGCGCGTCGCCGGGTGCGGGGCGGAGCCGGTGCGTGCCGCAACCCTGCGTGCCTTCGCCGACCGCTTCGCCCCGGCGGGCTTGCGGCGCAACGCTTTCCTCGCGTCCTACGGCCTCGCCGAAGCCACCCTCGCCGTCACGCTCACCCCGTGCGACGAGGGGCTCACGACGTTCCCCGACGGCGAACTGGTGTCGTGCGGGGTGCCCGTCGAAGGCGCCACCGTCCGCGTTGTGGGGCCGGACGGCCAGGACCTCCCCGACGGCACCGAGGGCGAGATCGTGGTGTCCGGGCCGGGGCTGGCCGACGGCTACTTCGGTGACCCGGCCGCGACCGCCCGCGCGTTCCGCGACGGGCGGCTGCACACCGGGGACCTGGGCCTGCTGCGGGAGAACCGGCTGTACGTGACCGGGCGGATCAAGGACGTCATCGTGATCAACGGCGTGAACTACCACCCGCAGGACATCGAGCTCGCGGCGAGCGAGGTGCCGGGGGTGCGGCCGGGCAACGTCGCGGCGCTCGCCGTGCGCGACGAGCACACCGAGGGCGTGCGGCTGGCCGTCGCGGCCTCGCGGGCCGTGGACCGCGACCGGCTGGCCGAGCAGGTCCGGCGGGCCGTCCGGTCGCGGCTGGGCCTGACCGTGGGGGAGGTGGTCGTCGTGGGCGGTGACCTGCCGAAGACCAGCTCGGGCAAGCTGCGGCGGGCCCACACCGCGGAGCTGCTCGCCAACGGCGGGCTGGTGGCCCGGTGAACGCCGTGTTCCCCACGCTGGTGCCCGACCACCGCTGCGGGTTCTGGACGGACGGGGCGGACGAGCTGGAAAAGGCGCTGCGCCGCAGGGCCGACGTGCTGCGGGAGGCCGCGGGCGAGGGCACACGGCTGCTCGACCTGGCCGCTCTCCCGGACGGGGACGGCGCGTTCGACGCGGTGATCGGTGACCAGTGCCTCGAACACGCCGTCACCCCGGAGCAACGGCTGCGGGGGCAGCACCTCGGGGTGCTGAGCCGCCTCTTCGCACGCGCCCACGCGCTGACCGTCCCCGGCACGCGCATGGCGCTGACCACCCTCACGGCCGGCCGCCTGCCGCGTTCGGCGGCGACCAACCGCGCGCTGGTCGACGTGGTCCGCGAAATCCCCTTGTGGCGCCGCTGTCTTCGCCCGGAGGACGTGGCCAAGGCGTGCGGGCGGTGGTGGGAGGTGCGGGAGGTGGACACCCACCAGCACGACTACGCACGCACCGCGCTGGCGTGGCTCGGCCGCCTGCGTGACCGCGAAGCGCCGCTGCGCGCCGAGTTCGGGGACCAGTGCTACGCGGCCTGCCTCCGCGCGGTCCAGACCTTTGCCGGCGCGATCGAAGACAACCAGTTGAGCCTGGTGCGCCTCACCCTGTGGCGCACTGACCAGTGACGGGAGAGCGGGATGGCACCGGTGGGCGAACAGCGGGTACTGGACGAGATCCGCACCGAGGCGAAGGCGGTGGTGCCGGGACTGGACGCGAGCGGGCTGTCGGCGGAGACGCACATCGCCGACGCGGGCATCGACAGCGTCCAGATGCTCGAGCTGGTGGCGCGCCTTGAGGAACGCTTCGACGTCACCCTGCCCGACTACGAGCTGTCCGGCATCCAGACCATCGGTGACCTGATCCGGCTCGTCGTGCGCGTGCACGCGGAGGCGGGCTGATGTCCACGCAGGCCGACATCGAGGTCAGCTACGACGTCGGCAACGAGTTCTTCGCGCTGTGGCTGGATTCCGAGCGCAACTACTCGTGCGCGCTGTGGGAGGACGGCGACGACCTGGAGACCGCGCAGCTGCGCAAGCTGGCGTACCTGAGCGAGCAGGCCGGCACCGGCCCGGACACGAGGGTGCTCGACATCGGCTGCGGCTGGGGCGCCAACCTCCAGTTCCAGGTGGACCGGCGGGGAGTCCGCCGCGCGCACGGCATCACGCTGAGCCCGGCGCAGCTCGCCGCGACCCGCGACCGCGCGATCCCCGGCGTCACGCTCGGCCTGTGCGACTACCGCGACTTCGCCCCGGCGGAGCCGTTCGACGCCGTGCTGTCGATCGGGATGTTCGAGCACGTCGTCAGCCCGGACGACGTGTGGGCGGGGCGGCACCTCGCGCGGTACGCCGACTTCTTCCGCCGCGTGCACTCCTGGACGCGGCCCGGCGCGGCCTTCGCGCTGCAGACCATCCTGCGGGACCGGATGCCGCGCGGTGGTCCAGACCTCGAAGAACTGCGCTGGGCCACGTCGTCGATCTTCCCGGGTGGCATGGCGCCCCGGCTGGAGGACGTGCTCGCCACGGCCGAGCCGTACTGGGAGGTGGTGCGCGTGCGCACCCGGCGCGAGCACTACCGCCGCACGTGCGAGGAATGGTTGCGGCGCCTGCGTTTCCGTGCCGACATCGTCCGGGAGCGGTGGGGCGCGGCGGTCCTCGCCGACTACGAGCGGTACCTGTCGCTGTGCGTGCTCGCCTTCGACCGCCGGTACCAGAGCCTGGCCCAGTTCAGCCTCCGCAGGAGGGAGATCCGATGAGCTACCTCAGCGAGGAACAGCTCTACCGCAACTACCTGGAGTTCTTCGAGACCGCCGAGCGCAAGCGGCGGTGGAACGTCTTCGACGACCTGCCGTGGGAACTGGCCGAACGCACCCGTCACAACGCCGATCTCGCGCTGTGCGCGGAGACGTTCTGCGGGGTCGAGTCCTACATGCCGGACTACGTCGGCGAGGGCCTCAACCTGTTCCGCGACTCGTTCGGCCAGGCGTGGTGGCACGTCAACTGGGGCTACGAGGAGGCCAAGCACGCGCTCGTGCTGCGGGAGTACCTCGTGCGCACCGGGCAGCGGACGTCGCGGCAGATGTTCGAGTTCGAGGCCGATCTCACCAAGCGACGCTGGAAGCTGCCGTTCCCCACGATCCGGCAGATGATCTGCTACGGCGCGCTGCAGGAGAAGACGACGTGGATGATCTACCGGCGCCAGCTCGCCGCCGCGCGGGAAGCGGGGGACGAGCTGCTCGCGTCCATCTACCGCTTCATCTCGCGTGACGAGGCCGCCCACGGCGGGTTCTACCTCGACGCGATCGGCGCGTGCCTGGCCGAGGACAGGGAGGGCACGGTGGCGGATCTGCACCACGTGTTCTCGAACTTCAACATGCCCGCGTACGACCTGGTGCCCGACTACGAAAGCCGTATCGAGGTGATGCGGGCGGTGGGCATCGACCGCACCGTGTTCCTGCGCGAGGTGTTCCTGCCGGTGTTGTCCCGGCTGAAGGTGAGCAGGCGTGAACTGGCGAAGGCCGCCGCCCGCGAAGCCGAGGCGGGGCTGCGGACCCGGCTGCCCATGGATCGGAAACAGTGAGTCACGAAGGGGAGAATCGCATGTCTGCTTTCCGCAAGGTGCTGATCGCGCTGGTCGCATTGCTGGTCTCGGCCGGCACAGTCGCCGCCAGCGCCAGTGAAAGCCAGGGAACCGTCACGCCGACGCTGACGAGCCTGGCCGGCACCTGGTACAACGAGCTCGGCTCGGTGATGAACCTGACCGTGTCCGCGGACGGCGCGCTTTCGGGCACGTACGAATCCGCGGTGGGGGACGCCGAGAGCACCTACCCGTTGCGGGGCGGGTACGACATCGCGCCGGTGTCCGGTACCGGCACCGCGCTGGGCTGGACGGTGGCCTGGCACAACAGTTTCCGCAACGCGCACTCCACCACCAGCTGGAGCGGGCAGTACTACGGCGGCACCGGTGAGCGGATC
Source organism: Amycolatopsis dongchuanensis (assembly GCF_039542405.1). Lineage (NCBI taxonomy): Bacteria > Bacillati > Actinomycetota > Actinomycetes > Pseudonocardiales > Pseudonocardiaceae > Amycolatopsis > Amycolatopsis dongchuanensis. The sequence continues at coordinate 47,781 of NZ_BAABIB010000134.1, forward strand.
GTCACGCAGTGGCTGCTGACCTCCGGCACCACCCCGGCGGACCAGTGGCAGTCCACTTTGGTCGGTCACGACGAGTTCACCAGGACCGCGCCGACGGCCGCCCAGGTCGAGCAGGCGAAGCAGCGGGGCGAGAGCGCGGGGCTGCCGCGCTGAGGAATTTGGTCTCCTCCGGTTACCGATGCTTTCTTCTGCCATTCTGGGAGGCATGGAATTGCTCACCGAGCTGACGGAAAAGGCCCTGCGCCGCGAACCGCTGACGCGGGAAGAGGCCCTCGCCGTGCTGGCCACTCCCGACGAAGAGGTGCTGGACGTCGTCGCCGCCGGTCACCGCGTTCGCAGGCACTACTTCGGCAACCGGGTGAAGGTCAACTACCTGGTCAACCTCAAGAGCGGGCTGTGCCCCGAGGACTGCACGTATTGTTCCCAGCGCGTGGGATCGGCGGCGGAGATCCTCAAGTACAGCTGGCTCAAGCCGGACGCGGCGGTCGCGGCCGCGTCGGCGGGGATCGAGCGCGGGGCCAAGCGCGTCTGCCTGGTGGGCAGCGGCCGCGGCCCGTCGGACCGGGACGTGCGGCGGGTCGCGGAAACGATTTCCGAGCTCAAGCGGACGTATCCGGACGTCGAGGTGTGCGCGTGTTTCGGCCTGCTGTCCGACGGGCAGGCGGGGCAGCTGAAGGAAGCCGGGGCCGACGCGTACAACCACAACCTCAACACAGCCGATTCGCACTACGCCGACATCTGCTCGACGCACGAGTACGCGGACCGGGTGGACACCGTCCGGCAGGCGAAGCAGGCCGGGCTGTCGCCGTGTTCGGGGCTGATCGCGGGGATGGGGGAGACCGACGAGGAACTGGTCGACGTGTTGTTCGCGTTGCGCGAGCTGGATGTCGACTCCGTGCCGGTGAACTTCCTGATCCCCATCGAGGGCACCCCGCTGGACCAGCGGTGGAGCCTCACGCCGCAGCGTTGCCTGCGGATCCTCGCGATGGTGCGGTTGGTGTTCCCCGATGTGGAGGTGCGGATCGCGGGTGGGCGGGAGATCCACCTGCGTTCGCTGCAGCCGATGGCGCTGTACCTGGCGAACTCGCTGTTCCTGGGTGACTACCTGACCAGCGAGGGGCAGGACGGTGACCTCGACGTGCGGATGATCGAGGACCTGGGGTTCGTCGTCGAGGGCGCGGGGGAGCCGACGCTGCCGGAGCACCGGCGGGACCTCGTGAAGGTGCGCAAGCGGGGTGCGGGCACGGATCTGCCCGCGAACGCGTAGCGGAGGGGTGCCATGCCGGTTCCGGAGGGGGCCGTGGGGATCCTGACGGGGGCCTCACGGGGGATCGGCGTGGTGCTCGCCGAACACCTCGCGCGTGCGGGGGTGCGGCTGGCGCTGGTGGCGCGCTCCGAGGACGGCCTGCGGGCCGCGGCGGAGCGCGCTGCCGCGCACGGTCCGCGGCCGCTGGTGGTGCCGGCGGACGTGGCGGAGGAGGAGGACCAGCGGCGGGTGGTGCGGGTGGTGGCCGAGGCGCTGGGGCCGCCGTCGTTGCTGGTGAACAACGCTGGGGTGGAACGCATCGCGCGTTTCCAGGACGTGTCGCTGGACGACATCCGGCGCGTGGTGCTGGTGAACCTGGTGGCGGCGCAGTCGTTGACGCGGCTGGTGCTGCCCCACCTGCTGGCGGCCGGTGAGGGGCACGTCGTGAACGTCGGCTCGGTCGCCGGGCGCACCGCTTATCCTTACGGGGCCCTGAATTCCGCGGCGAAGCACGGTCTGGTGGGTTTCACGTGGTCGCTGCGGGAGGAGCTGAGGGGGACGGGCGTCGGGGTGTCCGCGGTGTACCCGGCGCTCGTGGCGGAGGTGGGGATTTCGTCGCGCTGGCAGGCGAAACGCCCGGTGCTGCTCGGCCGGGTGCCGCCGGAGGCCGTCGCGCGGGCCGTGGTGCGCTGCATCCGGGAGGACCGGGTGGAGATCACGGTCGCCCCGCCGCTGGAGCGCGTGGCGGATGTGGTGAGCGCCGTGTCGCCCCGCCTGGCGTCCTGGGTCGCGCGGCGCGTGGGGGTGGTTCGGTACCTGCGCGAGGTGGCCGAGGAGGGGTGAGCCGTGGCGGGGTGGGCCACGGTTCTCGGCGTTTCGCGTGAGGGTTGTGGCCGCCCACGGCCGCCCTCGCGCGGTGGCCGGGTGCGCCCCTTCGCGAGGGGCACGTCCCGCTGCGCCGGGGGGTTTCCGCCTGGCAGGGCCCGCCGCCGCGGTCCCGCGATGTCCACTCGCCACCGCGCCTGGCTTTTCCGCCCGTCTGCCAGGCCCGCGCCTTCTCAGGGAGGGGCACGTCCCACCGCGCTGAGGATTCCCGCCCGGCCGGGCCCGCCGCCGCGGTCCCGCGACGTCCACCCCCACCGCGCCTGGCGTTCCCGCCCGTCAGCCGGGCCCGCCACCGCCGTCCGCGGCAGCCAAACCCGCCCGCGGCGTTCCCGCCGAGCCGGGCCCCGCCACCGCCATCGCGCGGCGGCCGGGCCCCACTGTCCTCACGCCACAGTCGCGTCGACGGTCACCGGGATGTTGCCGCGGGTGGCGTTCGAGTAGGGGCACATCGCGTGCGCCGCCTCGACCAGCTGGTCCGCCGTCGCCTGGTCGACCCCCGCCAGCTCGACGTGCAGGGCGGCGCTGAGGCTGAACCCGCCCTCGGGCGTGGGGTGCACCTGGACCTCGGCCACCACCGCGGAGTCGCTGACGTCGACCTTCCGCTGCGCCGCCACGGCCTTGACCGCCGAGTGGAAGCAGGAGGCCCAGCCCGCCGCGAACAGCTGCTCGGGGTTGGTGGCGCCGCCGGGGCCGCCCATCTCCTTCGGGATCGCCAGCGTGACGTCGAGCAGGCCGTCGTTCGTGCGGGCGCGGCCTCCCGCCCTGCCGTCGCCGGTCGAGGTCGCGATCCCGGTGTAGAGGCTGTCGGACATGGTTTCTCCTGCTCGCAGAGGTAGACGAACTAGTACGTCTACAAGCTAGCACTGTCGGGCTCCCCTTGGCGAGAGGCGTTAACCTGGGGGAGTTCGCGGCGGAGAGGGGAGTGGTCGATGACCCGGGCGGCACAAGGCACGGCGACGAGCCGGCCACCGGTGCGGGACCGGATCCTGGCCGCGGCGGACGAGCTGTTCTACGCCGAGGGCATCCGCGCGGTGAGCGCCGACCGGATCATCGCGGCGGCCGAGGTCAGCAAGGTGACGTTCTACCGGCACTTCCCCACGAAGGACGACCTGGTGCTGGCCTACCTGGAGGGCCGGTCGGCGGTGGAGCGCGAGGCGGTGGAGCGCCTGCGGAGCCCGGACCCGCGCGCGACGCTGAAAGCCATCGCGCACCTGCTCGCGGACGCGAGCTGCGCGGCCGACTTCCGCGGCTGCCCGTTCATCAACGCGGCCGCCGAGTACGCCGACGCGAGCCACCCGGTGCGCCAGGCCGTCGCCGCGCACCGCGCCTGGTTCGCCGGGGTGCTGGCAGGCCTGCTGACCGAATTGGACATCGCCGACCCGGCCGAAGCGGTCGACCAGCTGATGATGCTGCGTGACGGCGCGATGGTCGGCGCGTACCTCGGTGCGGGCCCCGGCGCCCGCGCGGAGTCGCTCGTCGCGGCCGGCCGTGCGGTGGTCGCCGCGGCGCGGGGCTGAGCGGGCAAGAAAGCGCTTTCGAAGTCGGCGTCCAGAAGCGACGGACCTACCCTGATCAGCGCTTTCCGCACCGGAGGCGCCCCCGGAGGAAGTCCCTGCGGCCAGGGCTGTATGGTCCATCTCCCTGCTGACCAGACGTCCACGCCCCTCCATCGAGGGTGCCCTCCGCAGCGATTTCCGCACCGGTTATGCTCGCGACCCCCACCGGCGAGAACTGAACAAGGACAACCTCATGGAAACCGAGAGCGATCAGCAGGCTTCTTCCGCGGACGTGCTGAGCAGTGCGGCCCATGCCGTCCGCTTGGCCACGATGAAGACGATGGACGAGAAGGTTCGCTACGCCTGTGAAGCACTGGAACAGCCGTCCACCTCGGACGTCATCGCGTTCCTCATGACCTACGGCGTGGTGACCAACCCCAAGCGCGAACGTTCCTCGGTGTCCGCGCAGGTGGACAAGTGGCGCAAGGAGCGCGGGCTCGGCGACACCGGTGACCTGCCCCGGCTGTCCGAAAAGATGCTGGCCGAATTGGACGGCGCCCGCGCCGCCGGCAAGAACGACACGGCCACGGAGAGCAAGACCGAGCCGGCGACCAAGCCCGAGCCAGAAGTCAAGCCCGAGCCCGTCACCGCCGAGGTCGTCCAGCCGGTGCCGGAGCCCGCTCCCGCCCCGGAACCGGCCCCGCAGCCGGTGCAGGTCACCGAGGTCGCCGCGACGACGAAGCGCAAGGCGCCGGAGGGGTCGCGCGGTTTCTACCTCGTGGCGTTCATGTCGCTGCTGGTCTCGGTCGACACCTCGTGGCGGTTCTTCGGCGACAAGCTCGGCATCACCAACGTCTACGAGCGCGGCGCGATGTTCGCCGTGGTCGAGGTCGCGCTGATCGCCTGCGGGTTCGCGATGCGGGCCGGTATCCGGAGTTCGAGCGGCAAGCCCGGCCCCGCCCGCCTGATCCTGTGGGCGCTGTGCGCCGCGTCCGGGTACATGGCGTTCGACCTGGCCGGCCCGGTCTCGGGTCTGGCGCGTGTCACGCTCGGGCCGGTGCTCGGTGTCGTGATGCTGCACCTGGCGCTCGGGATCGAGCTGCGGCACAGCCGCACCCGGCCGTCCACGTGGTCGCGGGTCAGCCGTGAGCTGAAGGAGCGCTTCCTGTCGCGCCTCGGCCTGGGCGACGACGAGCGCGACGCGCTGGCCCGCACCCGCGACCGCGCTGCTCGCCGTGCCGCCCACCTCGCGCGCGCGTCCTGGTTCACCCCGTTCCGCAAGACCCGCCTCGACCGGGCCCTCCGCTCGGCGAACGTCGCGCACGACGAGCGCATGCGCGGCCGCCTCATGGCGGAGCTCGCGGCGGTCCAGCACGCCGACGAACTCCGGCGGCTCGACCTGGCCTCGCCGTGGTCGGACTCGCTGAGCAACGCGCTGAAGTACCTGAAGCGCTGAGGTTTTTGACGAAGGGGCTGTGTGTCACAAGCGTGGCACACAGCCCCTTTTCGTGGAGTCGCGTTGAAGATGCGAGCCCAGAAGCCGCTTACTCCGTAGCGTCGAATAGAGCGACAGAGCGATCCGTGTGGGGGCGCCTAGATTTATGCGGCCGTCAGAAGCGGAAACGCTCATCCCATGTGATTGAGGTCCGTTTCCCTGATCCCCAGTTCTCCCGGTTAAGCGATGGTGGTTTCGTCGGCACGAGCGTGAGTATGACCTTTGAGGCCGGAGGTGCCAGCTGAAAATTGGGTACCTTCAGGGAAGGGGCGATCTTGAAAATGTGCAGCTACTTCGGGGTTCGCATTTGGAACTGCTGCTTCTCCCAAGCGCGGCTCAAGCTGTTCTCATTCTATCCCTGTCACGATAGCCCTCGTAGGGGACGGAGACCTCATTCGCCTACAACGTGGCGTCCCAAGCAAATTGGCTCAGTCAGATCTAACCGGCTCCTCAATTCCTCAAGGCATTCATAGCTGGCGCACCGTTCGGCACAAAGTCTAACGCCAGCTCGACCTGCACGGCGACGGCCGAGCTGGCGAGACGGGGTCGTATGACCGCCGCCTCCGCCGACTCTAGCCTCGCCGCTCAGGTCACCGGAGCAGCGTCAGCTGCCGCCGTGATCACCATATCCGACGGTGCGAACACGGCGGCCGACGAGGGAAGACCGGTACCCGGAAAACTCCTGGTCACCGCCGGGCGGCGATCGCGTACCGCCAGAGGTTGAACGAGCTGGGGACGATCAGGTCCCCGTCCACACCCGGTTTGAAGACCATGAGCCGCGCTGCCGTCGACAGGGGAATCATGCTCGGCTCGTCGATGAAGAGGAGTTTGAGCAGGTTGTTGTAGATGGAGGCGCGAGCCTCGGGATCGGTCGTCGACCGGCCCTGCGTGATCAGCTGGTCCGCCTGCGGGTTGCTGTAGCCCCAGAAGTTGTTTGTGCCTTTGGAGGAGAAGAGCTGGTCCAAGACGTACGAGGGTTCGGGACTGAAGAACCACTGGCTGGCGACCGCGTCGAAGTCCTTCCTGGACCGTCGGCTCACATAGGTGGGGACGTCGATCCTCAGGATGTTCGCGGTCACGCCGATCTCCGCCCAGTTGCTGCGGAGCACTGTCGCGATCGCCTCCATCGTGGCGTCAGTGGCCAGGAGCTCGATGGTGAGGTCCTTCCCGTTCGCCTGCTGCATCAGTGCCTTGGCCTGCGCGGTATCGCGGGGGTAGTCGAGGTTCTTCGGGTAGCGCGGGTGAGTCGGCGCGTACGGTGCGGTGCATATCGGTTGGTTCAGGCTCCCGCCGGAAACCCGCGCGACCGCGGTGCGATCGATGCTGAGCGCGAGTGCCCGCCGAATTCGGGGGTCGCTGAGTTTCGGCCTCGTTGTGTTCAGGCCAACAAAGTTCCAGCCAGCCGAGTAGGAGACGCCGGCGAGCCGCTTCGAGTCGATCAGCTGCTGGAACATCGGCACCTGCGCGGTCGGCACGACGTCGAGTACATCGGTCTGGTCGGCGCGTATCGCCTGCGACGCCGCCTCTGAATCGGTCCGCAATGTCAGCCGCAACCGGTCGAGCCGGGGCAAATCCTTGTTCCAGTAGTCGGTGAAAGCGCTGTAGTCGATGTACGAGTCCTTGACCCACTGTTCGAACCTGTAGGGGCCGCAACCAATTGGGTTGGTGGCGAGTTGCGCGAAGGCCTCGCTCGGAACGATGCACAACCCGACGAGGTTGTACCGGAAGCCCGCGTTTGGTTCTGGGAGGACGACCTCGACGGTCTTCTGATTGAGTGCGCGGAACTGCACGTCGCGGAAAGCGCCGGCCCGGTTCGACGCCAGGGCTGGGCTGCGGAGGTAGTCAACCGTAGCCACTACGTCCTCGGCCGTCACCTGCCTGCCGTTGTGGAAACGTGCCTCGTGCAGTGTGTAGCGGTAGGTCGTCGGGTTGACGAATTCCAGCTTCTGGGCCAGAGATGGAACGAGGTTGCCGTTGGTGTCGAATCGTTCGAGAAAGTCGTGACAGGGATCGGCGTACCACTGGGTGTTGCTCGTCGTAGTCGAGAGGATGTTCAGCGTGGCGGAGGCGAAGGTCAGGGTGATGTCCAGGTTGCCCCCTCGTGGGAGATTCTTGACGACGTCGCTGTAAATGGTGCCTTCGACGCTTTGACCTGGCTGGAGCGCGCTCGCGACGGCCCCCGCACCGGATGCGGCGGGATTCCCGGCAGTACCACTGGGACTGTTCCCGCAAGAGCTGAGCGTCATCCCGAGCGCTCCCATGCCCAGGGTGGCGCCAGCCAGCCCCGAGGCCCGCAGCATGTCACGGCGGCTCAGTGGGGAATTGAACGGCATATTGGCTCCTAAGGGATGTCTCGTAACCCGGTGGGCGGCTGGCCGGTCCGGTAGTTGATCATGTTG
>NZ_BAABIB010000135.1:0-3067 GCF_039542405.1 Amycolatopsis dongchuanensis
TCACCCTCGGAGCCGCCATCACCTGCTACAAGAAACTCACCAAGTGAGACAAGCTCTAAATCAGCGCGAAGAAGGCCACGAGACGCTTACCCCGGGCGCCCCGAGAACGAACGGCATCAAGCAGCATGCGTCCCTGTATCGGGTTGACCACAGACCCGGGGTCAACCTGCGATACCTCGTGCTCGCCGGCGCCGGCTACGCCTTGCGCCGCCGCAGGCACCACACCGCCCTCGAGGAACCTGCTCGACGTCGCGGTCAGCGCCCCGGGCGAGCACGCGCGCGGCGGCGGTGACCGCCGAGCAGGTATGACTCCCAGCGGTGCTGACAGGTGCTCACAACGGGCCCACCGGACGACAACTCAGCTGAATCTTCCGGGCGGGTGGGCTCATGCGCCCGCAGGACAGTTGTTCGAAGCGTTTGCGCTGAGCAGGGTTCACAGAGCTTTCCCTGTCAATCAGACGGCACTCCCCTCACACAGCCGCTTCACCCTCTCGAGGGTTGCTCGCTCACCTTGAGCGAAGGGGGAAAGGGGACGCACGGGGGACCCCGAACGGGTACCTGCGAGAGGTCTGTGAGGGGGCTGCGGTCTTACAGGCGACCGTTCCAACCGGAGAAGGAGGCCGCTTCGTGGTCGCCACGACATTAAGACGGACTGGACTGCTGGCCCTGACTGCCGCTGCCCTGGGTGGCAGCTTCGCTTTCGGGGCCGGGACAGCGTCCGCCGCAACCCCGTTCGACTGCACCGGTCAGGTGTTTCTGGGCCAGCGGGTGAATCTCAGCAGTGCGCAGTTCTTCGCAGGGAGCTTCGGCAGCGGGAACATCAGTTTCACCAAGGTCGGGGCACCGGCGCAGGTGGACTACAACGCGATCGGGTTCAACACCAAGGACAACTACGTCTACGGCATCGGCGGTAGCCAGTCGGCACCCAACCTCGTGCGCATCGACTCCACCGGAGCCGTCACCACCCTGCCGACCCCCGCGGGTCTGCCGTCCGTTCTCACGCTCACGGACGGCAACAGGAACGGGTGGAACGTCGGCGTTTTCGACGATCAGGGCTATCTCTACATCGCGAGCAGCGCGCACCCCGCCCTGTTCGTCATCGACGTCGCGGCCAACAGGCTCGTCCGCACCGTGAACCTCACGGCTCCGCCCAACACGGGTGACATCACCTACGCCGCCGGGTACTTCTGGGGCGGCCTGGCCGACGGATCGGTCAGCCGCATCAACCCCACCACCGGGGTCACCGACGTCTTTCCGGGCGCGATGCCAGCAGGCGGCTACGGCGGTGCTTTCACTTACGGCAACGGTGATCTCGGCTTCTACGCCAATGCCGGTGTGCTCAACCGGGTCGCCGTGGCGAACCCGGGCAGCGCCAGCCCCACCTTCACCTTCATCTCCAGTCAAACGGGTCCCTCGTCGTCGGCCAACGACGCGACGTCCTGCGCCGCACCGGCGACCGACCTGAGCATCGTGAAAGCCGGGCCCGCCCAGGTCGAACAGGGGGGCACCGTCTCCTACACCCTGACCGTCCGGAACAACGGTGCGGGCGCTTCGTCCGGCTACACCGTGACCGACCAGATTCCCGCCGGGCTGACCAACGTCACGACCGGCTCGCCGGGCTGCAAGGTCACCGGCAGCACGCTCACCTGCACCGGCGGGGCGCTCGCCGTGGGTGACGTGGCGTTCATCGAAGTGTCGGGCACCGCGGACGGAACCGTGCGAACGCTGCAGAACGCCGCGACCGTGCGGGGCAACGAGCAAGACCCCAACCCCGTCAACGACACCTCCAACACCGTGGTCACCGAAGTGAACGTGCCACTCGTGTCCGCAGCCGTGGGAGCCGGTGCACTCGGACTGTTCGGCGGCGGCTGGGCACTCCGGCGACGCACCCGCCGCGCCACCGCATAGCGGGTCAACTCAGTGCGAGGTCGCCCTGCGGGTCCCGAATTCGTAGGGACCACGGCGTCATGACGGTGGTCGCTCGTCGGCCTTGCACTGACCGACGCCCTTCCGATGGAGCGGATATCGCGCGATGACAGCGGGACGGGGTTCGGCGCCACGGCCCGTCCCGCTGCCATAAACCATCGCGTACGCCGATACCAGCTGCTTAGAAGGGCGCCCAATCTCGGCGGCTTCCCCCTGTCCTGATGGCCTCGATCCGCTTGCGCACCTCGTCGGCTGCGCCCTTGTCGGACACCGCTTTCCCGCACAGCCACAGGGTCATGGAGATCTCTCGGTACTCAGCGAGCACGGGATACCCCGGCCACGTCATGACGTCGAACCCGTAGACCTCAACGAACTTGCGGTACTCATCCTCGGTGTGCCACCCGAAACGCTCGAAGAACAGCGCGGTCTGCACCAGGTCCCACTCCCGCGGGCCGGTGCAGAAGCTGTCGAGGTCGATCAGGAGCGGCTTGCCCTCACGGTCGAGGATCACGTTGCCCACGTTCGCCTCCCCGTGGATGACGCCTGGCTTAAGCGCGAAGTCCAGCGCTTCGTACCGGCTCCGTAGCTGCTCGATCCGCTCACGCATGAACGCGGCGTCGGTAGCGTCGACGCGCTCCAGGTCGGGGAGGTACTCGTCCAGCTTGGCGAACGGCCGGATCTGGGGGAGTGCCAGCGACGGGGGAGCCTCAAGCTCGTGGAGACGCCGGATCAGCTCCGCGACCTCGGGAAGCGGGGCGTACTCCTCCCGCTCCGAGGCGGACTCCCACAGCGTCGCGACCTGCCCGTCAAGCTCAACCGGCTGGTCGACGTCGAGCGCGCGCGTCGCCGGGTAGCTCTCGTTCGCGAGCCAGCGCGCCACCGCGACCTGTAGCCGGGCGTTCTCCACGGACTCGCCGTCGCGGCTGATCCGGACGATGACCGGCTTCGCCAGCCGGTAGACGGCGTTCGAGCCGATGCGGATCAGTTCGGCTCCTGCGGGGTCCAGACCGACCCGCTCGCAGACGGCGACCAGCGTTCGACGCGCCGTCTCCTCGGTCAAGGCTCCTGCCTTCGTCACCTAGCTGTGATGTTCAGGGACGTTGTCCCGGGTTGAGGTGACCGTTGGTGGCCTGTCGTGCTG
>NZ_BAABIB010000136.1:0-2618 GCF_039542405.1 Amycolatopsis dongchuanensis
CGACAGGCCGCCAACGGTCACCTCAACCCGGGACAACGTCCCTGAACATCACACCTAGGCCCCGAACGAGTTCGCTGGAGTCCAGCTCCAGGGCGGTGGCGACGAGAACCAGCTTCTCGACGGGCCCGGACTTGAGGCCGCGTTCCAGGAGCCACACCTGGGGCGACCACACGTCGGAGCGCTGGGCCAGCTGACGGCGGCTCAGGCCCAGGGCCTTACGGCGTTGGTGCACGCGGTGGCCGAGTTCGCGCAGGGCTGGCCGTGCATGCCAATACCGGAGCAGCTGGCTCATGCGAGGCCTTCCTTGTCGTCCGGTTCGGGAACGTGGCTTCGTTCGGTAATGACGGTGAGCGTCAGTGGGCCGAGGCGGAGTAGCCGCACGCGGCGGTGCGGTAGGTCTGGTGGGGTGGCGGGCCGGTCGAGGGTGGCCGCGACGACGCCCATTAAGGCGTTGTCCAGCTCGGCCAGGTCAAGATCAGGGGCATGGGAGAGTAGGTCGACCGATAGCTCCAGGAGGCGACGGCCGACGACGACGAGGTCGTCGAGGGCGCGCTCGTTGTGCCGGTGTCGGAGGAGGTCGGCGGTCGCCGCCTCGACGGCCTGGTCGATGCGCCGGAGTCGGGTGTTGAGGTTGTGGTGGGCAGCGTCGTTCACGGCGGTTCAGACCTCTTTGTCAGCTGTAGGGAGTTGGGGCCAGATCCGCCGGTCGGCGACGTAGGTTCCTTTGCTGCGCACGGTGATGACCAGCCCGCGGAAGCGCAGGAGCCGGGTGGCGTGGCGGGCGGTGCCGAGGGAGACACCGTACTCGGAGGCCAGCCGCCGTTCCGATGGCAAGGCGGTGTTCGGTGCCAGCTCGCCGGAGGTGATGCGGGCGGCCAGGTGCGCCGCCACGTGTTCGTAGAGGTAGCCCGGCGGCACGTCCTCAGGGTTGAAGTCGGTCATGACTCGCTCGCTGGTGGCGGGTTCTGACGGTCGGGGGCGCGGGTCGGCCAGCACCAGCCGAGGCTTCACAGTCCGAAGTAGACGAACGCTCACAGCCCGCCCCGTCTCATGGGGTGTCATGGCTTCCCTTACCTGACTCGGGAGCGTCCACGGACACGGGACCCGTGGTCTCCTGGTGGTCGGCCAGTTCCTGGACGTCGGCGGCGAACTCGTGCAGCTGGTCGCCGAACAGCAGCAGCTCACTCGCGAGCCGGCGATGCTGGTTGCCCAGCTCGGTTACGCGCGTGGCGACCTGGTGCAGCCGAGCTACCAGCGCAACGGCCTGTTCCAGCAGGGCGGCCGGGTCAGGAGGTGGTGGTTGCTCGTTGGTGGCCCCGGATTGTTCGCGAACTCGTACGGTCATCGCGTGGGCACCCGGCGCACGTGCGGGTACGGCGGAACAGTTCGGAATGCTGGCGTACTCATAGCTTTCTCCTGCAGACTTTGAGATCTGGACCAGCGGAGCGGTCCTGAGCAGGAGCGTATGGACGCGGTCAGGCGCGGGTCGAGGAGCTTTCCCGCGCTTTCTCGAAGTCCTCGCACGATGCCGTGAAGATCGAAACTACGAGCCATCTCGCGCAGGATCAGGCGCAAGGTCGTCGATGGCCCGCATGATCAGGGTCCGGGCGCCTCGACCGTAGCTGGCGACCGTAGGTGCGGCCAGTTGCGCGAAGATTTGGCTGTATAGCTGGATTTCCTGGGGCTGCCGCAGGTTCAGCTCCGCTGAGTAGGTCTCGACTTGCACGACGTCGTCGTCGAGCAACCAGAAGCCGTGGCGGGGATCGATACCGTAGAGGGCGTCAAAGCCGATGATGCCGAGCTTGACGTTCGGCAGGGCTGAGAGCGACGTGAGCCGGTCGAGCTGGCCGAGCATGGTTGCGGGCGAGCCAAGGCGGTAGCGCAGCACGGCTTCGGTCAGGACGAAGTGGAACCGCCTGTCTGGGCGGTACAGCACGCCTTGCCGCTGCAGGCGGCTCTGTACGGCCTCGTCGACGTCGGTGACCGTTTGGTAGAGCCGCCGGGCTTGCTCGAACCGGGCACGAGCGTAGGCCGGGGTTTGGAGTAGCCCGGGGACGACGGTGTTCTCGAACACCCGGTAGAAGTGGGTCTGGTGATCCTGTGTGGACAGCCTGGTTTGGTGATGACGCAGGCCGGACTTGAGCACCCGTTGCCACTCGGTATATTGCAACTCAAGGGTGCGGAGCGAGACGAGGAGAGCCTCGGCGAGATCCTCGCGGCCGGTTGCTCGCGTCCACGCCCTCAGGTCGTTCTCGGTCGGGGTCTGCCGAGCGTTCTCGAGCTTGGAGACTTTCGACGGCGGCCATGACAAAAGCTCCGCGAGCTGCTGGCCGGTCAGGCCGGCCTCAATGCGGAGCTCGCGGAGCCGTTGGCCGAGTGCGCGCCGTGCTTCCTGCATGACCGCTGCACTGGCGGTCTTACCCAGGTGCGAACTCATCTCGTTTGGTGGCGTAGTGCCAGGCGGCATCCCGCCAGTAGTTGTGTTGAACGATCACGGCTGGGTCGTCGACGATCTCGGCGCCGAGGAACTCGTCAGCGTCCGTGAATCGCATGAGGGCTAAGGGATGTCTCGTAACTCGTGTTGTGGTTGGTGGGGCTGGTGTTGCAGTCAGTCGGCG
>NZ_BAABIB010000137.1:0-130761 GCF_039542405.1 Amycolatopsis dongchuanensis
TCCATCACGCCACGATCTTGCCCACACCTCCCTCAAGATCCAAGTGAGACACGCTCTAAGACCCATCGCTCACCGCGTCATTCAGCGCCCGGCGGAGCACAGCATGAGCCATCCCCACCGTGCGAGGGGAGTACGTCTTCGGGTTCTCCGGCGTCGAGCGCGTGGTCTCGGTCTTCAGCCGCTCACGTTGCCACGCTCGGATGTCGTCGGTGGTCAACTCGGTGATCTTCACCTTGGCCAAAAAAGTTGGGAGAATGTGTCCCTCGATCATCTGCCGGTAGCTATCTGCTGTGGACTCATCGAGATGGCCCGCCTCGACCTCGCCAGCGATGCGCACGTCGAGCCAGCGGTTCAGGTAGTCGCCGAGCTTCGGTGTGCGCCCGATCGACACCGGACGGCCTGACTCGACCTTGGCGAGGAGCGCCCGTAGCGCCTTCCGTGCAGCCTTCTCGTCATCGGCGTACACGACACGCCGGCGGCCGGACGGGAGAGTGACTGACGCGCACCACTTCCCGTCTGATTTGCGTTGGTAGACGCTGCCCTCGCCCTTGGGGTTCCGTTTCGTTGTCATGGCTAGCCGACCCGTCCCCGTCTTCCTGCCGGAAGGTGCCCGCGGCGCCGCGCCTCGGAGATCCAGCGATGGACGGTCCGTACTGGGACTCCGGTCTCGCGAGCGATCGCGGCAGCCGGCGCTCTGGATTCCTCGGCGTACTGCTTGTAGGCGCGCGCGACTTCTTCGTAGAAGGCATCCGTGCCATCCGGCCGGCCAAGGCCTCCGCGCATGGTCGGCTTTACGTGGTCAGCACGTTCGCGCATAAGCTCAGCCACATCGGCGCTTCGGTTTCGCAACTGGCCGAGCGTCAGGTCGTCATCGTCGGCGTCGCCGGGGTCGATCGCGCCAGGCTTGTTCTGGTGGGCTTCCCATCTTGCGAGTCGGAGCGCGCGCAAGGTCTCGCCGGTCAACGCCGGACCGTGCACGTATAGGCCGGTCACGACCCATCGCCCGGACGCGTCCTTCGTGTATCGCACGTGCACGCCGTCTGCACCCTCGGGTGGGTCACCGATCGTCTTCCAGCCGTTTCCGGCGCTCCCCCTGTCGCTTCGTTCCTCCGCCATGAGCCGCAGGTTAACCGCGTCCGAGTAGGTCCGTCAACGTGTTCGAGTATGTCAGCGTACTTGCGCGATCTGTGGCAGACGTGGTATTCCTTCCGTAGCCGCGTTAGAACGCGGACTTACTCACTGGGAGGATTGATGGTCGAGAAAGTCGGCTACTCGATCGAAGATGCCATGCAGGCGACCGGCCTCGGTCGCACCACGATTTTCGAATTGCTCCGCACTGGACAGCTCGAATCCATCAAGGTGGGCCGGCGCCGGATCATCCCCGCTGACGCTATCCGCGCCTACTTCGCCGCAGAGCGGGCGCGGCAGGCCGCGAGTGGCGGGGGCCAGGCGGCATGAGCGAGCAAAGAAAAGCCCGCCCCCAGTCCGGAGCGGGCTCCAAACAGGTGCCTGGACAAGTCCAGCATATGCGAGGTCTTTCCGATGCGGAAATCGCCGCGCGGCTACGGCTCGACACGCCGATGCGCCGCGCGCTCCGCGACATGACCCCGGCACCACGCTGGCTCGAAGACCTGCGTACCGAGATCGCAGAGTGCCGGATCGAGCAGCGGAGCCGCCGGGCGCTCGCCGAGCTTGAGCGGCTACTCGACACCCCGGAGGCGGTGCGATGACCACTGTCCCCACCGGCTTCTACGGCAAGCACTACCCGGAGACGGACCAGTGGGCCGACCGGGACGGCACGGTTCACGGCACCGAAACCAACACTTCTGACTCCCCAGTGTTGGAAAATTCGCGGCCGTCTACCAGACAAAACAACGGTTCTAACGGTTCTAACGAACATGCGAAGCTGTTGGCCGGAGTGCGTAACGGAACATGGCTTGACCAGCAGTCGTTTCCCCCGCTCGTCTACGCGGTCGACGGCCTCATTCCTGAGGGGTTCTCCCTGCTGATCGGACCGCCGAAAGCCGGAAAGTCGTGGCTGCTCGGCGGTCTACTGCTCGCCGTGGCCTCTGGCGGGTACGCGCTCGGCAAGATCCCGCTGAGCACCAAACGACCCGTGTTCTACCTCGCGCTGGAGGACGGCGACCGGCGGATGCAGGCGCGCGCCCGCAAGATCCTCGGCGATAGCGAACCGATCCCCGAGCTGTTCCACTACATCACCAAGATCGAGCCCGGCCAGGTGTTCGCGACCATCGAGGCGTTTCTGACCATCCACCCGGACACGGCGCTGGTAGTGCTCGACACGCTCGGGAAGGTCATGCCCAACGCGGGGATGGGAGAGTCGCCCTACCAGCGTGACTACCGGATCGGCAGCCGGCTCAAGCAGATCACTGACGGGCATCAGGGGCTCGCCATCGTCGTGGTGCATCACGACCGCAAGGCGTCCGCGGAGGACTTCGTGGACTCGGTGAACGCCACCAACGGCCTCGCCGGATCAGCCGACACGATCATGGTGCTGGATCGCAAACGCCAGTCCAGCGACGGACTGCTCAAGGTCACCGGCCGCGATGTCCCCGAAGCCGAGTACGCGCTCCAGATGATCGATGGACATTGGACGCTGGACGGGGCCAACCTCGCCGACGCCGCGGCGACCGCCCGCCGGCGAGCCGAGACGATCGAACTGGGCGACACCTCGAACGGCATCATCGCGTTCGTTGCGCAGCATCCGGAAGGTGTTGCCGCCAAGGAGATTCGCGACCGGTTCGGCGCCGGTGCTGACACCTACCTGAAGCGGCTCGTGGATTCCGACCGACTGGTGAAGGTCAAGCGCGGTGTCTACGCGGCTCCCGACCCTATCCAGACAACGGCGTCAGAACCGTTAGAACTGTTAGAACAGCAGGTCAACGCGCCAACCGAAACTAACAACGTGGCACAACCAGTGTTAGAAATGGCCGGCACCTCTAACGATTCCAACGGTTCTAACGGTGATCGTGACCAGACGGCAGATGTCAAGAACGAGCCCCCGAGCCGCTGCGACAGCTGCGCCCGACCCATGCCCCTGACCCAGACCCCAGACGGCGCGTGGCTCTGCCGCGACTGCAAGCCCGACCACGCGCTCAAGGCCGACACCGGCCGCTGCTGCAAAGACAGCGCCCTCACCCCTGCGTGCAAGCTCTGTGACTTCTCACCCACCTCCTGGAGGAAACCAGCATGACTGACCAGCCCGGCCCCAAACGGCCAACCCCACCACCAAAACGCAAGCCTGGACGGCCACGCGGCAGCGGCAAATACATCTGGCCACTCAAGCCGAAGCGCCCCGCCGGATCTCCTCGGCGACGCCGCCGCCGGCGCTGACCCGCTTTTTTTAAGCAAAAGGAAAAATTCGAACATCCCCGCCTACCTGTCCCTCCCTCCCCGGGTGTTTTGGCGTTTTCGGGTGTTTGTGACCGTTTCGTGAGGTTTTTGGGCTTTTGTGGGCGTTTCTGCGGTTAGATGTCCGATTATCGGACATAGTGTGCGATAATCGATCTCATGACTGAGACTGAGCGGAACGCGGCGATGGTCGCGACACTTGCGCTTTTGTCGGCGCAGAACGCATCGCGGGCTCTCGCCGATGAGAGGCAGCTGACCCTGCTCGGCCACCGGTATATCGCCGCTGGCCTGCCTGTGGAGGCCGTGTGTGTCGCCCTGCGCATCTCTAAGGCCACGTGGTATCGGCGGGTGGCTGAGCTGGACGACAAGTTGGCAGATGTGAGCCCGGCGGACGTGATAGCCGCTGCCGATCAGGCGCGGGCCGAGCTGAGGGAAGGTAGCGAACGATGCTGACCATGGAAAATCCGGTCTTGACGGCGCATCGCGCCCAGTACGAGAAGCTGCGCGCGGAGATCGAGAATGTGCAGTGGCGCAGCAAGGCCGAGAACCGCGACTTGACCGAGGACGAGCTGCGTCAGATCGAGGAGAAATCCGAGCAGCTGCGCAATGTCGCTGACCAGATCGAGTACCTGGTACGCAACCAGGAGCGGCAGAACGCGGTAGCGGCGGTGGCGACCCGGATCGGCATGGACACGAACGGCATCCCCAGGGATTCGGCCGAATGGGCTCCTCTCGGTACCAGCGTCCCCATGCCGATCGCCGAGGACAAGCCCCGGTTGGCGCACAAGATCATGCCGTCCCGCGAGGAGATGAACGAGCTGTACCGGGCGGTGCAGGACGGGCGGAACCTCCGGTTCACCGTTTCCGCAGCCCAGGATGCCCATACGCGCGCCGCGATCACCACGACCGACACCGGTACCCCGGCGGTGGCGCTGGACTACGGGCGGCTGCGTGAGCCTCGCCGGCTGGCCATTGCAGCGGGAATTCCGACCACCGACGTGGCCGGCGTGAGCGAGGCCGTGTATCCGGTGTTCGGCAGCGAGGGCGCGGCGGACATCGTGGAGGAAGGCGCGCTCAAGCCCGAGTACGACGACGTTTCCGAGGGTTCGGCGACCCCGCAGGTGATCTCGCTGTGGACGGACTACAGCCGTCAGGTGTCCTGGACCATGCCGTCATTCGAAATCCGGTTGCGGCAGAAGCTCGCCGCGCGGCTCTGCGCCCGAGAGGATCAGCTTCTCATCGGCCGGGTCAACGCCACCACGGGCGTGCAGACCTACACGGCCGGCACTGGCGAATCTCCGGTGGACTCGCTGCTTGTCGCCGCGGGAATGGTGCTCTCCAGCGATGTGGGCGCTGAACCGAACCTCGTCGCGATCAACCCCGCGGACCTGGTGCGCCTGTTCGGCAGCTCGACCGGCGGGTTCGGCGAGAGCCCGGAGGAGAACCTGCGTCTGCGCCTGCGCGGCATGGACGTGTACCCCACGTCCGCGGTCGCGGCCGGTTCGGCGGTGGTGGGCGCGTGGGATACCTGTGCGCAGGTGGTCATCGGTCTCCAGCCGACGTGGACCGTGGACAGCCTCTCGCAGGTCAAGAACAACCTGATCACGGTGCTTGTGGAAGAGGCGCTCACGCTGGCGATCGATGAGCCGACCGGGTTCGTGAAGGTCACCTTCGCCACGGCGGAGTAAAGCCGCCGCCCTGGCGCGCGCTGGGCGCCGCTGCCGGGCGGGGACGAGCGAGAGCCCCTGACGCGAGTGATGGTCCGTCGGGGGCTCTCGTGTCCCGTCAGGAGTACCGGCTGGCGAACTGGCGGATGCGCGCCGCGTCTTCGCCGAGGTCAGCGCAGATGCGGCAGCGCGGCGCGTCCCGCATGGCCTTGTCGTAGGCGCTCGGCACGCCGATGCGGTTGCACAGGGTCAGATAACCGGTTCCGCCGCGCGTGAACTGCCGCGCGACCACGAGGTGTTCCTGCTCGGCGAGGACGCGCCACTCCGGCGCGACCTGATTCGAGACGGCCACGGTTGCCACAGACACAGTGTAGAGCTGTGTATAGCAGTTGGCAGCTGTTGACAGTTATCGCGCTGTTTGCGCAGCTCAACGGCTGCCTACCGTGGAGTCGTGAGCACCGTCCCGCCCTTCAATCCGGACCCGGACGCGCCGGTCTACCTGTACGAACAGGTCGCCGACCACCTGCAAGCGCGCATCGAGGCTGGCGAGATCGGGCCGCGGCTGCCGGGCGAGCGGGCGTTGATGGACGAGTACGGCGTGGCTCACGGCACGATCCGCAAGGCCACGGACCTGCTCCGCGAACGTGGCCGCGTCGTCACGCTGCCAGGCAAGGGCACGTTCGTCCGCAAGGGCGAGTAGGCGGAAATCGCCGCGGCACATGGAGTCGAAATTTTGCGAGATCCCGCAAAATTTCCGGCGAGCAACGCCGGGGATGGCCGTTGCCAGTCTTTTTCGCCGATCTGTGAAAAAGACTGGTGGCCGCTCGCCCGATGCAAGCGGCGAGCACCGGCATGGACGTGACCAGGAATTTTACGGGATCCCGTAAAGTTTCTGGCTCTCGCGCACCGGCCCGCGAGTTTGCCCAGGTCAGACCGCTTGCGGGATCCCGTAACCGGTCTGATCAGGGACGATTCACAGCTGGATCGCGTGATGGAGGCGGCGAGACATGAGCAGCCTTTTTAGGGTCACCACTAAAAACGTGACCAGCGATTTCCTGGGATCGCAGGAAATCTGGTCGCCGCGGACCGGCCCGCGAGTTTTCGCAGGTCACTCAACTTACCGATCCCGGTAAGGTGGTCGACCGCCACAGGCGGCCGACCTTGCCCATCACCGGGCTACCCCCGGGCGCTGCTCGCGCGATTCCAGGGCGGCGATCAGGATGCGCAGGGCCTTAACGCGCCCTTCTAGCTCCTCGATACAAGCGAGGGCATCGGCGAGCAGGGCGCGCAGGTCCTCGATGGTGGCCGCGTCGTCCGCGGCAATAGGGTTACTCATTGGGTCGGAATCCTCCGTTTCCGATCAAGGTCCTCGGCTGATGCTGCGAACACCGCCGAGGGCCGTCCAATGTGGAATGCCATGTAGCGGACGATGTAGCGAATCATTAGAGTACGCAGAAGTCCGCTAACATACGCAATAGTCTGTGACCAGGGTGAAGATACGTTCACGAACTTGTACGAACTCAGTGCCTACACCTACGGATCAGAAGGTTAGGGGTTCGAATCCCTTCGGGCGCGCGTCTGGTTGAGACAGCAAGACCACGAGACCCCCTGGTGACAGGGGGTCTCGTGCTGTCTGGGGTCTTGCTGTGGGGGTGGGGTTGCGGCGGGGTTGCCAACTTATCGCCAGCTTTGCCTCGTGACGCTGGCTTGCCGAGGGGCACGACGTGGAGCGCTGGCGTCGGTGACTTCGGCCGCCCGGCGTCAGTCCTCCAGCGGCAGATACAGCTCCGTGCGGAGTTCGGCCGGGTCCATCTCCGGCGAGGGCTTCGTCGCGTAGACCTCCCACCACAGCGAGCCGGGGCGCAGCTTCTGGGCGCCCAGCCACGAGTGGAGGCGCTGCCACGATTCGGGCAGACCGTCGTAGCCGCCGACGTGGACCAGGCGAGCGATGCGGCCGCCCGGGAGCTTGCCCGGTGTCACCTCTCCGTTCGGTTCGACCGGCCGATCCGTGGCAAAGCCGATCTCGACATCCACGCGCTCCGGCGTGAACGACCGGTACAGCGCGAACGCAGGCCCTGCGATCTCGATCCCCTGGGCGGCGATCGTCGCGGGCAACGCCTGGAAAGCGCTGTCGAAGAAGCCCGACAGCTCAGCGAGTGGCAGCTCACGACGGATCACCGCCGTCACCACGGGCTCCGCGACCACGATCTCCGGTTCGACACTCATGCACGCCTCCACTTTCGACTCTCGCAGGTATGGACCTGGGAACGGCCGAGAACTCATCGGTGGAGATCAACCGGACTTGAGGAAGCGCTCGAAGCGTCGTTGGAGCCGGTCGGGATCGGGGCGATCGTTGCGGGAGTGGGGCAGCCGGATCTGCTGCTCGTGCAGCTTCTGCAGGCCGTACTGCAGCATCGGCCCGCCTTCGTCTTCGAGCACGACCCGCGCGATGTGGATGGTGTAGTCAGGCGAGATGCCGAGTTGCTCGTTGTCGTACGCCGCGTGGTGGAGCTTGCAGAGGCTCAAACCATTGGAGATCACGGGCGCCCCGTCGTCCTCCCCGTCCGCGATGATGTGCGCCGCGTCGAGCAGGTTGCGGTAGGGCAGGTCGCAAGCGGCACACCGCGTCTCGTACGCGCGCAGAACGGTGGCTCGGAAGGCGGGCTGGTGCAGGCGCTGTCGGGCCACCCGCCGGGAATACCGCTTCTCCGCGTCCGTCAGATCCTGCTTGGTGTCGTCGAGCCGCAGGTCCGGATCGAACGAGATGTAGAACCGCTGCATGGCCCGCTCGTCGGCCACGACGTAGGCGGGGAAGGCGGGGACGTACCTGCCGGTGGTGATCTTCGCCAGGAAGATGATCGGCAACTCGAGTTCGTACGCCCGGCGGAGCTTGGTGTTGTCGCCGAACTCGGTGCCCGATCGGTAGGCGTAGCTGTAAAGCCCGTTCTCCTGCGGGCCGTCTTGGTAGGAGCTGACGTCCGACGACATGATCGACAGGGTGGCGAGCAGATCCTTCGGGTTGCGGATGCCCCGGTTGCGGTCCAACAGGCTCAGATGCTGCCCGTCCACCTCGAAGCGCGTGAGCTCGTCGCGGGTCAGGCTCCCGTCGGGAGAAGCCTCGACCGCTTCCTGCAGCAGATCCATGACGCGTTGTCTCAGGCGCCGTTCCTCAGCAAGGTTCACCCCTCGCTTGTACCACGTACTACCGAAAACCCCTGGTCTCCGGTATCTCGCCTGGTTAGGGTGGGCGCGGCACTGCTGGCTCGGGGATTGGCGGTCCTGGCGGATGGGTACTTCCTCGCGTATGACTCGCACGCTGCTCGGGATCTATCTCAACGATCACCTTGCCGGCGCGATGGCGGGGGTGGACCTGGCCAGACGGCTCGCCCGCAGCGAGGGCGAGTGGGCCGGCAACGGCAAGCTCGAGCGGCTCGCCGAGGAGATCGAGCAGGACCGGGCCGCCTTGCTGGAGATCATGGCCGCGCTGGGTGAGCCCGTGCGGCGCGTGGAGATGTGGACGGGCCGGCTCGCGGAGAAGGTGGGCCGCCTCAAGCTCAACGGGCGCGTGGTGCGGCGCTCCCCGCTCAGCAGGCTCGTCGAGCTCGAGGCGATGCGGCTCGGTGTCGAGGGCAAGGTCGCCGGGTGGCGCACCCTCCGCGTCCGCGCCGCCGTCGACGCGCGGCTCGACGCCGACCGGCTCGACGAGCTGATCGCCGGCGGGCGCAGCCAGATCACGCGGCTCGAGCGGTTGCGGGCGCGGGCCGCCGAGGAGCTGTTCGGCAGCGGGGGCGAGTGATCTCCCTGGCGCGCAAGGAGATCCACTCTGTCCCCTGTGGACGGACGGCGAGTTGTCCCCAGGTGTGGGCAACGCTGTGGATCACCGCGCCGCCGCGAGTCCCTCCCTCCTGACGCTCTCCCGCCAGCGGCAGGCGACCCGGCGCGCGCCCGTGACGTTCATCCGCCACCGGGCCATCGCCGTGCTCACCTGGAACCGGTTCGCCACCGAATGGTCCGACCACCCGCGGAACGCGGCGATCCGCGCGGCGTCCGTCGGCACCAGCAGCTCGCCGGACAGCTCCGCCGCCTCCTCCTCCAGCCACCGCACCGCCGACCGGCAGCCGTTCTCGTCCGCCAGCATCGGGCCGAACGGGTGCTCCAGCAGCACGTGCGCCATCTCGTGCGCCATCGTCGAGCGCCGCCGCCGCCACGGCTGCACGTGGTTCTCGATGATCACCACGCCGCTCGGCTGCAGCGGCACGAGCGCCGCGGAGAACACGTGCGGCCGCACCTCCGTCAGGTACCGCACCGATTCCGGCGGCAGCACCGGGTTGGTCAGGTCGAAGGTTTCGACGCCGTACAGCTTCGCCAGCTCGTACGGGTCCAGCGGGTCGAGCAGCCCGATGCCCAGCTCCTGCCGCACCTCCAGGGTGATGGCCCTGGCCTCCTTCTTGAAACCGCGCCGCAGTGCCACTTTCAGCCTCCCTTGTGGCGAGCCCTCATGTGCCTCAACGTGATGCCGACGACGTCCAGCACGTGCTGCTGGTCGGCCTCGCTGAGCTCCTCCTCCGCGCGCAGCAGTGGCGCCAGCTGAGCCTCCAGTGACGGCCTGGCCCGCTTCTCCCGCGCGCCCTCCGGCCACACCATGAACGTCTCCGCCGGCATCCCGAGCCACTGCACCAGCGCGATGAACCCGTCGAGGTCCGGCCGGTGCCCGTTGCCCATCCTGCTGACCAGTGACGGGCTCACCCCGGCCTCGGCCGCGAGCTGGCGCCACGACAGGCCTCTGGCCTCCCGCTGCGCGTCCAGCGCCGCGTACAACCTGGGTGCGTCGAGCCTTCCGGGCATCTTGGACTTCCTTCTTGTGGGCTATCCTTGCGCGGTTGAAACGGGGTTGCGGGTGTGAGACACTTTTGCTTGTCGGGAACATTGTTGCACCTCTGCAACTCTCCTGGGGGAGGAATTGTGTCATGAAGTGCACCGTCTACTGGGTTTCGCCCCTGCTGGGCAGCTGGGACGTGCGACGGATGGGGCAGGTCGTCTCGCATCACGGGTGCAAGCGCGAGGCGGTGCGAGCCGCCGCCGGGCTGGCGCGGCGGGACCGGCCCAGCCTGCTGCAGATCCAGCGGCGGGACGGTTCGATCGAGAGCAGGCGCGTCTACCGGCGGGGTGCGCCGGTGCCTGGTGGATGAGCCCCCTCGGGGTGGTTGTTCGAACATGGGTTCGATACTAGGGAGGGGGTGTGACAGTGGGGGGCGGGTTGGGGCTGGGGGGCTTCTTCAGGACTTGACGAGGCGCGCGATGGCGTCCGATGCCTCGCGCACCTTGATCTCGGCCTCCCGGCCGCCCGCCTTCGCCGCGTCGACCACGCAGCTGGAGAGGTGCTCGTCGAGCAGTTCGAGCGAGAACGACTGCAGCGCCTTGGTCGCGGCCGAGACCTGCGTGAGGATGTCGATGCAGTACTTGTCCTCTTCGACCATCCGCTGCAGCCCCCGGATCTGCCCTTCGATCCGGCGGAGCCGCTTGAGGTAGGCGTCCTTGTCCCCGCTGTAGCTCGCCATTTCGCTGCCCACCTTCGTTCTCGGCTTCTGCTCGATGATACCCGCTCCCCGTATCCCGAGACAGAACTGAAACCTGATCTACCTGTTCATCTGATTACTCTGTCAGGTGTGATCAGGCGCGACTGGGCGGCCGTGGCCGCCATGGCGGTGTTCGTGGTGGTGCTCAACGCGGTGGGCTGGGGGGTGCTGACCCTGTTCGTCGTGCCCGAGCACTACCAGATCGGGAACGCGCAGGTGTTCGGCATCGGGCTCGGCGTCACCGCGTTCACCCTGGGCATGCGGCACGCGTTCGACGCCGACCACATCGCGGCGATCGACAACACCACGCGGAAGCTGATCGCCGACGGGCAGCGCCCGCTGACCGTGGGGTTCTGGTTCTCGCTCGGGCATTCGACGATCGTCTTCGGGCTGTGCCTGCTGTTGTCGCTCGGCGTGCGCGCGCTGGCCGGGCAGGTCGAGGACGATTCGTCGACGCTGCACCAGATCACCGGGGTGATCGGGGTGTCGGTGTCCGGCGTGTTCCTGTGCCTGCTCGGGCTGGTCAACCTGGTCGTGCTCGCCGGGATCCTCAAGGTGTTCCGCGGGATGCGGGAGGGGAGGTTCACGGAGGCGCAGCTGGAGGAGCAGCTGAACAAGCGCGGGCTGCTCAACCGCGTGCTGAGCCGCACGACGGCGGGTGTGCGCAAGCCGTGGCACATCTACCCCGTCGGCGTGCTGTTCGGGCTCGGGTTCGACACCGCCACCGAGGTCGGCCTGCTGGTGCTGGCCGGGGGAGCGGCCGCGTTCTCCCTGCCGTGGTACGCGATCCTCGTGCTGCCGGTGCTGTTCGCGGCCGGGATGACGTTGTTCGACGCGGCGGACGGGGTGTTCATGCACCGCGCCTACGACTGGGCGTTCGCGCAGCCGGTGCGCAAGATCTTCTACAACATCACGGTCACCGCGTTGTCCGTGGTGGTCGCCCTGCTGATCGGGGTGATCGAGCTGATCAGCGTGCTCACCGAGCGGCTGGGGATCACCACGGGACCGCTCGCGGCGATCGCCAACCTGAACCTCGACTACGTGGGATTCGTGATAGTCGGGTTGTTCCTGGTGACGTGGGCCGTCGCGGTGCTGGTGTGGCGCGTCGGGCGGATCGAGGAGCGCTGGGCGCTGCCCACCGAGTGAAGGTGTCCCCGATACGGGTAGGGGGTAAAGTCGGCGGTATGACTGAGACCAGCTACACCGTCACGGGGATGACCTGCGCCCACTGCGTCAAGGCGGTCAGCGAGGAGGTCGGCAGGATCGAGGGCGTCGAGTCCGTCGCCGTCGACCTGCCCACCGGGGCGCTCACCATCGTCAGCGAGCGCCCGCTCGATGACGCCGCGGTCCGCGCCGCCGTCGACGAGGCCGGGTACCAGGTCGCCTGACATGCCCGGCACGGCGGAGCGGCTCGAGCTCGTGATCGGCGGGATGACGTGTGCGTCCTGCGCGATGCGGGTGGAGAAGAAGCTGAACAAGCTCGACGGGGTCACCGCCACGGTCAACTACGCCACCGAGAAGGCCGAAGTGACCTTCCCGGCGGGCGTGGACCCGCAGCGGCTGGTCGAGACCGTCGAGGCCGCGGGCTACACCGCCACGTTGCCGCGGCCGGAGACCGAGGAGCCCGACCCCGTGCGCCCGCTGCGGCACCGGCTGGTCGTGTCCGCGGTGCTCGCCGTGCCGGTGATCGTGCTCGCGATGGCTCCGGCCCTGCAGTTCGACTACTGGCAGTGGGTGTCGCTGGCGCTGGCGGCCCCGGTGATCACGTGGGCCGCGTGGCCGTTCCACCGCGCCGCGTGGACGAACCTGCGGCACGGCGCCGCCACGATGGACACGTTGATCTCCGTCGGCACGCTCGCCGCGTTCCTGTGGTCGCTGTACGCGCTCGTCTTCGGGGACGCCGGGACGATCGGCATGCGGCACCCGTTCGAGCTGACGATCGGTCCCTCCGGCGGGGACGCCGTGTACTTCGAGGTCGCCACCGGGGTGACCGCGTTCCTGCTGGCCGGGCGTTACTTCGAGGCGCGGTCCAAGCGGCGGGCGGGCGCGGCGTTGCGTGCGCTGCTCGAACTCGGCGTGAAGGACGTCGCTGTGCTGCGGGACGGGACCGAGGTCAGGATTCCCGCCACGCAGCTGTCCGCCGGTGACCGGTTCGTCGTCCGTCCCGGCGAGAAGATCGCGACCGACGGCGTGGTGGAGGACGGTTCCTCCGCGGTCGACGCGAGCATGCTGACGGGCGAGTCCGTGCCGGTGGAGGTTGGGCCGGGCGACCCCGTCGTGGGGGCGACGGTCAACGCCGGTGGCCGGCTGGTGGTGCGGGCGACGCGCGTCGGCGGGGACACGCAGCTGGCGCAGATGGCGAAGCTCGTCGAGGCGGCGCAGACGGGGAAAGCGCAGGTCCAGCGCCTGGCGGACCGCGTCGCCGGGGTGTTCGTGCCGATCGTGCTGGGGCTGTCGCTGGTCACGCTCGTCGGCTGGCTGATCGCGGGCGGCGCGCCGTCCGCCGCCTTCACCGCGGCGGTCGCGGTGCTGATCATCGCGTGCCCGTGTGCGCTGGGCCTGGCGACGCCGACAGCGCTGCTCGTCGGCACGGGCCGTGGCGCGCAGCTGGGCATCCTGATCAAGGGCCCGGAGGTGCTGGAGAGCACGCGCCGGATCGACACGATCGTCCTCGACAAGACGGGCACCGTGACCACGGGCCGGATGGCCCTGGTCGACGTGCACCTCGCCCCCGGCGTGGACCGGGCCGAGGTATTGCGGCTGGCGGGCACCCTGGAAAGCGCTTCCGAGCACCCCATCGGCAAGGCGATCGCCGCGGCGGCGCCGGAACCGGGCGAACTGACCGAGTTCGGCAACGTCGAAGGGCTCGGCGTGCGCGGGGTCGTCGACGGCCGCGAGGTCGTCGTGGGGCGGGCCGCGTTGTTCGGGGAACTGGGTGAGCTTGCCGAGGCGAAAGCGGCCGCCGAGGAGCGGGGGCGGACGGCTGTGGTCGTCGGCTGGGGCGGGCAGGCGCGCGCGGTGCTCGCGGTCGCGGACACCGTCAAACCGACGTCCGCCGAGGCCATCACGCGGTTCCGTGAGCTGGGGCTGCGGCCGGTGCTGCTGACGGGTGACAACGAGGCGGTCGCCAGGGAGGTCGCGCGCGAGGTCGGCGTCGACGAGGTGATCGCCGAGGTGCTGCCCGCCGACAAGGTCGACGTGGTCAAGCGCCTGCAGGACGAGGGGCGCCGCGTGGCGATGGTCGGCGACGGTGTGAACGACGCGGCCGCGCTCGCGCAGGCCGACCTGGGCCTGTCGATGGGCACGGGCACGGACGTCGCGATCGAGGCCGGGGATCTCACGCTCGTGCGCGGTGACCTGCGCGCGGCGGCCGACGCGATCCGCCTGTCCCGGCGCACGCTGGCGACGATCAAGGGAAACCTGTTCTGGGCCTTCGCCTACAACGTGGCGGCGCTGCCGCTCGCGGCGGCGGGGCTGCTGAACCCGATGATCGCGGGCGCGGCGATGGCGTTCAGCTCCGTGTTCGTGGTCAGCAATTCCTTGCGCCTGAGGCAGTTCCGGTAGTCAGTGGTGGTGCTCCTGGTCGGGGGCGCCACCCATCATCCTGAGCATGGGCAGGCCGCCGCTGCGGACGAACCGGACGACCAGTGCCGCGGCGAGCACCAGGAACGCGATGTTCAGCCACGTCGTGTAGTTCCACGTCACCCCTGCTTCCACGACCTGCGCGTCGCGGGCTTCCGGGGTCAGCCCGGTGACACCGAACAGCAGCTCCACGAGGTAGCCGGCGGCGACCATCGCGGCGTAGAACGTGCCGAGCACCGTCAGCGCCATCCGCGTGCCGTAGTACTTCCGGTAGATGTTCAGGATCGGCAGGATCAGCAGGTCCGCGAACAGGAACGCGACGACGCCGCCGAAGCTGATGCCCCCGTTCCACAACACCGCGGCGAGCGGGACGTTGCCGATCGAGCACACGAAGCTCAGGATCGCCACGACCGGGCCGATGACGGGACCCCACAACGCCGAGCCCAGCGGGTGGTCGGTGAGGAAGAAGCCCTGCCAGAACGACTCGGGCACCCACGCCCCGATCGCGCCCGCGATCAGCAGGCCCACCACCAGGTCGCGCAGGATCGCCGCCCATTCCATGACGAACACATGCGAAACCGAGGTGAACCCCTCCGCGGAGAGCAGCCTGCGCCAGAACGAACCCTCGCGGCCGACGGACATGTCCATCGCCGCATGCCCTTCCATCGAACCGGCGATGCCCTTCTCCGCTTGGTCACGGGCCTTGCGCAGCAAGCGTTCCCGTACGAACAGCCGGAACAGCAGTGCGACGAACACGATCATCAGCGGGCCGCCGACGAACTCCGCGACGGTGAACTGCCAGCCCAGCAGCAACGCCAGCAGGATGCCCAGCTCGACGACGAGGTTGGTGGACGCGATCTCGAACGTCATCGCCGCCGTGAAGTTCGCGCCCTTCCGGAACAGCGACCGCGCGAGGGCCACCGCCGCGTACGAACAGGACGACGACGCCGCCCCGAGCCCGGCGGACACCGCCAGCGTGCCGGGGCGGTCGTCGCCCAGGAGGCGCACGATCGTCGACTTGCGCACGACCGCCTGCACGACGGCGGACAGGGCGAACCCCAGGACGAGGGCCCACAGGACCTCCCACGCCATGGAGCCCGCGAGCGCGAGTGCCTCGCCGATCGCCTTCATACCTAGCAGGGGTATCACACGTCCGGGGTGCGGGCCAGCCGTGAGGTAGAAGGGAGCGGTGAGTGGACCTCTGTCCGGCGTGCTGGTCGCCGACTTCAGCCGGGTGCTCGCCGCGCCCTACCTGACGATGCTGCTCGCCGACCTCGGCGCCGACGTGATCAAGGTGGAGCGGCCGGGGACCGGTGACGACACGCGGGCGTGGGGCCCGCCGTACGCGGACGGCGAGGCCGTCTACTACCGCTCGGTCAACCGCAACAAGCGGTCCGTCGTGCTGGACCTCGCCGACCCCGCCGCGCGGGAGCTGGCACGACGCGCCGACGTGCTGATCGAGAACTTCCGGCCTGGTCTGATGGCCCGCTTCGGGCTCGACCACGAAAGCCTGCGGACGGACAACCCCGGGCTGGTGTACTGCTCGATCTCGGGTTTCGGCAGCGGCGCGGGAGCGGCCCTGCCCGGCTACGACCTGCTCGTCCAGGCCGTCGGCGGGCTGATGAGCGTTACCGGTCCCGGCCCCGGCGAGCCGACGAAGGTGGGCGTCGCGCTGGTGGACGTGCTCACCGGGCTGCACGCCGGCCTCGGCATCCTCGCCGCGCTGCGGCACCGGGACGCCACCGGCGAAGGGCAACTCGTCGAGGTGGACCTGCTCAGCACGCTGCTGTCGAGCATGGTCAACCAGAGCGCGAACCACCTGATGGCGGGGCTGGTACCGGAACCGAAGGGCAACCGGCACCCGTCGATCGCGCCGTACGAGGTCTACCCGGCCGCGGACCGCCCGATCGCGCTCGCCGTCGGCAACGACCGGCAGTTCGAGGCGCTGGCCGCCGCGCTCGAACTGGAGCCCGACGAGCGGTTCGCCACGAACGCCGACCGGGTCGCGCACGTGGACGAGCTGGCCGACCTGCTCAGCGCCCGGCTGCGGACCCGGACCGCCGACGAGTGGTTCGAGCTGCTGACCCCGCTCGGCGTGCCGTGTAGTCCGGTCAACGACCTCGGCGAGGCGTTCGCGCTGGCCGAGCGGCTCGGGCTGGCGCCACGCGCGCCCGGTGGCACCGTGCGCAATCCGATCGGGTTGTCCGCGACGCCGCCCGAGTACCGGCTGCCACCGCCGGCGCTCGGCGAGCACACGGAGGAGGTGCTCAAATGGCTGCGGGAGTCACCAGGCCGCTGAGCGGACCGCGCGTTCGATGGCGGTGCGGGCCTCGGCGAGTGCGTCGAGGATCGACTGCTCCGTCGCGGGGGTCAGGCGGGCGATGGGGACGGAGCAGCTGATCGCGTCGAGCACCGGCGTCTCGTACCGCAGCGCCATGCCGAAACAGCGCAGGCCGACCGTGCCCTCCTCGTTGTCGATCGCGTAACCACGCTCCCGCACGCCCACCAGGTCCGCGAGCAGCCCCGGCCGGTCGAGGGTGTGTTCGGTCAACGCGGGCATCTCCGGCGGGAGGAGCTTTTCGACCTCCTCGTCGGGCCGCTCCGCCAGGATCGCCTTGCCCAGGGACGTGATGTACGCGGGGAGGCGGCGGCCGACGCGGCTGAACGGACGCAGGTAGTGCCGCGACTCGCGGGTTGCCAGGTACACGATGTCCGAGCCGTCGAGCCGGGCGAAGTGCACCGTCTCGCCGACCTTCTCGCCCAGGTCCTCCAGGTGCGGTTTCGCCGCGGCCAGCCGTTGGTCGCCGTCGATGTAGGAGGTGCCGACGAGCAACGCCCGCACACCGATCGTGTACAGCGAACCCGTGGGGTCGGTGCGCACCCAGCCGCGGTTCACCAGGGTCTGCAGCAGGGCGTACAGGCTGCTGCGCGGCACGTCCATGCGCTCGGCGAGCTGCCGCAGGCTCATCGGCTGACCGTCGAGGCTCCCGAGTACCTCGAGAACCTCGACGGTGCGCGCGGCCGACTTCACATCGCGCACGCCCTTCTGCTGCTCAGGCATGCACGCATCTTCTCACTGGACCACGGGCGCGGTGACCCGCGAGCGCGCGGGCACGTGCCGGGCCCGCACCAGGAAGACCGTGCCCGCGGCCAGCACGGAGACGATCGACAGCGCGTACAGCCCGCCCGCGGTGCTGCCGGTGCTCTCCTCCACGGCACCGACGACGGTCGGGCCGACGAACCCGCCCAGGTTGCCGAGGGAGTTGATCAACGCGATGCCCGCGGCGGCGATCTTCAGGTCGAGGCTGTGCTGGGCCAGCGGCCAGAACGCCGACGCCGCGCACTTGAAGCCTGTCGCGCCGAGGCACAACGCGACCAGCGCGAACCACGGCGGCCCGACGGTCGCCAGGAACGTGCCCGCCGCACCCAGTACGAGCCCGACCGCGACCCACGGCCGCCGTTTGCCCGTGCGGTCGGTGTACCAGGCGAGCGTGTACATCGCGACGATCGCGCAGATCCACGGGATCGCCGAGAGCAGGCCGACCATGAAGTCCGACGTGTCCGGGATCTTCTTCACGATGCTGGGCAGCCAGAACGTGATCGCGTACCCGGTCAGCGACATCGCGAAGAACAGCCAGCACAGCAACAACACCTGCGGGTTCGTGACGAGCTTCCACCGCGGCACGCTCGCGGTCTTCTTGTCGCTGCGGACGGCTTCGTCGCGTTCGATCGCCGCGCTCAGCGCCGACTTCTCCTCGTCGGTCAGCCACTTCGCGTCCTTCACGCGCGAGACCAGGAAGAACCCGGCCACGATGCCGATCACGACGGAGAACCCGCCTTCCAGCAGGAACATCCACTTCCAGCCGGCGATGCCGCCGAGGCCGTGCATCTCCAGCAGCGCTCCGCTGATCGGCCCGGTCACGATGTACGCCGACGCGGAACCGCCGAGGAAGATCGCCGTCGCGCGACCGCGTTCGGCGTTGGGGAGCCACTTCGTGAAGTAGTAGATGACCCCGGGGAAGAACCCGGCCTCCGCGACGCCGAGCAGGAACCGCAGGAGGTAGAACGTGGTGGCGTTGCTGGTGAACGCGGTCGCGGCGACCACCACGCCCCACGTGATCATGATGCGCGTCAGCCACACGCGGGCACCGAAGCGTTCGAGCAGCATGTTGCTCGGCACCTCGAAGATCGCGTAGCCGACGAAGAACAGCCCAGCGCCGAGCCCGAAGGCCGCGGCGCCGATGCCCAGATCGGTCTTGAAGTGGGTCTGGACGAACCCGACGTTGGTGCGGTCCATCTGGTTGATCACCAGCATGAACACCACCAGCGGCAGCATGCGGCGGAAGAACTTCTTGACCGCGCTGCGGTAGGCGGGGTTTTCGGAAGACAGCGTCATCGACGTCTCCGGTCTCTCTCGGGGAAGCCGTTACCAGCGGGGGAACTTCGGCGCGGTGAAGTCGGGGTGCACGCGGCGCATCGCGGCGGCGTCGTCCCGGCGGCGCACATCGCTCTCCTGCCAGCGCTGGTGCAGTTTCGCGAGGGCTTCGCGGTCGAGCTCCACGCCGAGGCCCGGGGTGTCCGGCACGCTGATCTTGCCGCCGGAGAACGTGTGCGGCTGCGTGATCACGTCTTCGGTCTGCCACGGCCGGTGGGTGTCGCACGCGTAGCGCAGGTCCGGGATCGTCGCGGCGACCTGGGTCATCGCGGCGAGGCTGATGCCGAGGTGGGTGTTGGAGTGCATGGAGACGCCGACGCCGAAGGTCCGGCACACCGCGGCGAGGTCCTGCGTCGCCCGCAGGCCGCCCCAGTAGTGGTGGTCGGAGAGCACGACCTGAACCGCGTCGGTCTTGAACGCCTCGGGGATCTCGTCGAACGCGGTCACACACATGTTGGTGGCCAGGGGAAGCGACGTGTGCCGGGCGACCTCGGCCATGTTCGCGGTGCCGGTCGTCGGGTCTTCGAGGTATTCGAGGACGTCCTCCAGCGCGGCCGCCACTTCCAGACTGGTCGCGACCGACCAAGCGCCGTTCGGGTCGAGCCGCACCGGCTGCCCGGGGAACGCCTCGGCCAGCGCACGCGCGGCGGCGACCTCCTGCTTCGGCTCGAAGACGCCACCCTTGAGCTTGAACGAGCTGAAGCCGTAGTCCTCGGCCATGCGCTTTGCCTGCGCGACGACCCCGTCAGGGTCGAGCGCGGCACCCCAGTCGTCCTTGGGCTCGTCCGGCTCCGGGTGCTCGGCCCAGCGGTAGAACAGGTACGCGCTGTACTCGACCGCGTCGCGCACCTTGCCGCCGAGCAGCGCGTGCACGGGCAGGTCCAGTTCATGCCCGAGCGCGTCCCAGATCGCGACTTCGAACGCCGACGCGACGCTGGAGGCGATCTTCCCCATCGTCCGGCTGCCGCGCAGCCCTTCGGCCTGCACGGTGTTGTCCACCCGCTCGGCTCCGACGCGTTCCAAACATTGTGTAACGGCTGTATGCAGGTTGTTCACAACGAGTTCGGCGCCTCTGAGCTGCGGCGCGAAGGCTTCGGCGAGCTTGAGGTAGTCGGTGTCGCCGTAGGTCTCACCGAGGCCGACCACGCCGCTTTCGGTGATCACCTCGACGATCGTGCGAGGTGTATACGGCTGGTGTACGCCCTGCAGGTTCAGCAGAGGTGGGTCGGCGATCAGGATGGGCGTGACGCGTACTTCCGCGATGCGGGACAACTGTGTCCTCCTCAGACCAGGTCGAGGCCGGTGGCCAGCAGGCCTTTCAGGGTGGTCAGCTCTTCCGGGGTGGGATCGGTCAGCGGCGCGCGCACCGGGCCGACGGGCAGGTCGCGCAGCCGGGCCGCGGCCTTGACCAGCGACACCGCGTAGCCGGGGCGGTGGTCACGCAGCTCGACGAACGGCTGGTAGAAGTGGCGCAGCAGTTCGTCCACACGCGACTGGTCGCCGGCGTGGAGCGCGGTGAAGAACGCCTTCGAGATCTCCGGTGCGAACGCGTGCACAGCGGACGAATACGCGGGGATGCCGATCGCGGAGTACGCGCGGGCCTGCATCTCGGCGGTCGCGACGCCGTTGAAGAACAGGAACTCCTCCGGGGCGGCGAGCTTGAGGCGCTGCAGCTGGTCGAGGTCGCCGTGCCCGTCCTTGAGGCCGATGACCCCGGGGATCTTGGCCAGCTGAGCCACGGACGCCGCGGTGAAAGTGACGTAGTCGCGCTGGTATGCGATGAGTGGCAGTGAGGTGGCCTCGGCGACCTTGCGCACCTGCTCGACCAGGCCGTCGACGGGTGCCTTCACGAGGTAGTGCGGCAGCAGCAGGGCGCCGTCGGCGCCCGCTTCCTCGGCGCGGGCGGCGTACTGCGCGGCGATCGCCCAGCCGTAGCCGACGCCGGCGACGACCGGAACGCGGTGCGCGGTCTCCTCGACGGCGATGCGCACGACCTCGGCGTACTCGTCGAGCGTCAGCGAGAAGAACTCACCGGTGCCGCACGCGACGAACACGGCAGCGGGATCCGCCGCGAGCTGCGTGCGGAGGTAGGTGCGGAACGCGTCCGGGGCCAGCTCGCCGCGTTCGGTGAACGGGGTCAGGGGGAACGAGAGCACTCCGGCGGCCATACGGCTCCGGAGCAGTTCTGCGGTTTCGTGCGGTCTGCTCATCAGCTCGTCTTCATATGTAGACAATGGCTCGATATGAAGACAGCCTAGGAACATTCCGCCGGGCGAGTCAATGGCGAGGGCCCCCTTCCCGGCGGGAAGAGGGCCCTCGGTGCGGTGCGATCAGCGGGACGGCAGGAGTTCCTGTGCTTTGGTTTTGAGTCCTTGTGCCATGAGGTGCCAGGCGTTGGGGTCGCCTTTGAGGACGGCTTCGGCGGCGGATTTCATCTGCTCGAAGGTGGCGTGGGGTGGGATCGGCGGGACTTCGGGGTCGCAGCGCACGTCGAGCAGGGCGGGCCGGTCGGCGGACAGCACCCGCTCCCAGGCGGGGCCGAGCTGGTCGGGGGAGTCGACCGAGACGCCGTCGAAGCCGAGGGAGCGGGCGATGTCGGCGTAGTTCACGTCGGGCAGGGACTGGGATTCCTCGAACTTGGGTGCTCCGCCCATCGCGCGCAGTTCCCAGGTGACCTGGTTGAGGTCGTTGTTGTGGAACACGCACACCACCAGCCGCGGGTCGGCCCACAACTCGCGGTAGCGGGCGATCGTGATCAGCTCGGCCAGCCCGTTCATCTGCATCGCCCCGTCCCCGACCAGGGCGATCACCGGCCGGTCCGGGCAGGCGAACTTCGCCCCGATCGCATACGGCACTCCCGGCCCCATCGTCGCCAGCGTCCCGGACAGCGACCCCCGCACCCGGCCCCGGATCTTCAGGTTCCGCGCGTACCAGTTGGTGGAGGACCCGGAGTCGGCGGTGATGATCGCGTCCTCCGGCAGCCGCTGGGACAGCTCGTGCACGATCCGCATCGGGTTGACCGGCTTCGCCTCCAGCATCGCCTGCTGCTCCACCGTCGCCCACCAATCGGCCACGTTCTTCTCGATCGTCTGCCGCCAGGAGCGGTCGGTCTTGCGGGTGAGCATCGGCACCAGCGCCCGCAGGGCGCCTTGCGCTTCGCCGACCAGGTTCACCTCCGTGGGGTACCGCATCCCGATCATGGAGCCGTCCAGGTCGATCTGCACCCCGCGGGCCTGGCCGAACTCGGGCAGGAACTGCGAATACGGGAAGTTCGAGCCCACGATGAGCAGGGTGTCGCAGTCCCGCATCAGCTCATACGACGGGCGGGTGCCCAACAGCCCGATCGACCCGGTGACATAGGGCAGGTCGTCGGGCAGCACATCCTTGCCCAGCAACGCCTTCGCCACCCCCGCCCCGGTCAGCTCGGCGAGTTCGCGCACCTCCGCCGCCGCGTTCCGCGCGCCCTGCCCCACCAGCACCGCGACCTTCTGGCCGGCGTTGAGGATCTCGGCCGCGCGGGCCAGTTCGTCCTCCGGCGGGATCGTCACCGGATGCGGCCACCCCGGCGCGCTGGAGGGCACCTGTTTGAACGCGTGCTCCGGCGGTGAATACGGCGACTCCTGCAGGTCGTTCGGGATGATCACCGCGGTCGGTGCGCGTTTGGCCAGGGCGGTGCGGATCGCGCGGTCCAGCGCGTTGGGCAGCTGCTCGGCGACGTTCACCTCGACCAGGTACTCACTGGCGACGTCCTTGTACAGCGCTTGGAGGTCCACCTCCTGCTGGTAGGAACCCCCCATCGCCGACCGGGCGGTCTGCCCCACGATCGCCACCACCGGCACGTGGTCCAGCTTGGCGTCATACAGGCCGTTGAGCAGGTGGATCGCCCCCGGCCCCGAGGTGGCCATGCACACCCCGACCTGACCGGAGAACTTCGCATACCCCACCGCCGCGAACGCCGCCATCTCCTCATGCCGGGCCTGCACGAACCGCGGCCGGTTACCCGCCTTACCGAACGAGGCCACGATGCCGTTGATCCCATCACCCGGGTAGGCGAAAACCTGCTCCACACCCCACTCACGCAACCGCCGCAACAGGTAGTCGCCAACCGTCTCGGCCATGGTGCCTCCTCACGCTGTCCCTGGGTTCCGAGTTCGGCTACCCCCGGGGCGAGGCGGTGACACCTCGTCAGGCGTTCAGGCGGTCCGGCACCGGCCGCAGCACCGCGGCGTCCCGTGACGGGTTCACCGCTTTGATCGTCTCCAGCGGCAGGGTCTCCTCGTGCACCTGCAGGCTCGCGAGGTGGTGCAGCATGATCCCCTCGCGCAGCGCCCACGGGCAGATGTCGACCTCGCGGATGTCGAGCGCGCTCATCGTCGCCTTCGCCACGATCGCGCCCGCGAGGATCTGCCGTGCCCGCGACGCGGAAACCCCGCGCAGGCGGGCGCGTTCCGCCGCGCGGAGGTCGGCGAGGCGCGGGATCCAGTGGTCCAGCGCGTCCTGCCGGAGCGTGCGGCGCACGAACGGGCCCTTGCGCTGCGGGGCGGCTCCGGCGAGCCGGGCCAGCTGCTTGAACGTCTTCGACGTGCCGACGGCGCGGGACGGCGCGCCCTCCCAGCGCAGCCGGTCGGCGACCTCGCGCAGCATGTCGCGCACGTGCCGCTGCATGTCCTTGACCTGCCGCCGCGACGGCGGGTCGTCGAGCAGGAACTGGCGGGTCAGGCGGCCGGCGCCGAGCGGGAGGGACAGCGTCAGGTCGGGTTCGGCGTCGCGGCCGAGCGCGATCTCCAGTGAGCCGCCGCCGATGTCGAACAGCAGGATGCGGCCGGCGGACCAGCCGTACCAGCGGTGCGCGGCGACGTAGGTGAGGCGGGCTTCGTCCTCACCGGTGAGGTACTGCGGGCGTACGCCCGTGCGGTGCTCGATGCGGTCGAGGATCTCGTCGCGGTTCGTGGCGTCCCGGATGGCCGAGGTGGCGAACAGGAACAGCTGCTCCACGCAGTGTCTTCGCGCCGCGGCCAGCGTCGCGTCGACCGCCTCGACGGCGCGGTGCACGCCCTCCTCCGACAGCGAGCCGTCCGCCTCGATCAGCTCCGCCAGGCGCGTCGGTTCCTTGACCGCCAGCGCGGGCAGCGGAGGCGCGCCGGGGCTCGCGTCCACCACCTGTAGCTGAGCGCAGTTGGAACCGATGTCGAGCACGCCTAATCGCATGAGGTCCTGGGTACCCGTTCAGGTGCCCGTTCACACGGATATCCGCCAGGAGCCGCGGCACTGCCGCACGAGGGCGGGGCGAACGGGCCGGGCGGCGGCTGGGCGTGGTCCTACCCTGGGGCGCATGGCCGAGCACGTCGTCGTCACGACCACCACCGACAGCGAGGACTCCGCGCGGGAGCTGGCCGCGCGTGCGGTGGAGGCGAAACTGGGTGCCTGCGCGCAGATCGTGCCCATCACCAGCGTGTACCGCTGGGAGGGCGAAGTCCGGACCGAACCCGAGTGGCGGGTGGAGATCAAGACGGCGGCGGACCGGGTGGCGCCGCTCGTGTCCCTGCTGGAGGACGTGCACAGCTACGACACCCCGGAGGTCATCGCGACGCCCATCGAAGGTGGGAGCGCCGAGTACTTGCGCTGGGTGATCGCGGAAACACGGTGACGATTGACGGGGCCGTACGGCGAACGTAAATTTCTTTCGCATGTTGCGCCGGAGCCTCGCCGTCGTCCTCGTCGTCGTTCTCACGGTGCTGGCCTGGCAGCCGGCGCAGGCCGCCGCCTGGTCACGCGCGTTCTACTGGGGCGTGGCGACCGCCGGGTACCAGTCCGAAGGCAGTGCGCCCGACAGCAACTGGTCCCGCTACGTCGCGCGCAGCGGTGGGGTCGACCCGTACGGCAACGCCGTCGACTTCCGGCACCGCTACGCCGAGGACATCCAGCTCGCCGCGGACATGGGCGTCAACACGTTCCGGTTCAGCGTGGAGTGGGCGCGCGTGCAGCCGCGGCCCGGCGTGTGGGACGAGCAGGAGCTGGCGTACTACGACGACGTCGTGCGGCACATCCGCGACGCCGGGATGACGCCGATGATCACCCTGAACCACTGGGTGTACCCGGGCTGGGTCGCCGACCGCGGTGGCTTCGCCGACCCGCGCACGGTCGGCGATTTCCTCGCCTTCACCGAGAAGGTCGTGCAGCGGTACCGGAACGTGCTGTGGGTGACGTTCAACGAACCCGTCGCGTTCCTGAGCCAGGAGCTGAAGATCGGCGCGCTCAACCCGTTGCAGATCCCGCTGTGGCAGGCGGACGTCGTGCTGGCGCACCGCCGCGCGTACGACCTCATCCACCGCCTGGACCCGGGCGCCAAGGTCACCAGCAACCAGGCGTTCTACGCGGGCTTCAACCCGCTGACGGACCTCGTGGTCATGGACCAGATCCGGGACAAGCTGGACTTCGTGGGCCTGGACTACTACTACGGCGTGAGCCTGGACAACCTCACCGCGCTCAACGCGATCTCCGGGGACCTGTGGAAGATCAAGCTCCAGCCCGAGGGGATCTACGACGCGCTGCGGTACTACGCGAACCGGTACCCGAACCTGCCGTTGTACATCGTGGAGAACGGCATGCCGACCGACAACGCCCAGCCGCGCGAGGACGGCTACACACGCGAGACGGCGTTGCGCGACTCGATCTTCTGGGTGCAGCGCGCGAAGGCCGACGGGATGAACGTCATCGGCTACAACTACTGGAGCATCACCGACAACTACGAATGGGGCAGCTACCGCCCCCGCTTCGGACTGTACACAGTGGACGCACTGACCGACCCCTCGCTGACCCGCCGTCCGACGGCCGCGGTGCCCGCGTACCGGGACGCGATCGCGAACGGGGGCGTGCCGGAGGGGTACCGGCTCGGGCAGGCGCCGGCGACCTGCTCGCTGGTGGACTTCCCGCTGAGCTGCCTCGCCCCGCCGAACCCCAGCGGTCCGCTCGCTCACCTGGGTTAACGCGGTCTCAGGAAACATCAGGATTCAGTGGGTAGTTTCGAAGCATGGCGA
This sequence comes from Amycolatopsis dongchuanensis, assembly GCF_039542405.1. Classification (NCBI taxonomy): domain Bacteria; kingdom Bacillati; phylum Actinomycetota; class Actinomycetes; order Pseudonocardiales; family Pseudonocardiaceae; genus Amycolatopsis; species Amycolatopsis dongchuanensis. The sequence continues at coordinate 25,670 of NZ_BAABIB010000137.1, forward strand.
AGCGACTTCGGTGGACGGTCCCGGTGGCAGCGCTCGGTGCGCTGGCGTGGGCCGTCTGGGAGATCCCCCTCGCGTTCGGCGGCCGCCCGGACCTCGAGGTGATGAAGCGGTCACCCCAGTTCCGCGACGGGCGGTTCCAGAACCTGGCCCCGCCCGTGCCGCAGACCGCGAGCACCGGCCGCGACCTGCTCAGGGAGATGCTGTTCGGCGGGCAGCGCCGCAAGCCCGCCGGACCGATCCCGCTCGTCCCGCCGCCGGCGGACCACCCGGCCGAGGGACTGCACGTCACCTGGTACGGGCACTCCTCGACGCTCGTGGAGATCGAGGGCAGGCGGATCCTCATCGATCCGGTGTGGGCGAAGCGGGTTTCGCCGTCGCGGCTGATCGGTCCGAAGCGGATGCACGAGCCGCCGTGCCGCCTCGAAGACCTGCCGCCGCTGGACGCGATCATCGTGTCGCACGACCACTACGACCACCTCGACGCGGCCGCCGTCCGCACGCTGGCCCGCATCCAGGACGCCCCGTTCATCGTGCCGCTCGGCGTCGGCTCGCACCTGCGGCGCTGGCGGGTTCCCGCGGAACGGATCATCGAACTCGACTGGCACGAGAGCACCGAGATCTCCGGCGTCCGCATCACGGCCGCCGACGCGCAGCACTTCTCCGGCCGTGCCTTCACCCGCAACAACACGCTGTGGGCGTCGTGGATCATCGCGGGCCCGAGCCGCCGCCTGTTCTACAGCGGCGACTCGGGCTACTTCGACGGGTACCGCCGGATCGGGGAGAAGTACGGGCCGTTCGACGCCGCGCTCGTGCAGATCGGCGCGTACCACCCGTCGTGGCCGGACATCCACATGACACCGGAGGAGGGTGTCGCCGCGCACCTCGACGCGCGGGGCGGCGTGCTGATCCCCGTGCACTGGGCCACTTTCCGGCTCGCCCTGCACGGCTGGAACGAGCCGGCGGACCGCGTCTGGCGCGAGGCGAAGGCACACGACATCACGCTCGCCGTCCCACGCCCCGGCGAGCGGCTGGACCTGGACAACCTGCCCGCCGTCGACCCGTGGTGGCAGGCCCTCTAGGCGCTCAGCGCAGCCCGAGCAGGCGGGTGATCCGGATCTCCAGCACCACGCGCTCGGGGTTCGGGCGGGGCTGGCGGTAGCGCGCGGCGTAGCGCTCTTCCGCCTCCCGCACGGACTCCGGGTCCTCCCGCACGACGGCGACGCCCTCCAGCGTCGACCACCGGCGGCCGTCCACCTGAGTCACGGCGACGCGTGCTTCACCGTTCCCGGCGCGGACGTTGCGGGCCTTCACGCTGTCCCGCGAGCAGATCACGCGTGCGGTGCGGAACTCCTCGTCCACCGTGACCCCGACGGGCACGACGTGCGGCGACCCGTCCTTCCGCAGCGTCGTCAGCGTGCACAGGTGCCGCTCACGCCAGAACTCGTGCAACTCCGGGCTCATCCGGTGTCCTTTCCTGTCGTACCCACTTGCCAAGATCATCCCCATGATGGGCCGCACGCACGCACTCACCGGCTGGTGTGCCGGACTCGCCGTCGCCCCGACCGTGGGCGCGAGTTCGGTGCACCAGGCCGTCGCCTTCGCCGCCACCACGGCCGGTTTCGCGCTGCTGCCCGACCTCGACCACCCCGGCGCGGGCGCGTCACGCCTGCTCGGGCCGGTCACGGGCGCACTGTCCTGGCTGCTCCGGCGCCTGTCCTCGATGCTGTACGCCGTCACGAAGGGGCCGCGCGACGAGCGGCACCGCGGCATGCACCGCCACCTGTCGCACACCGTACTGTTCGCCGCCGGGCTCGGCGCGCTCACGATGTGGGGCACGCGCGCGGGCGGCTGGTACGCCGTCGCCGGCGTGGTGTTGTTCGGGCTGCTGCTCGCCGCGGACGCACTGGGGGACTGGCTGCTGCTCGTCGGCGCCGGGGCCGTGGTGTGGTGGGCGCGCACGGCGAGCGCCGCCGGGGAGCTCCAGGAGCTGACGGGCTGGCTCGGCGTGGCGGTCGCGGTCGGCTGCCTCACCCACTGCCTCGGCGACTCGCTCACCGAGGCGGGCTGCCCGTTCCTGTTCCCGGTCCCGATCGCGGGCGAGACGTGGTACGAGCTGCGGCCACCGTCGTTCCTCCGCTTCCGCACGGGCAAGCGGGTGGAGAACCTCCTCGTGTTCCCGGCGTTCGTGGTGCTGGGTGTGCTGCTGGTGCCCGGTGTGTGGCAGGGGCTGAGCGGTTTCTTCGAGCAGATTTCCGTCCAGGCCGGTGCCCACCCCTAGACTCCTTTTCCATGACCCGCATCCGGCTCGGCTGGCGAACGAGGCTCGACCAGATTTCCGTCGCGTTCATTTTCCTCGTCCTCGGCGCCGGTTTGGTGCTTTCGGGTGCGATGGCCGGTACCAGCGGCTGGCTGACGGTTCCGATGATCGTCATCGGGGTGGTGTTCCTGCTGGTCGTGGCCTTGCGGCTGCTGGGGTGGCGCTCGTTGCGCTGGCCGCGCGAACTCGTCGTCGACGACAGCGGAATCGGCTACGAGACCAAGGGTGGGGACGCCTTCCGCATTTCCTGGGCGGATCTTTCGGCGGTCGGCGTCCATTCCGAGGAGGGAGTGGACGAGCGATTCGGGCTGGTTCTGGTGTTCTTTCCGAAATCGGGTGATTTCGCCGAGCACCTGTACAGCCCGGTGCTGGTGCGGTTGCCCCGGAATTCCGCGGTGAAGGTGCGGCTGCCGCGCCGCGCGGGCGTGGCCGAGGCGGTCGCGCAGGGGGCTCCGCGGGACTGGCAGCGCGTGCCGTCGACCCCGTGGAGCGCGCTGGTGACGGCCCCGGGGGTCGCGCCGCAGCTGGTTCCGGCGCCCGAAGCGCAGCCGCCGGTCGTGGTCGACGTCGGCAGGCGGACCGTCGTGCAGGCGCTCGTCGGCGGGGTGCTGGCGGCGTGCGTCGGAGCGGGCCTGCTCGCCGCGGCCTTCACGGACTCCGGGGCCGGCGTCGTGGTGCGGGTCCTGTCCGTCCTGCTCGGCGCGCCGTTCGCGCTGCTGGCGCTCGGGCTCCTGCTGTGGTCGCCGATGGTGGCGCGCGGCCGGTGTTTCGTGCTCGACGCCGACAGCCTCAGCCTCGACGACCCCAGCGGCGAGCCGTTCACCCTGCCCTGGGGCGAGATCACCTCGGTCGCGGTGGAGACCTTCTGGAGCAGGCGCGCGGTGGGGAGCTTTGCCTCGCGTCGTCGGCTCGACCAGGTGCTCGTCCGCACGCACGAGCGCACCACCACGGTGCACCTGGGCAGCCAGCGCGGCTCGGTCGACGAGCTCGCCCGTGCCGTCCGGCGGTTCGCGCCCCGGCTCTGGGCCGGGGCGACCACGCGCGCCGCCGGCCCGTTCCAGGTCAAGTAGGCCGCGGGCGGCTCACTCGCCTCCGGCGGGTCGCTCCCCGGCTCCGGCAGGCTGCTCGCCGCCGGATTCCTCCTCGCGGTGCTCCTCCTCGTAGGCCTCGGCGGCTTCGTGCGAGCGGTCGGCCTGCTCGTTCTCCTGGCGGCGACCTTCGGCGGCGGCGTGCACCCCGTCGCTCACATTCGGTTTGGGCACTCCACCTTCTTCGACCCACTTGTTCAGGTTGAGGAAGCTCTTCTCGAGCGGGTTCTCGTGCTCGCCCTCGGTGGCTTCGCGCAGTTCCTTCGCTTCAGCGGCTTCGTGCGCTTCCTTGCCCGCCTGCTTGAGCCGGTTCGCCGTGGACTCGATCTTCGTCGCCGCGTCGAGGCTCTTGTCGGCGATCTTGTCCGCGGCCTTGCCCACCTTGGCCAGCGCCTTGGCGGCACCCTCGATGGCGGCCTTGGACTTGTTCGCGTTCTTCGCCAGCGCCTCGAGCCGCTCGACGATCTTCGCGATCCGCGTGCTGATCTTCTCGGCGAGGACGCCGCCCTCGACAACGGTGTCGGCGATGAACGCCGCCACGGTGCCGCCGAACGAGCACCACGACGTGGCCAGCGCGGCGAGCCCCTTGACGATCAGTTCGCCCACGAACTCGGAGATCATGTCGCGGATCAGGCCGCGCTCGGTGCCCACGATCGCGGCGGCGACCTGCATGGCCGTCGAGGCGCTCTGCGCGTGCCCCGCCGCACCACGCAGCGCGTCCGCGTAACCCTTCGCGGTCTCCTGGTACGCCGCCGGGCCGCCTTCGCCCTTGTACGACTGCGCCGTCTTGGCCGCCGACCGCTCGTAGGTCTCGGCTGCCTCGTTGAGCTGCTTCGAGACGTTCTGCCAGGTCTGGGCCTTCGCCGTGACGGCCTCGGGGTTGCCCGCGAGCTTGTCCAGCCCCTCCTTGAGGAAGCTGATGTGCTCGATCAGGAAGCCGACCCCGGCGCTGGCCAGCGCGCCGAGCGGATCCATCGCCGCGTCGAGCAGGTCCAGCCCGTCGGTCGCGACATCCAGCCCGGCGTTGGCCCAGTCGCCGTCGGAGAAGTCCTTGACCGTGGTGGCCACGTCGTTGAACAGGCCGGAGCCGGAGGTCTGCGCCGGCAGGTTGTCGATGACGCCCGCGCCGTCCTTGCCGGTGTTGGTGAACGGCCCGGAGGGCCGCTCGGCCGTGGCGACGAGCGGGTTCTCGGTCGAGGTCATGGCTACAGGTCCTTACCGATCGCGGTGAGTGCCGCCTTCGACTTCTCCTCGTGCGACGAGATCGCCTCGTGCGCCGTCTTGACCTTGTCGGCGAGGTCGTGCCCGGCGTCGCCGAGCCCCTTGACGAAGCTGGTGGCGCTGGCGATCCAGTACTCGACCCCCAGTGCGACGACCTGCCCGACGAGGCCGAACGCGTTCAGGTCGCCGAGCCCCTGTGCCGCGCCGGTGGCATCGATCGCTTCGTGGACCTTGTCCGCGACCTCGCGCACCTCCGGCTCGTGGGCCGCGAGCGCGTTCAGGTCCGCCTCGAAACCGCCTGCCATCACCAGTCCCTCCGCATGAACGAACCGAATTCCTCGTCACCGCCGTCGACAGGCGGGCGGGGCGGCCGTGGTGGTGCGGGCGGCCGGGGAGGAGGCGGCGGGGCCGCTTGTTCCTCGTTCACCACGAAACGGCGTTCCTGCGGGGCGGCCGGTTGTTCTTCCGGCAATTCGGGCGCCGGGAACTGTTCCTCCAGAAAACGCATCGCGTCGCTGTCGGTGCCGATCACCGGTGCCATAATCGCCGTTATCTGCCGCGCCGCCTGCGCCTGCGCGCGCTGCGCCGTGGCGACGACCGCGGCCGCCAGCCGGTCGAGCGGCAGTTCGCGCGCTTTCGGCCCGAATGCCAGTTTCTGCAGCGCACCACTGGCGTTGACGGTCACGGTCGCCGCACCGTCCGCACTGGACAGCGTGGCCGACAATTGCCGCAGCTGCGCCTTGGCGACTTCCGCTTTGCGCGTGATGTCCGCTGTTCCCGCGTTTCCGGGCGAATTCATGCTCACTCTGACGGAGCTAAGTCCAAACGGGTTCCAGGAACAAGCGGAAATGCGGAATGTCCGCTTTGTTTTATTCCTTCAGCGCCAGCGCCAGGTACTTCACGTCGAGGTACTCCTCGATGCCCTCGTCGCCGCCCTCGCGCCCGAACCCGGACTGCTTCACCCCGCCGAACGGCGCGGCCGCGTTGGACACCAGGCCCGTGTTGATGCCGACCATGCCGGTGGACACGCGCTCGCCGACGCGGAGGGCGCGGTCGAGGTCGCGCGTGAACAGGTAGGCGACGAGCCCGAACTCGGTGTCGTCCGCCAGGCGCAGGGCCTCGTCCTCGGTGTCGAACGTGGTCACCGGCGCGACCGGGCCGAACACCTCCTCGCGCAGGATCCTGGCGTCCGGCGGGACGTCGGTGAGCACGGTCGGCGCGTAGAAGAAGCCCTTGCCGTCCAAGGCCTTGCCGCCGGTGGTGGCGCGGGCGCCGCGGGAGGTCGCGTCCTCGACCAGCTCGCTCACCTTGTCCCGCTGGTCGGCGCTGATCAGCGGGCCGACCTTCACCCCGTCCTCGGTGCCGTGCCCGACCTTGAGCGCCGACATCCGCTCGGTGAGCCGCCGCACGAACTCGTCCGCGATCGAGGAGTGCACGTGGAACCGGTTGGCGGCGACGCACGATTCCCCGTTGTTGCGCATCTTCGCGGTGATCGCCCCGGCCACCGCGTCGTCGAGCGGGGCGTCCTCGAACACCAGGAACGGCGCGTTGCCGCCCAGCTCCATCGACATGCGCTGGAGGTTCGGCGCGCACTGCTCGACGAGCTTGCGCCCCACCTCGGTGGAGCCGGTGAACGACATCTTGCGGATGCGCGGGTCCTCCAGCGCGGGGCTCACGACACGGCTCGCGGACGTCGAGGGCAGCACGCTGAGCACCCCGTCGGGCAGCCCGGCCTCCTGCAGCAGGGCCGCGAGGTTGAGCATCGACAGCGGCGTGAGCTGTGCCGGCTTGACGATCATCGTGCAGCCGGCGGCGATCGCGGGGCCGAGCTTGCGGGTGCCCATCGCGAGCGGGAAGTTCCACGGCGTGATCAGGATGCACGGTCCGACGGGGCGTTTCGTGACGAGCATGCGGCCCGTGCCCGCCGGGTTGCGGCCGTAGCGCCCGTCGATGCGCACGGCCTCCTCGGAGAACCAGCGGAAGAACTCGGCGGCGTACGTGACCTCCGCCTTCGACTCCTCGACGCTCTTGCCCATCTCCAGTGTCATCAGGCGAGCGATGTCGTCGGCGCGGTCCGTCATCAGCTGCCACGCGCGGCGCAGGATCTCGCCCCGCTCGCGCGGCGCGGTCGCGCCCCACTCCTCCTGCGCGGCGACGGCCGCTTCGACGGCTTCGCGCGCGTCGGCGTCCTGGGCGTCGGCGACCTCGCACAGCTGCTGCTCGTTCCCCGGGTCCTGCACGGCGAACCGGCTGCCGTCGGCGGCGTCCCGCCACTGGCCGGCCAGGAAGATCTGCTTGGGTACGCGCTCGATCAGCTCGCTCATGTAGGCGGACTACCCGTGCCCTCCTCCGCGTATGCCTCCGGCAGGACACGCAGGCGCCGCAGCGGCGAGCCGATCAGCCTGGCCGCCGACAGCGCCATCCCCGCCGTCGCGAGCCACATCGACGCCCGCAGCCCGGCGACGTCCGCGACGAGGCCGCCCAGCAGGCTGCCCACCGGCGCCACGCCGAACGTCACGAACCGCATGGTCGCGGTGACCCGGCCGCGCAGCCGTTCCGGGGTGGCTCCCTGCTGGAAGCTCACCTGCACGATGTTCGACACCGTGATGGCGAACGCGGTGACGAAGTTCCCGACGGGGTAGCAGGCGACCAGCCAGCCGGGGCTCGCCAGCGCCATCGCGGTGTAGCCGAGCGCGATCAGCACCCCCATCACCCACAGCAGCCTGGCCTCGCCGACGCGCTGCCCGATGCGCCGGCCCGTCACCGCGCCCACGAGCGCACCGAGGAGACCGGTGGTGCTGAGCAGGCCGATGATCCCGGGCGAAAGCCGCACCTCGCGCAGCAGGAACACCACCCCGATCGCGATCTGCACGGACTGGAACAGGCTCGCCAGCGTCAGCGCCGCCGCGATCGGGCGCAGCAGCGGGTGCTTCCGGACGAAGTCCAGGCCCTCCCGGATCTGGCGGCGCAGCGGCACCCGTTCGGTGCGCGGGGGCACCGGCTCGGGCTTGCGGATGCGGCCGAGCCAGAGCGCGGACCACAGGAACGACAACGCGTTCCCGCCGACCGCGGCCTGCCCGCCGAAGTACTGCACCAGGAAGCCGCCCGCGCTCGGCGCCGTCACCGCGGCGACGGAGAGGTTCGTCTGCAACCGCGCGTTGCCCTCCAGCAGCCGGTCGCGCGGCACGAGCCGCGGCAGGTACGTCTGGTGTCCCACCTCGAAGAACACCGCGAGCACCCCGGCGACGGCGACCACCGCGTACAACTGGCCCATCGTCAGCACTCCGAACGCGGCGGCGACGGGAACCGTGGCGTAGAGCGCGAAGCGGCCGAGATCGGTGCCGATCAGCAAGGGCCGCAACCGCATCCGGTCGCACCACGCGCCGACCTGCAGGCCGATCGCGAGGTACGCGAGCGTCTGCAGGGTGCGCAGCAGTGAGACGCCGAAGGCCGAGGCGCCGAGGCTGCCCGCGGCCAGCAGCGGCAGCGCGAGGACGTTGAGGCGGTCGCCGAACTGGCTGAGCAGGTCCGCTGTCCACAGGCGGCGGAAATCCGGCTGTCGTAGCAATCCCCCAGGCATGCGTCCAGGTCTACCGCAAAACGAGAGCCCAGGCCCCCGACCAGCCTGGGCTCTCCACCCGCCAACCCGCTGGGGCTACCCGATGTCTCGCTGTCTGAAACCCCGCAACCCCACGATGAGGGCGACGAGTGCGATTCCGGTCAGCCACAGCAAAGGCGTGGCGGTCAGTGCGGCGTTCGGCAGCTTCGGCACGTGCGTGAACGGCGAGACGTCGAGCACCGCCTGCGGCAGCCGCAGCACCGGCCCGTACAACGCGATCGCGAGGGACAGGGACGCGACCGACCAGCTCGCGGTCGCGAGCTTCGGCGCGAAACCGAACAGCAGCACCGAAATCCCCGCCACCACCCACACGGCGGGCAGCTGCGCGAACGTCGCGCCCAGCACCGGCGGGATGTGCGCGCCGACGTCCCCGGCCCGCAACCCGTGTGCCACGCCCGCCGCGGTACCCCCGACGGCGAGCAGCAAAGCGCTGCCCAGCAAGGAGAACACGAGGTGGCTGGCCGCCCACCGCAGTCGCCGCACGCGGGTCGCCAGCAGGGGTTCGAGCCGGACCGCGGTCTCCTCGGTCCGCATCCGCAGGTTCGCCTGCACGGCGTAGAGCGCCGCGACCATCCCGAAGATGCCGGCGATGGACGCGAGGTAGGCGTCGACGAGCGCGGAGGCGCCACCCATCCGCTCGAAGATCTGCCGCACCTGCGCGCTGTCGCCGACCAGGCCGCCGATCCCGTTCGCGAGCGAGCCGAACAGCACCCCGGCGACCGCGAACCCGACGACCCAGCCCGTCAGCATCCCCCGCTGCAGCCGCCACGCCAGCGCGAACGGTGAGCGCAGACCCGGCGCGGCGGTCGCGGGCCCGAGCCGTGACGGGAAGATGCTCAGCCCCACGTCGCGACGGGGCAGCAGCCAGTAGGCCAGCCCGGTGAGCAGGACGGCCGCGGCCAGCGGCAACAACGCGACGGCCCAGCGTTCCCCGGCGAACGGCCGCAGCTGCGACATCCAGCCCAGCGGCGACAGCCACGACAGCCACCGCATCCCGCTCGCGGAGTCGCCCACGCCACGCAGCAGGAACGCCACCCCGAGCACCGCCGAGGCGAGGCCGTTCGCGGTGCGCGAGTACTCGACGAGCTGGGCGCACACCGCGGCCACGCCGCTGAACACCCAGCCGGCGAGCGTGACGCCGAGCCCGAACGCGATCGAGCCTGCCGCGGGCTGCCCGGCGGCGAGCAGGGTGGCCATCGCGATGAGGCCGGTGACCAGCGCCGCCGCGCCGGACACGAGCAGGGCCGCGGTGAGCGCGGCGTACCGCCCGGTCACCCCGGACGACAGCAGCTCCTGCCTGCCGGTGTCCTCCTCCTGCCGCGTGTGCCGGACGACCGTGAACACGCAGCCCAGCGCGACGAACAGGGCGAGGAAGACCCCGAGCCGCCACGCGGTGAACCCACCCGCGGTGGACAGGTCGAACGCGGGGCCGTAGAGCAGCGCGATGGACGGGTTGGCCGCCGTGCCCGCGGTGAGCGTGGCCCGGTCGGCGGCGTCGGGGTAGAACTGCTCGTAGGTCGACGCCATGACGGGCGGCAGGATGCCGAGCAGCACCACCCAGATCGGCACCACGACCCGGTCGCGGCGCAGCGCGAGGCGGACCAGCTGGCGGGTTCCGGTGAGGGAGTTCACTTCGCCCCCACCTCGACCTGGTAGTGGCGCAGGAACAGCTCTTCCAGCGTCGGCGGCTGGCTGGTCAGGCTGCGGACGCCGACGTCGGTCAGCTGCCGCAGCACCTTGTCCAGCGAGTGCGTCTCGACGTCGAACCGGACGCGGTTGCCCTCGACCTTGAGGTCGTGCACGTCGGCGAGCGAGGACAGCCCGTTCGGCGGGCCGGCGAGTTCCGCGGTGATGGAGGTGCGGGTGAGGTGCCGCAGGTCGGCCAGCGTGCCCGATTCGACCGTGCGCCCGTCGCGGATGATGCTGACCCGGTCGCACAGGGCCTCGACCTCGGCGAGGATGTGGCTCGACAGCAGCACGGTCCGGCCCTGGGCGCGTTCCTCCTGGGTGGCCTCCTGGAAGACGGCTTCCATCAGCGGGTCGAGGCCCGCGGTGGGTTCGTCGAGGATGAGCAGGTCCACGTGGGAGGCGAGCGCGGCGACGATGGCGACCTTCTGCCGGTTGCCCTTGGAGTAGGTGCGGCCCTTCTTCCTCGGGTCCAGGTCGAAGCGCTCGACGAGGTCCTTCCTGCGGCGCTGGTCCAGCCCGCCCCGGAGCCGGCCGAGCAGGTCGATGACCTCGCCGCCGGAGAGGGTGGGCCACAGGTTGACGTCTCCCGGTACGTAGGCGAGGCGGCGGTGGAGGCTCGCGGCGTCCCGCCACGGGTCGCCGCCGAGCAGCCGCACGTGCCCGGCGTCGGCGCGGAGCAGGCCGAGCAGGATCCGCACGGTGGTCGACTTGCCCGAGCCGTTGGGGCCGAGGAAGCCGTGCACCTCACCCGCGGCGACCTCCAGGTCGAGCCCGTCGAGGGCGCGGGTCGACCCGAACGACTTGCGCAGGCCGGAGACGGTGATGGCGTTGTCCATGGCGGCGAAGCTACGCTGTTTTCACAAATTTGTGAAGTTAGGAAAATGTCAAGATCGAAGAGAGGCTGTGGGGGATGAGAGAGGATGGTTCCATGTCGACCGACGACCCCGCGCCCCTCGCCGAGGGCGCGGTGCGGTTCGCCGAGAAGTTCGGGCAGATGCTCACGGACGCGGGGATGCCGCGGATGCCGTCACGCGTGTTCGCCATGACGCTCGCGAGCCCCGAGGGGCACCTCACCGCCGCGGAGCTGGGTGCGGCGCTGAAGATCAGCCCGGCCGCGGTCTCCGGCGCCGTGCGGTACCTCGTGCAGATCGGGCTGCTGCGCCGCGAGCGGCCGGCGGGCGAGCGGCGGGACCAGTTCGTCGTGCACAGCGACTACTGGTTCGAGGTGTACTCCCACCAGGACAAGCTCTACCGGACGCTGCTCAAGACCCTCGCCGAGGGCATCGACGCGGTCGGCGCCGGAACCCGGGCGGGCGCGCGGCTGCAGGAGACGCACGACTTCTTCGCGTTCATGGCCGAGGAGATGCCGAAGCTCGTCGAGCGCTGGCGGGCCGGCCGGGCTAGCGGAGCAGGGGCTTGACGAGGGTTTTCGCGAGCGCGTCGAAGTCCCGCGGCCCGTCCTCGAAGTGGCTGAGGAACGCCTGCTGGAAGCACGCGCCGAGCAGCAGCGCGGCGGTGGCGTCCAGGTCGGCGGAGCGGGGCAGCCTGCCGAGCCGCTGCTCGGCGCGGAGGTATTCGACGAGCTTGTCGTGCGGGTGGTGCGGCCCCGCGCTGCGCTCGTGCACGGCGTCACGGTGCGCGGCCAGCAGTTCGCGCGTCGAGAAGACGGACGCGGCGATGGGGAAGCTCTCCGCGTAGAAGTCCAGCGCCGCCTTGGCCACCCTGGTCAGGTTGGCCCGGACCGTGTCCCGGCCCGCGTTGGCCGCGAGGTCGGTGAGCACCGCGCCGAGTGCGGGCAGCTGTTCGGTCAGCACGCCGAGGAAGATCTCCGTCTTGTCGGCGAAGTGCTTGTACAGCGCGGCTTCCGAGTACCCCGCCGCGCGCGCGATCTCCTTCGTCGTGGCGCGGGCGTACCCCTGCTCGCGCATGATCCGGCTCGCCGCGGCGAGTATCGCCTCCCGGGTGCCCAACTCTCAGCTCCTTCTCAGCGTCCCCTTGACGGTAAGTGAGTACTCACCAACCATAGCGGGTGAGTGAACACTAACCTGAGGAGGCAGGCATGAAGCTCACGGTTTTCGGCGCCAGCGGGGGAACCGGGCGCGAGGTGGTGCGGCAGGCACTGGCCCGCGGGCACCACGTGACCGCGGTCGTGCGGGACCCGGCCCGGCTCGGCGAGCCCGTCCAGGACGTCGTCGTGGCCGACGTGTTCGACCCCGCCGCGCTCGTCGCGGCGGTCGGCGGCAGCGACGCCGTGGTGTCGGCGCTCGGTCCGCGTGGCCGCGGGCCGAGCCGGATCTGCCGGGACGGCGCGGCCGCGATCATCACGGCGATGCGGCAGGCGGAGGTGCGGCGGCTGCTGGTGGTCAGCAACAGCGGGATGCACCGGGAGGGTGACGGCTGGTTCACCCGGCTGGCGGTCAAGCCGATCCTGATCCGGATGCTGCGCGAGGAGTACGAGGACATGCGCGTCATGGAGGAGCGGGTCGTCGCGAGCGGGCTCGACTGGACCATCGTGCGCCCGCCGCGGCTGACGGACGGTCCGCACACCGGCGTCATCGCGAGCAGTGTCGGCAGGAACGTGCGGGGGAGCTTCACGATCTCCCGTGCCGACCTGGCGGACTACCTGCTGCGCCTCGCCGAGGACGGTTCCCACCGCGGCGCCGCGGTCTCGGTCGCGAAGGGGTCCTAGTTCTCCAGGAGCTCCTTCAGCTTCCGCAGGTCCTTCATCACCGCTTCGGCGTCGGCGGCGTACTGGGCGTCGTCCATGTCGGGCAGGCGGAACAGCGTGAACAGGACCTCGCTGCCGGTGCCGTTGCGCACCACGCGCATCGGCACGTACACGTCCTGTCCCGGCAGGTGCACGGTGTGGTCGAGCACGCCGAACTCGTTGACCTCCGCCGAGGTGACGGGCGCGCTGCTGTCCATTCCGGAGGCCCATTTCGCAGAACTTCCCGGCTCCGTCAGGAAGTTGTAGACCTCGTCGCGGGGGCGTTCGATGCGGATGCTCAGTGTCCGCGAAGGCAGTGTCGTCATGGGCGCCAAGTCTGCCCGGCAGGACACGGCGGGTCTTGAACGAATCGGACCTCCACGCCACGGCGAGTAGGCGACCGTTGGGCTGAACGGGTGAAAGTGGGGAGGGCCGACCAGGGGCTTCGAAAAAATTCCTGCCGGTGTGTATCTGTCGCGGCCCCCCGCGCGTCATAGGAGCGTCGGTTGATTTGACCCCCTGCTGGAGGATGCATGAGCACCCACCACTCCTGCGAAGAGGAGATCGCGGCGATCCGCGAATCCCTTGCCGCGCTTGGGGATCCGTGGCAGGCGGAGGAGACCCGCCTGAGCAGGCTGGGGGCCGGTTCGCGTGCCGTGCGGCTGGGGGTGCCCGCCCCGAGTGCGGCGGAGGTCGAGGCCAGGGCGGAACTGCCCGGGCTGATGACCGAGGCCGCGCTCGGGGCGGTCGGGCAGCGCTGCACGTCGCCGCACGCACCGTCGGGGGAGCTGCCGCGGGTCTTCGACCTGCGGCGGACGTGCGGCGGTGACTACACGACGCCCGTCAAGGACCAGGGGGAGCGCGGTACGTGCACCGCGTTCGGGGTGGTCGCGGTGCTGGAGGGGACCGCGGCGTACACCCGGCGGGCGGCGGAGCTGAACCTGGACCTGTCCGAGGCGCACCTGTTCTTCGGGCAGGCCACACCGAGGCAGATCGACGGCCAGGACGGGGCCTGGCCGGACGACCTGCTGGGGGACTGCGTGTCGACCGGGGTGGCACTGGAGGAGTGCTGGCCCTACGTCGACACGGGTGCGGGCGCGCTGCGGCCGGACTGGCCGCAGCGGGTCGTGCACGCCGAGAAGACGGTGGACCTGACCCGCGACCCGGCGGGGATCAAGCACCACATCTTCGGGTACGGCCCCGTGACCGCCTGCATGGTGGTCTACGAGGACTTCTTCCACTACGCGGGCGGGGTCTACCGGCACACCACCGAGGAGACCCGCGGGGGACACTGCGTGGCCCTGATCGGCTGGGACGACGACCAGGGCTGCTGGATCGCGAAGAACTCGTGGGGCACGGGCTGGGGTGAGGGGGGATTCTTCCGGATCGCCTACGGGGAGGCGTTCATCGAGGACTACCCCGAGCCCCGGCCCACCACGCTCGGCTGCACGGGCGTGGCACTGCGCACGTGGTTGCCGCCGCAGCGGGCACTCGGCCTGTTCGCGTCCGGAAAGGACGGTCGCGCGTGGGCGTTGCTGGAGGACCTGGGGTGGCTGCGGCTGGCGGAGGGGACGAGTGGCGCGCACCAGCTCGCGCTGCTCGCGGACGCGCGGGCGAGCGGTCATCCCGTCAGCCCGTTCGTCGTGCACGACGAGTTGCAAATGGTTCAGACCACATACTGACCTGCGAGCAGGGGAGCGAGAGGCATGACGACGAGTGAGACCGAGAAGCCGGCCACCGGCCCCGAGGAGGAGCCGCGGCCGAAGCCGGTGACCAAGCCGGACGGAGCGTGGGATCCGAACACCCCGCCCACGGGTGCTTGGGACCCGAACACGCCTCCGCCGACTGGCGCGTGGGACCCGAATACCCCGCCGCCTACGGGCGCGTGGGATCCGAATACCCCGCCGCCCACGGGCGCGTGGGATCCGAACACCCCGCCGCCCACGGGCGCGTGGGACCCGAACACCCCGCCGCCGACTGGTGCCTGGGACCCCAACACGCCTCCGCCGACCGGAGCGTGGGACCCCAACACCCCGCCGGTGCCGGTACCGCAGCCGGTCAACGGCCACGCGCCCCAGCAGGGGACGGGCCTGTGGATCCGCGACCGGGTGATCACGCACCTGCTGTCCTCCAGTGCACGCCCCGGCGTGTGGGCCTTCGTGGCGGGGCTCGGCTGGAAGCGGCTCGCGGCGGTGGAGTCGGGGCGTAGCCCGCTGACGGGGCTGGCCGTGCTGGCGAAGGCCAACGGGCTGCCGGTCTCGTTCCGGGAGAACGCCCTGGGCCAGATCGACCAGATCCTGGTCTGACGAAGGGCTGGTGGTGGCCGGCAGCCGAGGGGGCCGCCGGGCGCCACCGTTCGCCGGATCGCCGAAGGAGGTTCGGGGGAGGCTCCGGACGCGATCCGAACGTGGCCGCCGCGAGGACGGCCACGAGGTGCGATGGCCGAGGGGGAAGGCCATCGGGTGTGAGGGGGGAGCCGGCCGGTGTCCGCGGCGCGACGCCGGCCGGCGCTCACGCGTAACGAGGTATTACTCCGATCGGGTGACATTTGTATCTGATGGCCGCAAGCCTTCTCTCATACGGCGAGAGCGGGATACTGCGAGCACCGGCGGAGGAGTGACCACTGAGAGCGGGGGCGATTGGCGTGACGGAAGTCCACACCGCCGAGGCTGGCCCACCATGGGACGGCCTCCGTGGCCCTGAGCTGTTCGCGGCGTGCCTGGAGGCCGCCCGCGGCGGGGACAAGCGGGGGCTGGACCGGCTCGTCGCCGAGCTGACCCCGCTGGTGTGGAACGTGGCCCGCGGTGCGGGTCTCGACAAGCACGCCGCCGAGGACGTGGTGCAGACGGTCTGGCTGGCGCTGCTGAGCCACCTCCACCAGCTGCGCGAGCCGAAGGCGCTCGCCGGCTGGCTCGTGACCACCGCCCGCCACGAAGCGCAACGGGTCAACGGCCGCAGGCAACCGCCCGTGCCGCTGACCGACGAGATGGCCGAGGCCGTGCCCAGCACGCTGCCGGCGCCCGAGGCCGAGGTGCTGCGCACCGAACGGGACCGGCGGATCTGGGCGGCCTTCGGCAGGCTGCCGCAACGGTGCCAGGAACTGCTGCGGCTCACGGTGCTGGCCGGGCGCGCCGAGTACCGGGTCGTCGCCGAGGCGCTGCGGATGCCGCGGGGCAGCATCGGGCCCAACCGGGGGCGCTGCCTGAAGACGATGCGCGAACTGCTGGACTCCGAAGGGGGCAGTGCATGAACGAGATCAAGGTGCCGGAGGGAGCGCATCCCGGCGACGAGGCCCTGCTCGCCGAACTGGGGCGCGTGCTGGAGGCGGTCGACCCCCCGCCGCCCGGCCTGGTCGAGCGGGTCCAGTTCGCGCTGGAGCTGGAGAACCTCGACGTCGAGGTGGCCAGGTGGGAGCGCGCAGACCAGCTCGTGGGCGTCCGCAGCAGCGTCGACCAGGGCACCATCACGTTCACCGTCAGCGACCTGACCGTGATGATCAACCTGACGAAGGTGGGCCGCTGCCACCGCATCGACGGCTGGCTCGTGCCCGCGGGCAGGCACGGGGTCGAGGTGCGGGTGGCCGAGCACGGGTCGTCCTCGACGGAGTCCGACGAGGGCGGCCGGTTCGTGCTCGACGAGGTACCGCGGGGCACCACGCAGATCGTCATCTCGGTGGGCGGTACGGGTGCCAGGCGAACGGTCGTCACGCCCGCGGTGGTGCTCTGACCTCACCGGCTGTACCCCGGCCGAACACGATGTGCTCAGATAGCTGGTGTGGCCGTACCTGAGGAACCGCGAAGCGTCCTCGCACGCGTGCGGGAGCTGCATTCCCGAGCGGCCGACGCCTCCGGTGACCTGCACAACGCCGTCGCGCTGCGCCTGCTCGACCAGGCGCTGGAACTGCTGGACTCGGCCGGACCGGTCACCGAGCCCGACTGGGTGGAGCTGCGCGTCCGCGTGCTCGTCAGCATCGCGCTCGCCGAGGCCGAGACAGGGTCCACGGCCGCGGGCCTCGCGCACCTCGACGACGCGGCGGCCCTGCCGGAACTCCTGCCGGAAAGCGCTTCCCCGCACCTGCTCAGCGCGGTGATCGACGCGCAGCGCGCGCTCGTGCTGTGCCGGGTGGGCCGCTTCACCGAGGCGCTCGAACTGTTCGACGCGATCATCCCGGTGCTGGAGCGCGACGCCGAGGCCAACGCCCTGCCGCTGTCCCGGAACCTGATGAACCGGGCGCTCGTCCACATGAACCTCAACCAGCCCGCGGCGGCGCTTTCCGACCTGCACCGCTGCATAGATCTGGCCACCCGCCACGGCCTGGTGCGCATCGAGGGCAAGGCCCGGCACAACCTGGGCGACCAGTCGCAGCTCGTCGGCGACATCCCGGAGGCGCTGCGGCACTACGAGCAGGCCGCGCGCATCTACGAGCAGGCGGGCCCCGGCTGGCTGCCGCGGCTGCGGCTGGACCAGGCGCGTGCGCTGCTCACCGCCGGTCTCGCCGAGGAAGCGGCGCGGCACCTGGACGAGGCGCTGCCGGAGCTGCGGCGCAGCCGGGCCATCCAGGACGTCGCCGAGGCGGAGGTCGCGCGCGCCGCGGCGGCGATACTCGAACGGGACTACCCGTTGGCGCGCAAGCTTTCCACCGCCGCCCGAAAGCGCTTTCTCCGCCGCGGCAACGAAAGGTGGGCGGAGGTGGCGGCGCTGGCGAAACTGCGGGCGAACGCGACCGAAGCCCTGGAGGGCGCCGCTCGCCCGGCCCGCCGCGCCGCGGTGGAGCTGGTCGAACACGCGAACCGCTTGGCGGAGCTGGGTTTGCGGGACGAGGCGGCCGTCGCGCGGTTGCTCGCGGTACGCCTGCACCTGAGGCGTGGTGCGGTCGACGCGGCGGAGGAACTCCTCGCGCGGGTGCCGAAACCGCGCCGCACCACGCCCATCGACCACGTGATGCTGCTGCGGTTGTGCCGAGCGGAACTCGCCGTGGCACGCGGCAGTTCCCGTTCCGCCCTGGCGCAGGCCCGTGCCGGGTTCGCGGAGCTGAGCCGGGTGCGGGACCGGATGGGCGGGCTGGACCTCGTGTGCGGCACGGCCGTGCACGGGCAGGAACTCGGGCGGCTCGCCGTGGGCCTGGTACTCGACGGCGCGCGCGGCAACGCCGGGGCGCGGCGGGTGTTCGCGTGGCAGGAACGCACGCGCGCCCAGGTGTACCGCTACGAGCCGCTGCCCGAGATCGCCGATCCCGTGCTGGCCAGGTTGATCACCGAGATGCGGCACGTGCAGCGCAGTGCGCAGCAGAACCGGCTGGAGGGCAAGCCGGCGGGCGCGCTGGAGCAGCGGTACGTGCGGCTGCAGCGGGAGGCGAGCAGGCTGGGCTGGTACACGAGCCCTTGGGGCAAACCCCGGCCGGTGTCCACTCCGGACGAGGTCGCGGCGGCGCTGGGCGAGCGCGCGCTGGTGAGCGTCATCGCGCACGGGGACCGGTTGTCGGCGGTGGTGGTGCGGGACGGCCGGTTCCGGCTGGTCGGGCTGGGACCGTTCGCGGAGACCGTCGAGATCACCAAACAGCTGCACGCGGACCTCAACGTGCTCGCCCCGGACCACCTGCCCGAGGCGCTGGTGGCGGCCGTGACGCGGTCCGCGGAGAAGCGCGCGGGCCTGCTCGACCGCCTGGTGGTGGACCCGCTCGCCGACGCGATCGGTGACCGCGAGCTGGTCATCGTGCCGATCGGCCCGCTGTACGCGCTGCCGTGGGCGGCCTTGCCGTCGTTGCGCGGGCGCCCGCTGTCGATCGCCCCTTCGGCGACGGCGTGGCGGAACGCGGCCGAACGCGGCGCACCGGAGCCCGTGGTGCTCGTCGGCGGGCCGGGGGTGCCGGGCGCGATCGGTGAGGTGCGGGAGCTGCGGTCGGTGTACCCGGGAGCGCGGCTGGTCGACGGCCCGAGCGCGACGAGCGCGGAGGTGCTGGCGGCGCTGGACGGTTCGGGGCTGGCGCACCTGGTGGCACACGGGGCGCACGAGCCGGCGAACGCGTTGTTCTCCCGGCTCGAACTGGTCGACGGTCCGCTGTTCGCCCACGAGACGACGCGGTTGAAGCGCCCGCCGGAGCAGGTCGTGCTGGCGGCGTGCGAGCTGGCGATGAGCCACATCCGGCCGGGCGAGGAGGCGCTGGGGTTCGCGGGCGCGTTGCTGGCGGGCGGTTCGCGGACGATCGTCGGGGCGATCGCGAGGGTCGGCGACCGCGCGGCGGCGGACGCGATGGCGGACCTGCACCGCAGGCTGGCGCGCGGCACGTCACCGGCGCTGGCACTGGCGGAAGCCACGGCGGTCGACCCGCTGCGGCGGCCGTTCCTGTGCCTCGGCGCGGGCTAGGGCCAGCCGCTTCCCCGCCACCACCCTCAACGGACACGCTCCGCGTGGCTTGCCTAGCCCAAGAAATCGGGGAGCGGCACGGGCGTCAGACCGTCCTCTTTGGACTGACGCAGGAACGCGGCGAAGTCCTCGGGGAACGTCTTGCGGAAGTGCATCAGCACGACGTCCCCGGCGCGCAGGTGCTTGCCGGTCTGGAAGTCGACGCGCCCGTCGTTGACCGATTCCGTCCACAGCACGCTCGCGCGCATCCCGCAGTTCGCGGCCGCCTTGAGCGTGTTCTGGTCGAAGGAGCCGAACGGCGGCCGGAAGTAGACCGGCCGGACGCCCAGCATGCGCTGCAGTTCGTCGGCGTCGCCGCAGATCTGCTGCTCCTGGTAGGCGAGGGATTTGCCGCGCAGGTCGGGGTGGTCGATGGTGTGGTCGCCGAGCGTCGCGCCCGCGGCGAGCACCTCGCGGAAGTAGTCCTCGTGCCCGCGGACGTAGCGGGCGTTGAGGAACAGCACCGGGTGCGCGCCGGATTCGCGGATCAGGCGCGGTGCGTCGGGGTGCGGGATGGCGCCGTCGTCGATGGTGAGGAACACGTACGGCTCGGCGATGTCGATGCGGTTCAGCTGGGGCACCTTGCCGTCGGTGACGGGAGGCGCCTGCCGCTGGACCTGCCCGAAGGGGTAGGGCGTGGTGGGCGCGGGGGCAGCGGTGGAGGCCGGAGCGGGGAGGGGTTCCGGCGTCAGCACGGCGGCTTCGATCCGGGAGGTGCAGGCGCTGAGCAGCGCGACCAGCGCGAACGCGGCGGCGACGGCACGCCTTGGCATCGAGTCCCCCTTCCTCACGGCCTACAGAGAAGTCGCGGAAGGGGACGTCGGTGTTGCAGTTGCTCGTAGTGATCTCAGTCGCGTTCGGCGGCGCGGACGAGCCGGGCGGACAGGAAGACGATCGCGGTCCGCAACAGGGCGAGCACGAGCGGCCCGGTGCCGGGGACCTTCTCCTTGAACGTGCCGCGCCAGCGCAGTTCCGTGCCGTTCGGGGTGGGGGTGAAGGTCACCTCGCCGCGGTAGTCGTCGACGGGGGCGGAGCGGGCGAAGGTGTAGACGTGGCGCTTGCCGGGTTCGTACTCGAGCGTCTCCTCGTACATGAGGACGGGGAACAGCCCGACGCGGCGGATCGCGCCCACGCCGCCGGGCTGGTCGGCCCACCGCGCCCAGCCGGACTGCACGATGAGCGGTTTCGCCCACTCGGACCAGCGGGCGCCGTCGGTTTCCAGGCGGAACAGCCGGTCGGGCGAGGCGGTGCTGGTGCGGGTGACCTCGAAGGAGAAGCTGCGTGGCGGCATGCCGGCCATCATCCGACAGGGGACGCGTCCTGCGCCAATGCGCGGTTCGGTGTTCGATGGGGAGATGGGCATGAACTTCGACGACCTCAAGAAGCGGGCCCAGGAGGCGCTGGGCCAGAACGCCGGGAGGATCGAGCAGGGCATCGACAAGGCGAGCGGGTTCGCCAAGTCCAGGCTCGGCCAGCACGCCGACAAGATCGACAACGTGGCCGGCAAGGCGAAGGACCTGCTGCACCGCACCCAGGGGGAGGGTGGCGGGCCGGGCTCGGGTGGTCCGGGCTCGGCTGGTGGGCCCTCGGGTGGCCCGGGTTCGGCGGGTTGGCCTGGCCCGGGCTCGGCTGGTGGGCCGGGACCGGCTGGTGGCCCGGGTCCGGCCGGTGGGCCTGGCTCGGCTGGTGGGCCTGGCTCGGCTGGTGGGCCGGGTCGGGCCGGTGGGCCGGGTCGGGCCGGTGGCCCGGGATCGGCTGGAGGTCCGCGCCCGGCTGGAGGTGCGGGCGGTCCGGACTCGCCGGGCGACGGTCCTGGTCCGGCGGGCGGGCCCTCGAACCGCCCGGGTCCGGGACCGGATCGCCCCGGCCCGACTGGCTGATTTCGCCCGGCTACTCGCCGGTCACCGCGCGGCCCCGCGGGTCCTCCCGCGTGGCTGAGTCCCGCTGTGCCCTGCGCGACTGGCGCGGCGCCCCCACCGCCTGGCCGAGCGGGGGCTCTCCACGCTTCGCGGCGGATCGGTGCCGCACGTGGCCCCTCCGCGCGCCGCGCAGCCTTCGCCGCCGAACCTCGCCGCTCGCCCGTCGAGCCTGAGCTGCCGTCACCCCGCCGTCGACGGCCGCCGAACCTCGCCGCCGAGTCGGCCCCGGCCGCCGACCCCACCGCCGACCGCCGCCGCGCCCCGGCCTCGGCCACCGCCGCCGCGTCCAGCTCAACGCCTGGCCGCCCACTGCCGCCGAACCTCGCCGCCAAGTCGGCCCCAGCCGCCGCCGACCGCCGCCGCGCTCGGCCACCGGCCCACCATCGCCGACCTCACCACCGCCCGCCACCTTCGCCGAGCCGCGCCGACCTTGCCGAAGCCTCAGGCCACTTCGCCGATCGCGACGTCCTCCGTGATCGCCGTGATGCGGCCGCCCCTGGCGCCCAGCGCGCGCAGGCCGTCGCGGGCGTCGGGGGCCGTGAGGCTCACCCGCACGCCCGCCGGGGTCTGCGCACGCCACTCCGCAAGCGCTTGCGCACCCTCGTGCCCTGCGTTGATCGTCGCCGCGAGGCCGCCCGTCGAGGCGAGTGAGCCCCGCATCGCACCCAGCCTGCCGAGCGCCTCGTCGAGCACCGGCAGCAGCGCTTCGCGGTTGCCCTCCGTCATCGCGCGCACCAGCTCCGGCCGCGTGCCCGCGACCCGCGTCCCGTCGGCGTACGAACTCGCCGCCAGCGCGAGCGCGACCGGCCCGCCCTCCGCGCCGACCGTCGCCAGCACCGCCGCGAGCAGGTGCGGCAGGTGCGAGATCCGCGCGACCGCCTCGTCGTGCGCCGCGGCGGTCAACGGCACGACGTGCGAGCCGACGTCCAGCGCGAGCCGCGCGACCTCCGCCCAGGCGGCCAGATCCGTGTCGTCCTCGACGCACGCCACCCACGCCGCCCCGCCGAACAACGCCGGATTGCCCGCGCGCCAGCCCGACTCCGCCGTGCCCGCCATCGGGTGCCCGCCCACGAACCGCGCGTCCGGCGCGAACGACCGCACCGACGCCAGCACGGGCGCCTTGACGCTCGTGACGTCCGTCAGCAGGCACCCCGGAGCGTGCTTACCCACCTCGCGCAGCACCTCGCCGACGACCGGCAACGGCACCGCGAGCACCACGAGCGCGTCCTGCTCCCCGGCGCGGCGGAGCGCGGCGGCGACGTCGGTCGAGGCGTCGAAACCGTCCGCCGAGGCCGCCGCGGCATCAGCCTCGGAGGCGGTGGCGCCCCAGGCCGCACGCCCGACAGCGGACGCGGCACGCAGCAGCGAGCCGCCGATCAACCCGAGCCCGATCACGCATACGTCTCGCACGAGGCGTCATCCTGCCAGTGATCGCCGTGGTGCACGCAACGCGTCCAGCGCGTATGCCGCGTACATCGCGACGCCGTTGGGGAAAGCGCTTTCCTCGTGGAGTACCCGGTTCGAGTGGTTCGAGGCGGCCTCCTCCGGGTCCGTGCCAGGTGGACAGGTGCCGAGGAACGCGAAGGCCCCCGGAACCCGTTGCAGCACATAGGAGAAGTCCTCGCCGCCCATCATCGGTGCCGTCATCGCCGCGACGTTGTCCTCACCCAGGACTTCACGCCCGAGGGTGAGCACCCGCTCCGCTTCGACCGTGTCGTTGGCCGTCACGGGATAACCCGGTTCGAGGTCGACCTGCACCCGGCAGCTGTGCGCCTGTCCGACCGCTTCGCACACCTTGGGCAGCTCGTCGCGCACCAGCGCGCGGCTGCGCTCGGACAGGGTGCGGAAAGTGCCTTCGAGCTCGGCGACCTCGGGGATGATGTTGCTCGTCGTGCCGCCTTCGATCCGCGTCACCGACAGCACCGCGGGGTCGAACACGCTGACCCGCCTGGTGATCATGGTCTGCAGCGCGCCGACCATGGCCGCCGCGGCCGGTACCGGGTCGATCGCCTGGTGGGGCGCGGAACCGTGGCCGCCCTTGCCGATCACGCGGACCAGGAAGTTGTCCGTCGAGGCCATCATCGGGCCGGGGCGGGTCTGCACCTGCCCGGCCACGATGTTCGCCGACACGTGCAGTCCGAACGCCCGCTGGACGCGTTCCCCGGCGGCGTCGAGCACCCCTTCGTGGATCATGTGCCGCGCGCCGTGGAAGCCCTCTTCACCGGGCTGGAACATGAACACGACGGAGCCGGCCAGCTCGTCGGCGTGCGCGGCGAGCAGCCGGGCCGCCGACGCGAGCATCGCGACATGCGTGTCGTGCCCGCAGGCGTGCATGACGCCTTCCTCCACCGAGGCGAACTCCAGCCCCGTGTCCTCACGCAGGGGGAGCGCGTCCATGTCGCCGCGGAGCAGGACGGCGGGCCCGGGCTGGGCGCCGCGCAGGACCGCGGTGAGGGACGTCGTGGACTTGCCGAGCGCGATCTCCAGCGGCAGGTCGGCCAGCGCCCGCTGGATGGCGGCCTGCGTGCGGGGCAGGTCGAGGCCGCGTTCGGGGTGCCGGTGGATTTCGCGCCGCAGCTCGACGGTGGTCGCCTGCAACGCTTGTGCCTCGGCCAGCAGCCCGGCGAACCGCGCGTCGGGCAACGAAGGCAACTCGGTGGGTCCGCTCATGTGTCGATACTGACCCATGTCCCTCCGCCGCAGGTATACGGTGTGCGCATGTCGGTGAAGGAGCCGGTCGCGGGGTTCGCCGTGGCTGTCGTCCGCGAGGACGGCAAGTGGCGGTGCAGCGCGTTGGACGCCGACGCGCTGACGAATCTGGACGCGGCGATCACGGCACTGGGGAAGTTGCGCTCGACCGGGGCCGTGTTCGCGTTGCTGGCCGTGGACGACGAGTTCTTCGTCATCGTGCGGCCCAGTCCGCGTGGCCCGTCGTTGCTGCTGTCGGACGCGGCGGCGGCGCTGGACTACGACATCGCCGCGGACGTCCTGGACGTGCTGCGCGTCGAGCCGCCGGACGAGGAGGACGACTCGATCTGGCCCGAGGGCGACCTGGAGATCCTGGCCGACGTCGGCCTGCCCGCGCCCGAGCTCGAGGTCATCGTCGGCGATATCGACCTGTACCCGGACGAACAGCTCCAGATGATCGCGCAGCGCTGCGGCTTCGGGGACGAGTTCGGCGCGCTGCTCGACGAGATCTGATGGACGACGCCGCTCTGGTGCGTGCCGCGCTGGCGGCCGCGCGGGAGGCGGGGCCGGACGTCCCGATCGGCGCCGCGGTCTTCGGGCCAGACGGCACCTTGCTCGCTTCCGCGCACAACGCGCGCGAGGAGCTGGGCGACCCCACGGCGCACGCGGAGGTCCTCGCGCTGCGTGCGGCGGCCCGCGTGCACGGCGACGGCTGGCGGCTGGAGGGCTGCACGCTGGCGGTGACGGTCGAACCCTGCACGATGTGCGCGGGGGCGCTGGTGCTCGCGCGGGTCGCGCGGGTGGTGTTCGGGGCGTGGGAGCCGCGGACGGGTGCGGTCGGTTCGCTGTGGGACGTGGTGCGCGACCGCAGGCTGAACCACCGGCCGGAGGTGGTGGGAGGCGTGCTGGAGGCCGAGTGCGCCGCGTTGCTCGACGCGTTCTTCGCGGGTCACCGGGACGTGTGACGCCTGCCGGTCACGGGTAACCCACCGTAGACCGGAAGGAGGAGAGATGAGCGTTCTGGAGCGTGCGAGGAGCAGGTCCCGCCAGCTGGTCGGCGCGGCGAAGCAGCAGCTCGGCCGCCGGACGGGCAACCAGCGGCTCACCGCCTCGGGAAGCCGGGACCGGCTGGTCGGCACCGTCCGCGAGACGACGAACGAGGTGCGCGACTGGGCGACGACCGCCGCCCGCGACGCCCGGCGGCGGTTCGGAAGCCGCCCTCGGTGAAGTGCGGGAAGGCCGTGCAGTACCCTAGTCGGCGGTAGCGTGTCCGAGCGGCCGAAGGAGCACGACTCGAAATCGTGTGACGGTTAACCCCGTCCGTGGGTTCAAATCCCACCGCTACCGCTCGTGCCGGACGCCCGGCTCCCACCTCGGGAGCCGGGCGTTCTGGCGTTTCGGGGGTGCTTGTCCTGCCATCCTGGACGTTGTGCTCTCGGTTCAGATGAATGACGCGGCCTTCGCCTCGCTCGGTGAGCAACCGCTTCCCTCGCTCGCTCCGGGCTTGCGTGAGATGGCGGCTCGGGGCATCGAGCGCCGGGGTGCGGTCCTGACGTGGGCCGGATCGCCATTCACCGCGGTCAGATCGACGCCTCCCATCGACAGGACGGGCTGGGAGTGCGACGAGGCCTCGCTTCACCTGGAGCGTTTCGTGCCGGTGGGCAAGACGACCGCCGAAGGCGTGCCGCACATTTCCGTGCAGGGGCAGCGACTTCTGCTCGGCCAGGGGCTCGCACTCGCATTCGCCCTGCGGGAGCCGGTGTACGCACTGACCCCCCGCGTGCCCGTTCGGTGCATCGTCGCCGCGAACGAGACCAACGGGACCTTCCGATTCCACCAGATCCGTGCCGGGGAGAGCTGGCACGTGCCCGATCTCGACTCGTACCAGTCGGAAAAGGTGCTCGTTGTGAACATCGAGCCGCCTGGTGCAGCGGCGTTGTCGTAGAAGCGCGGCCCGCACGGACCTCGCTCACCCCGACCGGGCACCGTCAGCGAACCGTTACCACTTGTTACACCGTGGTCTTCCCCTGTCTCACCGTTTCGAGGGAGGATGCCTCGACCGATCGAGACTGAGGGGAACTGAGGGTGATCTCTCGTAGAACGGGTTTCGTGGCCTTCATGGCCGCCGCCGGGCTGGTCGTCGGGGCGTCGCCCGCGTTGGGGGCGCCTGCCACCGACGTGCTGATCGGCGAGGTGTACGGCGGCGGTGGCAACTCCGGCGCGACCCTGACCAGCGACTTCATCGAGTTGGCCAACGTCGCCGGCACGGCCGTGAGCCTCGACGGGTGGAGCGTGCAGTACCTCCCCGCGAGCCCGAGCGCCTCCAGCAAGTGGCAGGTCACCCCGCTCAAGGGCAGCGTGGCCGCGGGCGCCCGGTACCTCGTCGCCGAATCCACTGGATCGGGTGGCACCGTCGCCCTGCCGACGGCCGACGCCTCGGGCAGCATCGCGCTCGCGGCCGGCGCCGGGACCGTCGCGCTCGTGCACGGCACGACCGCCCTGACCTGCCTCACCGCCGCCGACTGCACCGCCGACCCGGCGATCCACGACCTCGTCGGCTACGGCAACGCCACCGTCCGGGAGGCCAACCCCGCGCCCGCCGCGAGCAACACCACCTCCGTCTCGCGCACCGGCGCCGACACCGACGACAACGCCGCCGACTTCACCGCCGGCACGCCCTCGCCCACCAACACCAAGGGCGAGACCGCCGGCGGCAGCACCCCGGCGACGCCCGCGAAGATCCACGACATCCAGGGCGTCACCCGCATCTCCCCGCTGAAGGGGCAGAAGGTCACGGGCGTGACCGGCATCGTCACCGCCGTCCGCTCCTTCGGTTCCTCCCGCGGCTTCTGGCTCACCGATCCCCAGCCCGACAACGACCCCCGCACCAGCGAGGGCCTGTTCGTGTTCACCGGTTCGACCACTCCTGCCGTCGCGGTCGGCGATGCGGTCAGCGTGACCGGCACGGTCAGCGAGTACTACCCCGACAGCCCGACCGACTCGATCTACCAGTCCACCACGGAACTCACTGGTCCACAGTGGACCATCCAGTCGAGCGGGAACACCCTTCCCGTGCCGACCGTGCTCACGCCGAACACCGTGCCCGGCGAACTCGCGCCGCAGGTCGGCGGCAACATCGGGAACCTGCCGCTGCAACCGGCGAAGTACGCGCTGGACTTCTGGGAGGCGCACGAGGGCGAGGTCGTGAGCGTCAGCGACGCACGCGTCGTCGGGCCCAGCAACGAGTACAACGAGCTGTACGTCACGACGAAACCCCGCGAAAACCCCACGCCGCGCGGCGGGACCGTCTACACCGGATACGACGACCCGAACACCGGTGTGCTCAAGGTGGAGTCGCTGTTGCCCTTCGCGCAGCTGCCCTTCCCCGTCGTCAACGTCGGCGACACGCTCACCGGCGTCACGTCCGGGCCCGTCGAGTACGACTCCTACGGCGGTTACACGCTGGAGGCGACCACCCTCGGGCAGGAACGCAGCGGCGGGATCACCAAGGAGGTCACGCGCAAGCAGCGTCCCGACGAGCTGGCGGTCGCGACCTACAACGTCGAGAACCTGTCCGCTGTGGACAGTCAGGAGAAGTTCGACCAGCTGGCGCACGGCATCGTCGACAACCTCGCCGCGCCGGACATCGTGACGCTGGAGGAGATCCAGGACAACAACGGTGCCGCAACAACCTCGGACACCGTCGTCGCCGCCGACCAGACGCTGAAGCGGTTCACCGACGCGATCGTCGCCGCGGGCGGCCCGCGCTACGAGTGGCGCGAGATCGACCCGCAGGACGACCAGGACGGTGGCGAACCCGGCGGCAACATCCGGGTGGGCTTCCTGTTCAACCCCCAGCGTGTGTCCTTTGTGGATCGTCCGGGTGGGGACGCGACCACGGCGGTCAGCGTGGTCAAGCAGCGGGGCAAGGTGCACCTGTCCGTCTCGCCGGGCCGGGTCGACCCCACGAACGAGGCGTGGGAGGACAGCCGGAAACCGCTCGCGGGTGAGTTCGTCTTCCGCGGCCGGACGGTGTTCGTGCTCGCCAACCACTTCAACTCCAAGGGCGGCGACCAGCCGACACACGGCCGCTACCAGCCGCCCACGCGCAGTTCCGAGGTGCAGCGCGGCGAGCAGGCCCAGGTGCTGCGCGGGTTCGTCGACCAGCTGCTGGCGGCGGACCGGCACGCCAACGTGATCGTCGCCGGGGACCTGAACGACTACCAGTTCTCCCCGGCGCTGCGGACGCTCACCGCGGGCGGCGGGCTGACCGACCTGATCGACACCCTGCCCCCGTGCGAGCGGTACAGCTACGTCTACGAGGGCAATTCCCAGGTGCTCGACCACATCCTGACCGCGCAGACCCCGCACGGCATGGACTACGACGTCGTGCACATCAACGCCGAGTTCGCCACGCAGGCCTCCGACCACGACCCGCAGATCGTGCGGTTCCGGCCCCGCGGCTAGACCGGGTGCAGGTAGGTGGCCCGGTGCTGCGCAGCCCGGGCCGCCTGCAGCACCGCCTCCGCGAGGTCGGCGGGATCGACCTTGCCGAGCAATGCGGTGTTGATCGCGACCTCCACGATCTCCCCGGTCCTGGTCACCCCGACCTCGACCAGGCCCCAGTCGTCCTGCGCCACGGTGATGCGCTGCTCGCGTTGCCGGCGGCGGGCGAGCGGCTTCGGCTCACGCTCCATCGCGTCCCCCTTCCGCCGCCTACGACGGTGGAGGACCGACGGCGGTTCCGGGAACCCGGCCGCTTTCCCACCCGTCGGAACGATCATGAGCTGGACCCGGGCACGCGCCGAGCACCTGTCCCGCCGCCGGATCGCCCCCGCGGTCCCCGCCGCCGTCGGCGACGAGACGGGCTGGGTGCGGGCGTACGTCACGCTGCCGGTCGAACGCGAGGACGAGACGCTCGAACCGGAACGCTGGCTGCGCCCGGCGCACTAGCGGCGTGCGCGCCAGCCCAGTGACAGCACGGAATCCACCAGTTCCTGGTACATCGGCTTCAGCTCGTTGAGGTACCGCTCCAGCCACGCGCCCCGCGCGTTGGCGGCGGGCGTCGGGCCGTCGGCGAGTTCGAGCCACGGCAGCCGGGACACGTTGTCCTCCGCCATGCGCCACCAGTGGTGCGCGACCTGCACGGTGCGCTGCTCACGCTGCTTGGCCTCGGCGACGGCCTGCTCGGCGGCGAGGATCTCGGTGTCCAGCTCCTGCGCGCGCCGCAGCTCCCACGCCCGCAACTCCTCGGCCGCCTTGCCGGCGAGCCCGACGATCTCCTTGTAGCGCATGGCGGCGGACGTCATCAGAACTCCGGGCGGTCGAAGGGGATCATGACTTCCGGGGACACGTGCGTGCTGCGGTCGAAGAACAACGCGCGGCCGGGCCTCGGCGACCAGTGCACCACCTGCCCAGCCGCGAACTGGCTCAGCTCGCTGCCCTGCACGTCCAGCGCGGCCCACGCGCCGATGTCGTCCGTGCTGCCGAAACCGAGCGTGTCCTTGAGGCGAGCGGTGCTGCGCCACCAGCCCAGCGTGTGCACGTTCCGCGTCGGCCCCTGCTTGAGCACCGTGCGGAAGTGGTCGAGACCGCTCTTCAGCTCGCCCGGCTTCTTCGCCTCCAACGTGGGCAGCGCCGCGTCCACGCCGTACAGCAGCAACAGCCGCGCGCGGTCGGGCGGCTCGTCGAGGAGCTGGGCCATGCGGGCGCCGAGTTCGTCCTCGTGCAGTTCCGACACCAGGTGCCCCTCCGCCTTGAGGACCTGCACGAGGTGGTCGACGGCCGGGGAGCATCGCTCCACCAGGCACGACACCAGGAACTCGGCCTCGTGCGGCCGGTACTGGCGCGCCAGCGACTTCGCCGCTGCGTCCAAAATGGACAGAGCCTCGGCCGCGGCGGTGCCGAGCACCGCGAGGTTGCGGCCGGGCGCGTTGAACAGGTCCACCGCGCACGCCGTGTCCTCGACCTCGATGGCCTGGCCCAGCAAGGCCTGCGGGCGACCGCCGGGGGACAGCGCGGCGAACGCCGGCACGTGCTCCAGCATCGGGGAGTGCGCGCCGTCGAACAGGCGCGGCCGCTGGTGCTCGTCGGCGTAGAGCTCCCACAGTTTCCGTTGCAGGGACGAGAAGATGTCCCGGCTGCTGGCGTCGGGTACGTGGGCGAGCTGGTTGCCGTGCGCGACACCGGAATCGTGGTTGACCACCGCGTGCCACTTCGGCGCCGCGACGGCCGCGTTGTTCGTCTCCGCCAGCACGCGCCGCGCCTTGGGCATCGCGATGCGCAGTGTGCACTGCTCGAACACCGCGGGCTTGCCCCAGAACGCGTCGATGCCCGCGATGTCCTGGCTCGCCAGTATCAGGTGGATGCCCTGCGCGCGGCCGCGGCGGGCGATGTCCTCCAGCAGCGCCGTGGCCTGGTTCGTCACGGCGTCGCGGCCGGCGAACAGGTACTGGAACTCGTCGATCACGGCGACGATCCGCGGCCAGTGCCCGGTCGGGTCCTGGCGGCGCAGCTCGGCGAGGTCGGTGACCTCGTGCTCCTTCGCGGCGGCCGAACGGCGCCGCAGCTCGTCGGCGAGGAACCGCAGCAACGCCAGCCCGAACTCCCGGTCGGTGTTGACGTTGACCCCGATGAGGCGGGCGTGCGGCAGCCAGCTCGCGTCACGGCGGCCGGGCGCGAGGCCCGCGAAGGACACGCCCTCTTTGAAGTCCAGCAGGTACAGCGCCAGCTCGCCGGGTGGGTAGCGGGCGGCGAGGCTGCCGATGAGGGCGTACAGGAAGTTCGTCTTGCCCGAACCGCTCGGCCCGCCGATCAACGCGTGCGGGGTGGCGTCGCCGATCACCACCTCGACCGGGTCGCCCTCGTAGAACCCGACGGGCGCACGCAGTTCACGCGCCGAGCGCTCCTGGCCCAGTTCGGTGGGCAGCAGGTCGGCGAAGGAACGCGGGCCGCCCTGCTTCGCGATGAGCGCCTCGGCCAGCCTGCTCGCCGCGCTGCTGACCTCGACGGCCGGGATCGGCGGATCGAGGTCGACGACGAGGTCGGGACCGGTCATGCTGGTCACGGCGTGCTGTTCGTCGAGCAGGCGGATGTTCTCGACACCACCGCCGAGCATGGTCGGCAGGTCGACGACGATCAGCGAGATCCCCGCCGCGAGCGCGCCGCCCGCGATGCGCCGCAGTTCGCGTTGCTGCTCGCGGGACCAGTCCTCGCCGTTGCCGAAGAACACCGCGATGCGCCACGGTTCGGTGCGCTGCCCGAGCGCCTCCCGCATGTCGCGCAGCGAGTGGTGCCCCGCCTGCATGGTCTGCGCGGAGATGCGGCGGACGTACCCGGCGAGCTCGTCGAGCAGGTCGTCCAGGCGCGCCGGGTCGTAGACGGTGACGGCGCTGGTGCGGCTGAGCGGGTAGAGGTTGGGCAGGACGGCGGTGAGCTGCCCGATGTCCCACAGGTGCACCCGGACCGCGCCGGGCTCCATGCTGCTCAGCACCCGCAGCAGCAGCCCCTCGACGAGCGCTTCCGCGGCGGCGCGGGTCTTCGGGGCGGTCGTGATCGCCAGGTGCGACTCGTCCAGCAACGGCACGGCCACCGGGAACGGTCCCGTGGAGTCCACTGTGGACGAGCCGATCCGCCACAGCGGCGGCGGGGTCAGCTTGCCGGTGCCGACGCGGCCCAGCCAGTCGCTCGGCGGTCTGCTCGCCGCACCCGGCGCCGTCTCGGCGACCAGCTGCCGCAGCTGCCCCGGCACCGTCGCCGCCTCGGCGTGGAAGGCGGCGTGCACGGCGTTCAGCCGCTCCCGCACGCTCGCCAGCGCGGGGTGCCGCAGGTCCTCGGGGTCGGCGCCCGCGATGCCGGCCCGGACGATGCGCTGCTCCAGCCGCAGGCGTTCGAGCTCGGCCTCGGCCGACTCGCGGGCGGCCTGCGCCGCGCCGAGGACGAGGCCGAGCTGCTCACGCATGGCGCCGAGCGCGGCGAGCACCCGCCCGCGCTGCGCACTGGACTTCGCGAACTTCATTAGAGGCTGGCCTGGTAGCCGCTCACCAGGTCGTCCGCGGCGGCGAGCCGGCCGGCGTCCTGGCGAAGCCGTTCCTCGGCGAGTGCGAGCTGGGGCGGCACCCAGGGTTCCGCCTGCTCGAAGGCCGTGACGATCGTTTCGCGTGCTTCATCCAGCAGCTCCACCGCACGGTTGGTGTGTTCGGTTGCCTCCGCCAGTTTGGCACGGAAGGCGCCCAGTTGGGCGTGCAGCTCGGCGAGCGAGAACATCTACAGCCGAGCGGAGTAGGACTCGGCGGACGAAACGGCGGCCTGGATCGTGTTCTGCTGGCCCGTGATGCCCTGGACCGCTTCGGCGAGCAGGCCGTGCGCCTGGGTCACCTCCGGCTGGGTGCTGCCCGCCGTCACCTGGCCGAGGATCTGCTGGGCCTCCTCGAGTGCCTGGGCGGCCTGTTGCAGGGCGGCGACGCTGGCGTTGCACTTCTCGTTCGCCATCGCGATACCAGCCCGGATCTCTTCCACTCCGGCCATCGGTGTGGGTTCTCCTCGGATGTGTCGTGCCACGTGGTCGTCGTTGGTGACGACCCTCATAAAACTATCGGTATGCCCGGGAGGGGAGTGCACTAGGCCGATCGTGTGAACAGGCCCCGGGCGCTTACCCGCCCGGGGCCTGTCGGAAGAGAGCGGAGGATACGGGATTCGAACCCGTGAGGGCTGTTACACCCAACACGATTTCCAATCGTGCGCCTTAGGCCGCTCGGCCAATCCTCCGTGGAAGAGCGTACACGGGGCTCATGCGCGGTCGAGACGGGGGAAGGTGACTTCGCGCAGGAGCAGCAGCGCGGCGGCCGCGAGCGGGATCGCCACCAGCGCGCCCACGACGCCGAGCAGGACCCCGCCGAGCAGCACCGCGACGACGGTGACGAGTGCGGGCACGCGCACCACGCGGCCGATGATCTTCGGGACGAGCAGGTAGTCCTCGGCGAAGCGGTAGACGAGCGCGAAACCGACGGTTGCCAGGCACGCCGGCACCGAGACGGTCAGCGCCATCAGCGCCAGGACCGCGCTGCCGACCGTCGAGCCCACGACCGGGATGAGGTCGAGGACACCGAACAGCAGCGCCAGCAGCACCGGGTACGGCACGCCGAAGACCAGCAGCCACACGAACGCCGTGACGGATGCGATGAGCGAGACGGCGAGGTTGCCGAGCACGTACCAGCCGACCTTGGCCAGGATCTCGTCGCCGATGAGGATCGCGCGCGGACGTCGGCTGTGCGGCACGAACCGGTAGGCCGCGGCCCGCAGTTTCGGGAAGTTCGCGAGGAAGTAGATCGTGAGCACCGCCACGACCAGTATGTCGGTGAGCGTGCCGAGCAGGGCCTTGCCCCCGCCGAAGAGGCCGGTCAGCAGTTCGGGGTTGTGCAGTGCCGACTCCGCCCGTTGCTGGAGCTGGAACCGCTCGGCGAGGCGGCCCAGCGGTGAGCCACGATCACCCAGCAGCTGGGGTGCTTTGTCGACGAACTTCGTCGCCTGCGCCACGAGCGGCGGGACCAGCGCGGCGAGCAGCCCGGCGGCTCCCGCGAGTGCGGCGAGCACCACGACGAGCACGGCGACGGGACGGGGAAGGCGCTTTCCGGCCAGCCAGCCGGTGACGGGTTCCAGCCCGATCGCGAGGAACAACGCCACGCCGATCAGCACGAGCGTTCCGCTGGTGACGTACAACAACCACACCGCGCCCGCCGTCACGGCCATCCCCGCGGCCAGCGAGAGGCCCACGAAGAACGGCGACCGCCGGTCGAAGCGCGCCCCCAGCGGGCCGAGCGGTTCAGCGGGCCCGGACAGCCGCGAGGCCTTCGAATCCGCGTCCGCCACCGGATCTTCGAAGTACCTGGACGCGGACATGGCAGCCGGTTTCCCTGCCCCGGAAGGCGGAAACCCGAACGAGACTCACACGGGTGGGTGGCTTCGGGGCTCAGGCCGCTTCGAGCGGCTCCGGCCGCAGCACGGTGTGGCCCGCGGCGGTGAGCCGGACCGGGACGCGCTGCCCGAGCGCCCCCGGCCGCGCCGGGCAGATCAGCTCCGCGTGGGCGAGGAGCCGGGCGATCGCCTGGTCGCAGCAGGCGAGCCCGTCGATGAACAGGTCCGGCTCGCAGCTGCACGTCATCTCGGCGCGCCCGGCGGCCACTGCTCGCAGCACCGCCAGGGCTCGTGCCGGCAGGTCCGGGGAAACGGGACTCATCGCGACCACCCTCCGCTTGCTCTCAGTGGCCAGAACGAGCGCCGGTCGGGTCACTGACGCTTCGACTGTGTTTCGTTTGTCGGTACGCCATGTTCGTTCAGTGAAAAAGCATATCAGGCTGTCCGCTGTTCGGGCACACATCCGAAGTTATCCGGAGGGCGGAACAGCGTACAGATCTCGGTGATGACCTGCCGGTGCACCGCGAGCGTCAGGTGACCGGCACCGGGCACCACGACGTTGCGGACCGCCAGGTCGGGGTGCACGAGCAGGGCGTTGCGGCTGGGCAGCACGACCTGGTCGCTCTCGCCGGCGAAGGCGACGAACCGCGTCGTGCAGCCCGGCGCCGGCTCGGCCAGTTCGCGGATCAGGGCGCTGTCCGGCCGCAGCTGCCGCACCAGCGGCAACGGCGACGGCAGCCGGGCCGCGATCGTGCCGCGGTGCGGCGTGCCGATCGTGACGGCGGTGCCGACGCGGGCGTGCCCGCCGAGCCGCTGCACGTAGTACCGCGCGATGAGGCCGCCGAGGCTGTGCCCCACGAGGTCGACCTGCTGCTCGCCGCTGATCTCGCACAGCTGCTCGAGCTGCCCGGCGAGCCGGGTGGCCGCCGTCTGCACGGTGCCCACCAGCGGGCTGTAGCTGAACGACACGACCGGCCCGGCCCCGCACGCCTCCAGCGCGGCCCGCAGTTCGGTGAAGACGGCGGTGTTGTCGGCGAGACCGGGCAGCACCACCAGCGGCCGCCGCGCCCGCGGCGTCAGCGTCCAGCGGGTGCCGATCCCGGTGGGGTAGCGCACCAGGTGGTTCACCACGCTGGCGAGCTCCACCGCCATGTTCCGCAACATGCCCAGCTCACCTCGGCTCAGCCGAACAGCCCGAGCTTCGGCATCACCTCGGCCGCGGCGGCCAGCAGCGACCGCACCGTCCCGAGGTAGGTCTTGGCCTCGGCCGGGATGACGTGGCTGTCGCGGCTCGTCGGGGTCTGCAGCTCCCTCGCCCGCTGGCGCAACGCCTCGACCTGCGAGAACTGGTGCCCGAACTGGGCCGTCACGGCCGTGCCGACGACGTGGTCCGGCGCCGCGGCGGAGGCCCGCAGGCCCTGCTGGGCGAGCAACGCCGACCCGATCAGCTGCGCGGCCTGCGCGAGCAGGACGAACGCCGAGTCCGGCGAAGCGTCCGTGAGGTGCTCGGCCGAGGCGATGTGCTTGCTCGCGAGCTGCAGGAACGGCTGGCTGTTCGCGGCGGGCCCGCCCGCCATCTCCAGCTGACCGGTGCGCAGCAGCTGCGTGACGACCTCGTTGCCGGTCAGCGCGACGCCGGCGATCTGCGGTGCGACGCGCGGCCGGATCGGCGCGACCTCGACCACCGGGTGACCGGGGCGCTGGCGGGGGATCTGCAGCGTGTCCAGGTCCGGTTCGAGCGTCGCGACGGCGAAGTGCACGGGCCGCTTGAGCCGTTCCTCGGTGCGCTTCGCCGCGGTGCGCAGCGCGCGCTCGTCGGGCTTGCGCCCGGGCGGTGCCGCGAGCAGCAGTTCGACGCTTTCCGGTGCGGGGCCGGGGATTCCGGCGAAGCGGTCGGCCCACACACCGCCCAGCACGATCCGCACGACGCCCGGCACGGCACCGAACTCCTCGCCGATCACCTGCGGCACGCCGTAGGTCAGGCGCATCAGTTCCGTCAGCGGGCCGACCAGCGGACCGCCGTCACCCGCGGCACGCATCAGGCGGATGGTGCCCTCGCGGCGGCTGGTGAGGATGCCGGCCTTCTCCAGGAGCTTGTTCTCCTTGTCGACGCTGGCCAGCGAACTGCCCGCGTGCTCGGCCAGTTCCGTGAGGCTGAACGAGCGGTCGGGGTTGAGCAGCGTCGCGGCGAGGATCCCGGCCTGCACACGGGAACGGAACACCGGCAGCAGCGCCGGGGTGCCCTGCGCCCGGCGGGCGGGGCCGGGGCTGGCGGGCGCGTTCTCGGTGACCACCGCGTGCCCGAGCCTGCTGCGCCGCCGGGCAGCGGCGGCCGCGATGTCGAGGCGTTCCTGGGGCACCTGCAGCACGACGGACAGCCACTGCCGGGTGCCCAGGCGCGGGATCTGGTGGCCGCGCTCCCACCTGGCGACGAGGTCGCGGGTGATGGTCGGCCGGCCCGAAATCGTCGCGAGTTCCCTCGCGAGCGAGTACTGGCTGAGCTGGCGCTGGCGCCGGGCGGCCCGGATGACGTGCGAAATGGGCTGGTTGAAGTCGACTTCCATGATCGCTCGTACTCCTGTTCGGCTGGGTTCGCCCTGGTGAGACCTCCGACGCTAACTCCGGGGGTGGGGCGCGGGCTGTCCGCTTTGCGCACAGCTTTGGCGCATTCGCGCACGCCCCCGGGCGGTGCCGGACCGGATGAAACACGACCCCTGGCTGCTCACCTGCCGCGGCGGTGAGCCTCGGAACTGAACCGACAGGCTAGAGGAGCACAATCGTGACCAACCCGATCAGGCAATTCTCTGACCTGCTGCTGGAACCGGATGCGACGATTCGCGAAGCGCTGCAGGTCATCGACCGATTTTCCGTCTCGAATGTTTTCGTCGTCGGCGAAAAAAGGCGGTTTCTGGGTACGGTGGCCGACTGCGACATCCGCAGGGCGCTGTTGCAGGGAATCGCACTCGACAACCCCCTGACGCCCTTGGTCGCGAAATCCCCTGCGGCGATCGGGGAAGAGGTGGGCCGCGCCGAGGCGCTGGACCTGATGCACGCGCTGAAAGTGCGTGAGGCACCGATAGTCGATTCCGAAGGGGTCGTCACCGGAATACATTTCGAGCACGAGGTGCTCGGGACGCCCGCACTGCCGAACTGGGCCGTGATCATGGCCGGTGGCAAGGGAACGCGCCTGGGGTCGCTGACGAAGGACACGCCGAAACCGATGCTGCCGGTGGCGGGGCGTCCCATTCTCGAACGGCTCGTGCTGCACCTGGTGGGCGCCGGGATCCGGCAGATCTTCATCTCGGTCAACTACCTCGCCGAACAGATCGAAAAGCACTTCGGGGACGGTTCCCAGTTCGGGTGCGTGATCGAGTACCTGCGTGAGGAGACCGACCGGCCACTCGGGACCGGCGGTGCGCTCTCGCTGCTCGGCGACCTCGGCTACCAGCCGGACAAACCGATCCTCGTGATGAACGGCGACCTGATCACGGATTTCTCGGTCTCCCAACTGCTCGCGGCGCACGGGGCCCGTGACGTGCTGGGCACGATCGCGGTCACCGAATACCGGCACGAGGTCCCGTTCGGCGTGCTCGAATCGCGTGACGGCAAGCTGACCGGGGTGGTCGAAAAGCCGACCGCGGCGTGGCCGGTGAATGCCGGGATCTACGCGCTGGAGCCGAAACTGCTCGAACTGATCCCGCGGAACGAGATGTTCCCGATCACCAGGCTGTTCGACGAGTGCCTCAAGCGGAACTGGCCGATCGGGCTGTGGCGGGTCGGGGAATGGCTCGACATCGGACGGCCGGCCGAACTCGCGCTGGCTCGTGGTGAGGTGGTCTGAGGCTGGTTGCCCGGCAGTGTTCGCCATGGCATGCTGATTTCACTACGCGAAATGGTTGACGTGTTGTGAAAACCGGCAGGGAGTGCCAGTGGTCGGCTATCGGCGAAACAGCCTTCAGGTGAGTGGTTCCGTCGCTCTCGAACTCCACGAAATCACCGGCGACGCGGGTCCCACGCTCGCGGTGCTGGGCGGGGTGCACGGGGACGAGCCGGAAGGGATTCTCGCGTGTGACGCGTTCGTGGCGGAACTGCGCGAGCTGGACCGGCTCAGCGGGCGGGTGCTGGTGCTGCCGCGGTCGAACCCGATGGCCGTGGCGGCCGACACTCGGACCAGTCCGGACGACGGGGAAAACCTCGCGAGGGTGTTTCCCGGCGACCCGGTGGGAAAACCGACGGAACAAGTGGCGCACACGATTTTTCGGGAAGTGATCACGGGTTCCGACGCACTGGTGGACCTGCACAGCGCCGGGTGCGTGGGAATCATGCCGTTCTTCTGCGGTTACCACGAGCTGCACGACGAATGCGCCCGGAAGGCGGCCGGAATCGCGCACGCTTTCGCCGCGCCGATCACGTGGGCACACGATTCGGCGGCCGCGGGCCGTTCCCTTTCGGCGGCGCGGAGCCTCGGCATTCCCGCGATCTACGTGGAAAGCGGTGGCGGCAAGCAGGTCGAAGGCGAGCACCTGGACGGTTACCTCAGCGGGCTTTTCCGGGTCATGGCCCACCTCGGGATGCTGGAGGCCCCCGGGTGGCTCACCCCGCCGCCCGCCGGCAGGCGGATCGTGCGGGGCGGCTACGGCGACATCGACGCCGCGTACCCCGCGGAGGTCGCGGGCCGCTGGGTCACCCGCGTCTCCGTCGGCGACGACGTGCGTGCGGGCGCGGTACTGGGCGAACTGCGCGATGACGAAGGAAGGGTCATCAGCACGATCAGAGCCGAACGCGATTCGTGCGTGATGCGGTTGCGCCGCTGGTGCCGCGTGGAGGCCGGAGAAGCC
The DNA here is from genome assembly GCF_039542405.1 of Amycolatopsis dongchuanensis. Classification (NCBI taxonomy): domain Bacteria; kingdom Bacillati; phylum Actinomycetota; class Actinomycetes; order Pseudonocardiales; family Pseudonocardiaceae; genus Amycolatopsis; species Amycolatopsis dongchuanensis. The sequence goes on from NZ_BAABIB010000137.1 coordinate 64,070, forward strand.
CTGGCGATGCTGGGGCCGATCTCGGAGCCCGCACCCGCGGCGGAGCCGGTGCTGACCTGACGTGGAAGGGGCCGGGTGCGAGTTCTCGCACCCGGCCCCGGTGTTCCGTCAGACACGGGCGGGAATCACCGAAGTGCCCTTCAACCCGTCGGCCACCATGCGAGCGAAGTCGAACTCCGGCGCGAAGCCGAGCAGGCGCTGCGCCTTGGAGACGTCCATGTCCAGGTGCCAGTCGACGGGCACGTCGACGGTGTAGGACGGGACGTCGAACGCCTTGGCCACGATCGCCGCACCCTCGTCGAAGCCGGTGGGGTGCGGTCCCGCGATGTTGAACGTCTCGCCGAGCGCGGCGGGGTGGTCGAGGGCGAGCAGCACGCCCTGGACGATGTCCCGCACATCGGCGAGGTGAAGCGTCCACGGTGTGCCATCGGGCCCTCGCAGTGCGACCGCCGGGTTGATCTCCTTGTCCGGCACAGCGGCTTCGACGATCTCCAGCATGTCGGGGTGGCCGTGGAAGAGGTGCCAGATGTTCGATTCGCGCCCCAACGCCGCCCGGCTGAGCACGCCGCGGACGTACTCGTAGCGGAACCGCGAAACCGCTTCCTCGGGGCTGAGGATCGTGCCGAAGCGGACGACGGTGTGGGGGATGTCGTACTGGTCGGCCCAGCGCTGCAGGATGACCTCGCCGAGCAGCTTGCTCGACCCGTAGTAGTCCGCTGGTGCCAGCGGCGAGGTTTCGGCCAGTGGCCGGGCGGTCGGCGCGCCGGGCCGGTAGGTGCCGTCGGTGCTGGCGAGCACGAAGCGTTCGAGGTCCGGCGCGTGCCGGACGACGGCTTCGAGCAGCCGGAGCGTGCCGAAAGCGTTGATGTCGAAGAACTTGTCGACGGGCGTCTCGTTGCGGTTGAGCTGGGCCGCGAGGTGCACGATCGCGGTCCGGCCCTTCACGGCGCTGTTGATGGCCTCCTGATCGGTCAGGTCCGCCTCGACGATCTCGATGTCGGCGACGGAGTCGAGCTTGCTCCGCAGCGGATCGTTCGGTGGCACCATCGCCACCACCTGCCGACCCGCCTCGACCAGTCGGCGGACGACGTTGGCCCCTACTCGTCCACTGGCCCCGGTGATCAGTACCGACATGACGGGTTTCCTCCTGCTGGTGATTGGTGCTGCTGGTCAGGCTGTCCGCTGGGCAAGGGTTCCCTCCGCGATCTCCTCCGCGAAGTGGCAGGCGACGAGCCCGGCGCCGTCGGTTTCGCGGAGCTGCGGGGCTTCGGTTGCGCACCGCTCCCGCGCCCACGGGCAACGGGTGCGGAAGCGGCACCCGCTGGGCACGTTGAGCGGGCTGGGGATGTCGCCCTTGAGCACGATCTGGTCGCGCGCGCCCGCGGGCGTGGTGTCGGGGACGGCATCGATCAGGGCGCGCGTGTACGGGTGGCGTGGGTGGGAGAAGAGCTCGCTCGTGGGAGCGGTTTCCACCACCGATCCGAGGTACATCACGGCGATCCGGTGGGACAGGTGGCGCACGACGGCCAGGTCGTGCGCGATGAACAGGTACGCCACCCCGAACTCGGACTGCAGTCCGGCGAGGAGGTTGACCACCTGTGCCTGGACGCTGACGTCGAGCGAGCTGACCGGCTCGTCACACAGCAGGAGTTTCGGCTCGACGGCGAGCGCCCTGGCGATCGCGACGCGTTGCAGCTGCCCACCGCTGAGCGAGCCCGGGTACCGGTCGCGCATCGCCGGGTTCAGCCCGACGAGGCGCAGGAGTTCGTCCACACGCGCCGAACGTTCGCCTGCGGCCCGGACGCGGTGGATATCCAGTGGTTCCCGCACGGCCTGGTAGATGGTGTGCCGCGGGTTGAGGCTGCCCCGCGGGTCCTGGAAGATCATCTGCGCCGTGCGGCGCAGCTCCTTCTCGTCGAACTTCCGGCCGCTCACCGTGCTGCCGGCCACCCGGATCTCACCGGACGTGACGGGTTCGATCCTGGCGACCGCCCGTGCCACGGTCGACTTGCCGGATCCCGACTCGCCGACGAGGCCGAGGGTTTCGCCCGGCGCGACGGTGAGGCTGACCCCGTCGACCGCCCGGAGCGTCTGGTGCCCGAAGGCGCCGGACGGCACCGGGAAGTGCACGTGGAGGTCCGAGATGTCCAGCAGCGGCGTCGGCGCCTGCTTCGGTTCCCGTGTTTCGGTCTGTGCCCACGAAGCGGTCATCGTCGTGCTCCCGAGGAAGAGTTGGCGACCCAGCACGCCGCGGGGTGCGGTTGTCCGGCGAGGAGGGGCAGTTCCTCCTTGCAGGTGGCCACCGCGTGCGGACATCGGGGCTGGAAGGAACACGCGTCGAAGGCGTGGTCCTCCAGCGCCGGCGGCTGCCCGGGAATCGGGACGAGCGGCTCGGTGAGCGGACTGTCGAGACGCGGACGCGACGCGATCAGTCCGCGGGTGTAGGGGTGCCGCGGGTGGTCGAGCACTTCCTGCGTCGAACCGCTTTCCACGATCCGCCCCGCGTACATCACGGAAACCCGGTCCGCGACCTGCGCGACCACGCCGAGGTCGTGGCTGATGAGCAGCATGCTCGTGCCCAGCTCGACGCGCAGCCGGCTGAGCAGGTCGAGGATCTGCGCCTGGATCGTGACATCGAGTGCGGTGGTGGGCTCGTCGAGGATCACGAGGCGGGGGCGGGTGATGATCGCGCCGGCGATCATCACCCGCTGCCGCATACCGCCGCTGAGCTCGTGCGGGTACTGGCGCAGCCGGCGCCGTGGGTCGCTGATGCCGACGAGCCGGAGCATCTCCAGCGCCTGTTCCCGCGAATCCGCCTTGCCGCTCGTCAACCCGTGCAGCCGCAACGGTTCGGTGAGCTGCTGCTCGATGCGTTTGGCGGGGTTGAGCGAGCCGAGCGGGTCCTGGAAGACGAAACCCACGTCCCTGCCGCGGGTTTTCCGGAGTTCCCTGGCGTTGAGGTGCACCAGGTTCCGCCCGGCGAGTGACACTTCGCCGGTGATCTCGCTCTTCTTCGGGTCGAGCAGCCGCAGCAACGCGAGCGCTGTCACGGATTTCCCGCTGCCCGATTCGCCCACGACGCCGAGGGCCTCGCCCTGGCCGAGGTCGAACGAGACGGAGTGGACGGCTTCCAGCACGCCGCCCCCGCGCTTGAACCCGACTCTCAGGTCGCGCACCGACAAGAGGGCTTCCGCCGGTGCGGCTGCGGGCGCTTCGAGTTCGACCAGCTGTGGCTCGCTCATACGGCGGTCACCCCCTGATTGATGTTCTTGCTGTCGGAATCGAGCCGGTCACGAAGCCCGTCGCCGAGGGTGTTGAGGAGGAGCACGAGTACGGCGATGGCGAGGGCGGGAATCAGAGCGAGGAACGGCTGGGTGGTGATGTACGCGCGGCCATCGGTGATCATCCGGCCCCAGCTCGCGCTGGGAGGCTGAGCGCCGACCCCGAGGAACGACAACGCCGCCTCAGTGAGCACGGCGAAACTCATGATCAGGGTGGCGATCACGAACAGTTGCGACTTGATGTTCGGAAGCAGATGCCTGAATGCTATTCGGACTGAGGAGGCGCCGACGATGCGAGCCGCCACCACGTAGTCACTAACGCTTTCTGATGCAACGACTCCCCGGACGAAGCGGATTGCGAGTGGCGTGAAAATAATGCACATCGCGATGGTGGCCGTAGTGAGTCCAGGGCCAAGCGCTGTCGCGAGTACCAGCGCGAGGAGAAGCCCCGGAAACGCGAACATGACGTCGAGTAGTCGGCCGACTACAAAGTCCAACCGTCCACGTCGATATCCGAGGAAGAGTCCGATCGGAGTGCCTACCGCCATTGAGACCGCGGCCACGATGCCGGAGATGCTCAGGCTGATTCGAGCTCCGTCGAGAATTCGACTGAGCTGATCCCGACCAAAATCATCCACGCCGAACCAGTGTTCCGGCGATGGCGGGTCGAGGGGGATGCCAGCCGTGAGGTCCTGCGGATCGTAGGGCTGGATCGCCGGCGCCAGCAATGCAGCAATCGTGATGAGGCCCAGTAAGACGGCAGGCACCAAAACTCGATAATTTACCCGCTTGCCTCGAAACTGCAACGGTAAGTGTGCTGCAAGGGAAAGATTGCTCATCAGCCCACTTTCAGTTTCGGGTTCAGGGCTGCGTAAAGGACGTCGGTCAGCAGATTGACGAAGACGAACGCGAATGCCAGGAAGAGCAGGCACGCTTGAACCGTGGGATAATCGCGTTGTGTGATCGAGTTGAGCAGCAACAAGCCCACCCCGGGGTAGCTGAACAATGTCTCCACCACCAAGGCGCCACCGAGCAGCTGGCCCACCTGCAGCCCGACTATGGTCACCGTGGGGAGTGAAGCGTTCCGGAGGGTATGGCGGGTGATCGCCCGTAGGCGAGAGTTTCCGCGTGCCTCGGCGGTTCGAACGTAGTCCCGTCGGAGTTCGTCGAGCAAACTTGATCGTAATACACGGATGATGACTGCCGAAGCGGGCAGGCCGATAGTCAGGGCGGGTAGAACCATGCCGAGTGCGAATCCGGCTGGATCCGCACTCGGATCCACGTAGCCGGCCACCGGAAAGAGTTCGACCTGCACTGAGAAAACAACAATTAGAATAATGCCGATGACGAAATTCGGCACGGCGATCAGGACGCCACTCGCCGATGTGAGAAGCGAATCCAGTCGGCCACCTGAGTAACGTGCAGCCGTGATCGCAATGGGTACGGATATCGCCAAGGCTGTGAGAATTCCCACCAAGGCCAGGTAGAAGGTGCGGGGAATGCGTACGAGCAGCTCGTCGACGACCGGTGTCTGCGTCGTGAGAGACAGCCCTAGATTGCCGTGCAATATCGAGGTCAGCCAGCTCCAATATTGTTGGATCAATGGCTGGTCCACCCCGTAAAGGCTGCGCAGCGCGGCTTGAGCCTCGGGGCTGAGCCCGCCGTCGGTAAGGCGCGCCGTTATCGGGTCGCCCGGAATGAAGCGGACCATGACGAAGACTACGATACTACTGACCAGGAGGGTTGAAATTCCTCCCACGAAACGCCTGAAAATAAAACGCATCATAGCGGCTCGCTAGGCATTTCGTTTCGCGGCGACAGCATATCGCCACAAAGTCAATGCCGTTGGCGCTATATCTGCTCCATTCACGCCCGGCCGGAAAACCATGAAGTTGTTGTCAGACGTGAGAGGTATCAGTGGCGGCTCGTCGATGAACAGAAGCTTCAGGAGCTTGAGGTAAACGTCTCGGCGAGCGTTCGGGTCAAATGTGGTCCTTCCTTGTTTTATCAGTGCGTCGGCGGTGGCACTTTGATACCCCCAGAAATTGCTCAAACCGTTCGAGGTAAATAGATTGTCAAGAACGTAGGAAGGTTCTCGGCTCGAGAACCAGCCGGAGAGACCCACCTCGAAGTCCCCTCTGGTGCGTCGTGCGACCCATGTAGGTACATCGATCTGCGTTATTTGAGCTTCGACTCCGATATCTTTCCAGTTGCTTTTCACTACCGTCGCGATAGCGACGGTCGCTGCGTTTGTTGTCAGTATCTCGAGCTTCAACGAACTTGCTCCAGCCTGCTCGAGTAGGCTTCGGGCAGTGTTGAGGTCCCGACTGTAGTCGAGATCCTTAGGGTATTCAGGTGATTCCGGGGGGTAGGGAGCGGTGCAGACGGGTGTGCTGTATTTGCCACCGTTGACCCGGGCTATGGAAGTTCGATCGACAGCGAGCGCGAGAGCTCGCCGCACTCGCGGATCGCGGAGTGGTCCCTTCCTGGTGTTCAGGCCGATATAGCTCCAGCCGGAAGTGTAGGTGGCGCCGGCGACTTTGCCTGCGTTGACAAGCTGCTCGAATTGCTGGATCTGGGCCGGCGGTACGGTGTCCAGAAGATCAGTTTGACCGGCTTGCATCGCCTGTGTCGCAGCCTGTCGATCTGTTCGAAGGGTCAGCCTCAATTTATCAAGTCGTGGAAGATCGCGATTCCAGTATTCCCGATTCGCCTCGTAGTCGATATGAGAGTCCTTTACCCACTCTTTGAAGCGGTATGGTCCGCAACCTATGGGATTGTCTGCCAGCTGTCCAGCTGTTTCCACTGGAACTATCGGAAGCCCTGGAAGGTAGTAGCGGAACCCCATGTTGGGCTCCGGCAGAACAAATTCGACAACACCCTCGTCTATCGCGCGAACCGTGACTCCCTTGAAAGTTCCAGCCCGATTGGATCCCAGCGTGGGGTTGCGCACATATTCGACTGTGTCTACGACATCCTGTGCCACAACCTTGCGGCCATTGTGGAAGTTCGCCTCGTGAAGCGTGTATCGATACGTCGTGGGATTGACCAGTTCCACCTTTTGAGCGAGCGATGGAACGAGGTTTCCGTGTTGATCGAAACGTTCAAGGGTGTCATGGGCGGGATCGGCATACCACTGGATGGCGACGAGGGTGCTGGAAAGTATGTTAAGGGTTGCGGCGCTCTGTGTAAGAGTGATATCCAGCGTGCCACCTCGAGGTAGCTGCGACGCTATATCAGCGAATATGGTGCCTTCGATACTCTTTCCGGGTTGTAACGCAGTTGCCGCAGGCGCGAGTCCGGCGGCAACCTTCCCCGTCCCGCCACCGCCGGTACTTCCGCAACCGGCAAGAAAGGTTGAAGCCAGGCCGGTGCCGGCGAGGACCCCGGTGGCGCCTGCGGCGCGGAGGAAGGTTCGGCGTTCCAGCCTTCGATCTGAAAACATGACAGCTCCGGAGGGTCGAGGGGCGGCGCTAGCGCGGCCGCGGGCGGGCTTTTGCTCGAGGGGTGAAGGGGGCGGCCGCGCAGAGCGCTCTCGGCTCGTCCGCGGGCTGTCTGTCGAAGTACCAGTCGATTGGGTCGGACGAGCTGACCTGCTGAAACGGCGCGTGTCCTCCTGGGCTCGGAGCAAAAGTGAACTTCGTGTTCTGTTGAATGAAAATACGGGCACCCATCGGCTGTCAAGTTGGCGAAGTGATCGGCAGTCGAGCTGTTGCTGCCCCTGTGTGCTGGGGGAACTCCGGCCCGCGCACGGCTGCTTTCTTCGGTTCGTACTTGTGATGCACGCGTGATTGACACTGCTCGTGACCGCCACGTAGCTTCGGCCGCAAGTGAATCACCGAGTTCGCCCAGTGAAACCAACGGAAGGGGACAGCCGGAGGATGCGGTTCGCGGCGCTGGGCCTCTACCACGAGGCCAACACGTTCTCCGCCATCAAGGCCGACCGCGCCCTCTTCGAGAGCGGCGGCGTCTTCCGCGGCGCGCAGATCCTCGACCAGTACCAGGGATCCGCGACGATCCTGGGCGGCTACCTCGACGAGGCGGACCGGCTCGGGATCGACCTCGTGCCGCTCTTCTTCGCCCGGGTCAACCCCGTCGGGCCCATCACCAACGACGTCTTCGAGGACTTCAGTGGGGAGATGCTCGACCAGCTCCAACGGCACGGACCGTGGGACGGCGTGCTGCTCGCGCTCCACGGCGCTGCCGTGTCCGAAGACTTCCCCGACGCCGACGCCGAACTCGCCGCACGCATCAGGACGGTGCTCGGGCCGGACGTGCCCGTCGGCGTCGTGCTGGACATGCACGCCAACCTGTCCCCGCGGCTGGTCGACGCGGTCACCGTGACCCTCGTCTACCAGACCAACCCGCACGTCGACGCGTATGACCGCGCCATCGACTGCACGCGGCTGGTGCACGCGACCGCCAAGGGCGCCAGCCAGCCGAAACAGGCACTGGTCACCCCGCCGCTGGTCGTCGACATCGCCCGGCAGGACACCGGCGAACTGCCCATGCGTGACCTCGTCGCCGCGGCGGCACGCGCCCGGCAGCGCCCCGAAATGCTGTCGGCCAGCATCGTCCAGGGTTTTCCCTACGCGGACGTTCCCGCGATGGGCATGTCCTTCCTGGCCATATCCGACGGCAACGAAGCCATGGCCCAGCAGGTCGCGACCGAGCTGGCCGAACTCGCCTGGAGCCGCCGCGAAGAGTTGCGGGGGCAGGGGCTCACCGTGACCGAGGCGCTGGAACTGGCCGAGCGCACGCCGGAAGGCCCGGTTGTGCTGCTCGACGTCGGCGACAACATCGGCGGCGGCGCCCCGGGCGATTCGACCGTCATCCTGGCCGAAGCGCAACGCCGGGAAACGCCCTCCCTCCTGCAGACGCTCTGGGATCCGGACGCGGCCGAGCAGTGCCGCGCCGCCGGCGTCGGTGCGGAAATCACCCTCGCCGTGGGCGCTCGGCATCCGCATTCGGCCGGCCGCCCCGTCACCGTCACCGGGCGCGTGCGCCACCTCGGCGACGGGCGGTTCGAGGAAACCCGTCCCGTCCACGGCGGTTTCCGGTTCTACGACATGGGTCCCACGGCGGTCCTCGAAACCACCGACGGCCACACGCTGGTGCTGATGTCGCGACAGACGGCCAACACCAGCAGGCAGCAGTTCCTGAGCCTCGGCCTGAACCCCGAGGACCACCACATCGTCGTGGCGAAAGGCGTGAACGCGCCTCGTGCCGCGTATGCGCCCATCGCACGTGAACTGGTTCTCGTCGACACCGACGGCATCGCAGCTCTCGGGCTGCACCGGTTCGACTACCGCCGTCGGCGTAAACCCCTCTACCCGCTGGAACCAGACGCGACTTTCTGACGCGATCAGCCACGGCGAAACGGACCTCTCATGCGTCCGGTGCCCCCGGCTAGTAGACAAGTTCCTGGTATCGCATGAATAAGCCCGGATGGCGACCCAGGACAAGGTGTGATGAACAGACTCGCGGGAAAACGTGCGCTCGTGACCGGGGCCGACGGGTTCATCGGCAGCCACCTCGTACAACGGCTGATCGCAGACGGAGTCGCGGTCCGTGCGCTGTGCCTCTACAACTCCGACAACCGCATGGGCTGCCTCGAACGGCTGTCCGCGGAGGAACTCGCCCGCGTCGAGGTGATTTTCGGCGACATCCGCGATTTCCGTTCCGCGCGTGACGCGGTCGCCGGTGTCGATGTCGTCTTCCACCTGGCCGCGTTGATTTCCGTGCCCTACAGCTACGTCGCGCCGGTTTCCTTTCTCCATACGAACGTGTCGGGAACCGTCAACGTCCTGGAGGCGGTGCGGGAGCACGAGGGCGTCAAGATGGTGCACACCTCGACCAGCGAGGTGTACGGAACCCCGGAAACGGTACCGATCTCCGAGGCGCACCCGCTGCGCGCGCAGTCCCCGTACGCGGCGTCGAAGGTCGCGGCCGACCAGTTCTGCCAGTCCTACGCCAGGTCCTTCGGGGTGAACGTGGTGACGTTGCGCCCGTTCAACACCTACGGCCCCCGGCAGTCGGCACGCGCGGTGATCCCGACGGTCCTCACGCAGCTGCTCGCGGGCCTGCCGACGATCCGGCTCGGCAGCCTGCGCCCGCAGCGCGACTTCACCTTCGTCACCGACACCGTCGACGGGTTCGTCCGGATGGCCGAAACCGACCTCGAACCGGGCTCGCTCGTGCAGCTGGGGGTCGGGTCCACGGTGTCCATCGGTGACCTGGTGGAGCTGTGCCGCGAACTCACCGGCTCCGACTCGCGGATCGAGGTGGAGGAACAGCGGATCCGCCCGGAACGCAGCGAGGTGGAGATCCTGCTGTCGAACCCCGAACGCGCGCGGCGTGAACTCGGCTGGGAGCCCACCGTGTCCCTGCGGGAAGGGCTGATGCGGACCATCGACCAGCTCAAGGCCGGGCCGGAGATCGCACGGGCCGGGAGCTACCAGCGATGATCCCCCTGTCCGTGCCGTGGCTGGCGGGCAACGAGGCGCGGTACCTCGCGGAGTGCGTCGAGGAGGGGAACGTCTCCGCGGCGGGCCGGTTCGTCGAGCGGTTCGAGCGCGAGTTCGCCGAGGTGACGGGCACCGCGCACGCCGTGGCCTGTGCGAGCGGAACCGCCGCGCTCCACGTGGCGCTCCGCCTGGCGGGCGCCGGGCCCGGCCGGCTGGTGGCCGTGCCGACGTTCACGTTCATCGCCTCGGCGAACGCCGCCACCTACTGCGCGGCCGATCTCCTGCTGGTGGACAGCGAACCCCGCACGTGGAACATGGACACCGCCCGCCTGCACGACGAGGTCGTCCGCCGGGCACGCACCGGTGACCGGCTGCCGGACGTCGTCGAGGTCGTCCACGTGCTCGGCCATCCGGCCGACATGGAACCCCTGCTGGCGCTGAAGGACCGGTTCGAGATCCCGATCGTCGAAGACGCGGCGGAGGCGTTGGGCGCGTCGTGGAGCGGTGGACCGCTCGCCGGGCGCTCGGTCGGCAGCGTGGGCAGGTTCGGCTGTTTTTCCTTCAACGGCAACAAGATCATCACCAGCGGAGCGGGCGGGATGATCGTCACCGGGGAGGAGCACCTGGCGCGGGAGGCGCGCTACCTGATCAACCAGGCCAAGCAGGGCGACCAGTACGTGCACGAGACCGTCGGGTACAACTACCGGCTGCCCAACCTCGCCGCCGCGCTGGGTTGCGCGCAGCTGGAGCAGCTGGCGGACGCCGTCGCGGCCCGCCGCGCCCTCGCCGCGCGCTACCGCGAACTGCTGGCCGGACTTCCGCTGACGGGTCCCCCGTCTGAGGAGTGGGCGCGGCCGTCGCACTGGCTGTACTCGGTCCTGGTCGAGGACGCGGGGATCGAGGCGGACGAACTCGTGACGAAGCTCAACTCGCACGGAGTGGGGGCGCGGCGGTTGTGGCCGCCGGTGCACCTGCAGAAACCGTATGCACGATCGGAGCGCCTCGGCGGCGCAGTGGCGGAGGACGTCTTCCGCAGGGGCCTGTCGTTGCCCAGTTCCAGCCAGCTGAGCGTGGACGAACAACGGCGGGTCGCGGCCGCGTTGCGGCAGTCATGGTCAACCCCGGTACGAGGAAGTGCGCAGTGAGGTATCGCAGACTCGGGCAGTGGGGCGCCAAGCTCTCGGTGGTGAGCTTCGGCACCTGGCTGACCCACGGTGGCAGCGTCGACGAGCAGGACACCGTCCATTGTGTCCACCGGGCCTACGACGCGGGGATCAATTTCTTCGACACGGCCAACGAGTACCAGGCCGGACGCGCCGAGGAAGCGCTCGGCAAGGCATTGTCCGGTTTGGACCGCGAAACCTACCTCGTCGGCACCAAGGTCTACATGCCGATGGGCGAGGGGCCGTTGCGCCGGGGGCTGTCGCGGAAGCACGTCATGAGCCAGATCGACGGTTCGCTCCGGCGGCTCGGCGTGGACTTCGTCGATCTGTACCAGTGCCACCGGTACGACCCCGAGGTGCCGGTCGAGGAGGTCGCCAGGACGATGGACGACCTGGTGCGGGCAGGCAAGGTCCTGTACTGGGGCGTGTCGGAGTGGCCGCCGGACAAGCTCGTGGAGGTCATCGAGCTCTGCCGCGCGGCGGGCTGGGCCGTCCCGGTGTCCGACCAGGTCCAGTACTCCGCGCTCTGGCGCACGATCGAGCCCGAGGTCCTGCCCGCGTGCCGGCGGACGGGGACGGGTGTCCTGGCGTGGTCGCCGCTGGCGATGGGGCTGCTGACCGGGAAGTACGCGCCGGGGGCGGTCCCGGAGGGGAGCCGACGGGCGTCCGGGGACGGCTGGTTCCTCGACCGGTACCTGCGGCCCGGGGTGCTGGAGGCGGTGCAGGAGTTCAAGAAGATCGCCGAGAACGCGGGGTACACGGCCGCTCAGCTGGCGATCGCCTGGTGCCTGCACGACGAGGCGATGACGAGTGCGATCGTGGGCGCGAGCAGGCCGGACCAGCTGTCGGAGAACCTCGCCAAGGTCGACGAACCCCTCGACCCGGCACTGCACGCCGAGGTCGCGTCGCTGCTCGAGCCGGTGGCCAGGTTGTGACGCGGCGGATCTGTGTCGCGACCGGTTCCCGTGCCGACTACGGCCCACTGCGCCCCCTCCTCGCGCGGCTGCGCGAGGAACCGGAGGCCGACCTCCGCCTGCTCGTCTCGGGCGGGCACCTGGTGGCCGAGCAGGGCCTGACGATCGAGGCGATCCGGCGGGACGGCCATCCGGTGGACGCGGTGGTGACCAACGTGCTGGCCGGCGACTCGCCCCACGCGATGGCCAAGTCGTTCGGGGTGGCCGCCGCCGGGTACGCCGACGCGCTGCTCGGCCTGGCGCCGGACCTGCTCGTCGTGCTGGGCGACCGGTACGAGGCGCTGGCCGTGGCCGCCGTGGCGGCGTTGAGCCGGATCCCGGTGGCGCACATCGCGGGCGGGCAGGTCACCCGGGGTGCCGTCGACGACTCGGTGCGGCACGCGATCACGAAGCTCGCGAACCTGCATTTCACCTCGACGGAGGAGTTCCGGTGCCGGATCGTCCAGCTCGGCGAGCCCGCCGACCGCGTGCACCTGGTGGGCTCGCTGGGGCTGGACGAGGTGTTGTCCCGCCCGCGGCCGCGGAGGGCGGAGGTGCTGGGCGAGCTGGGGCTACCGGACGGGAAACCGCTCATCCTGGTCACGTACCACTCCGTGACGGCGGATCCGGCCGATTCCGCGGCCGGCCTCGCGGGGCTGACGGCCGCGCTGGACCGGTTCCCCCAGGCGACGATCGCGTTCACCGCGTCCAACGTGGACAGTGGAGGCGCCGAGGTCAACCGCCGCCTGCGTGAGTTCGTCGAACGCAACACCGACCGGAGCGCGCTGTTCCCGTCGCTGGGGCAGCAGGCCTACCTCGACCTGGTGATGTCGTGCGACCTGGTGCTGGGCAACTCGTCCAGCGCCCTGATCGAAGCCCCGGCTGTCCAGACGCCGACCGTCAACATCGGGCGCCGCCAGGAGGGGAGACCGCGCGCCGCGTCGGTGATCGACTGCGGTGTCGATGCGGACGAGATCGTCGACGCTGTGCGACAGGCGTTGTCGCCGGAACACGAGCGCGTGACCGCGACGGCGACCTCCCCTTACGGCGACGGCAAAGCGGCCGAGCGGATCGTGCACCACCTCCTTCGGGAGCCGCTGGACGGGCTGCTCCACAAGGAGTTCGTGGACGGAGGGGTGCGGTGCTGAACTGCGTGGTCATCCTCGGGTACGGCAGTCTGGGGCGCCGGATCGAAGCCATGCTGAACGGGACCCAGCGGATTGACGCTAACGTCAGGGCGATCGGGTTCCTGGACGACGCATCCGAGGGACCACCGGTGCTCGGTGGGGACGACCTCCTGCCCGAAGTCGACGCCCGGTACGTGATCGCGGTCGCGGATCCCGCGGCACGGGAGGACATCGACCGGCGTGCGCTAGCGGCCGGGCGCGAGCCCTACACGCTCGTGCACCCGCGGGCCTACGTGGAGGACGGGGTCGGCGTCGGGCCGGGGTCGATCGTGCTCGCCGGCGCCTGCGTCAACATCGACACGCAGCTGGGCAGGCAGGTGCTGATCAACGTCAACTGCGTGGTGGGGCACGAGGTGACGATCGGCGACCACACCACGCTCAGCCCGCTCGTGTTCGTCGGCGGCGGCTGCGCGATCGGGAACCGCGTGTTCATCGGCGCCAGTGCGGTGATCCTGCCGCGGCTGAAGATCGGCGACGACGTCGTGATCGGCGCCGGTTCCGTCGTGCGGGAGGACCTGCCGCCCGGCAGCAAGGTCGCGGGTGTGCCGGCGCGGCCGCTCGGAAAGACCTCGTGACGGAACGGCCACCCTGACCTAGGATGAAATGATCGTTTCACCTTAGCTGTCCCTGGGATCCGCGGCTCCCCGCCGCGGAGGTGGGAGCCGTTGTGGTGCGTAACGCCCTCGGGTTGAGCAGGTTCGCGGACGATCTTCCGGAGGTGGGCGAGTTCGTCTCCCTCGGTGAGGGGGACACGCCGCTCGTCCCGCTCGACAAGCTCGCGAGGCGGCTGGGGGTCGCCTCGCTCACCGCCAAGCTGGAGACCGTCAACCCCACCGGGTCCTACAAGGACCGCGTCGCCGCGATGTCCATTTCCCTCGCGAAGCGCCGGGGCCAGCGGGGCTGGGTCACCACCTCCTCCGGCAACGCCGGCGCCGCCATGGCCGCCTACGGCGCCCGCGCGGGGCTACCCGGGTTCGTCTGCCTCGTGGCTTCCGCGCCCAAGGAGAAACGGCTGCCGCTGCTGCCCTACCCGATCGGCGTGGCGGCCGTCGAAGGCGTGGGCAACCGGGCGTCCGGCAAGAGCGAAACCGGGCTGTTCGGGCACGTCCGCGCCGCGGCGCTGCGGCACGACCTCTACCTCGCCACCACCGCGCACGCGTTCAACCCCGACGGCATGCGCGGCATCGACACGCTGTCCTACGAACTGGCCGAGCAGCACCCCGACGCGACCCACGTCTACGTGCCGACGGGAGGCGGCGGGCTGCTGGCCGCGGTCTCCCGTGGCGTGCTGCACCGGGGGATGCGGGCGCGGACCATCGCCTGCCAGCCCACGGGGTGCGACCCGATCGCGCGGTTCCTCGCCGGGCAGCTGTCCGAACCCGCCATCGACACCTGCACGAGCGGGATCTCCGCACTGCAGCTGCCGCACCCGCCCGACGGGCTGCTGGCCGCGGAGCTGGTGCGCAAGTGCGACGGCTGGGGCGTCAGCGTGCCGGACGAAGAAATCCTCGTGGCGCAGCGGGTGCTTTCCGAGGTGGAGGGGGTGTTCGTCGAACCGGCGGCCGCGGCGGGGCTCGCCGCGCTGACCGCGGACGTCCACGCGGGACGGGTCGGCGGGGAGGACGAGCCGGTGCTCGTGCTCACGGGCGCGGGGTGGAAGGACCTCAACCGCTTCGCGCCGGACCTCGCCCGCATCAGTCCACTCGGGCTCGACGAAGTGCCCGCCGCCATCGATGCGTGGCACGGCGGGCTGGACTGACGCGGCGGGCGGTTGCCCCCTTCGGCCGGGGGCACCTCGCCCGCGCGCGTCAGCCGACGGCCACCGGGTTCGTCGCGATCCCGGCCGCGATGTCGATCAGCACCTTCGCCGCCTTGCGGGCCTCCTGCGCGGAGAACCGTGAGGACGGTCCGCTGATGCTGATCGCGGCGGGCAGGCGGGTGCCGAGGAGCGGCACGGCGACGCAGCGGCCGTCGTCCTCGTTCTCGCGGTCGTCGATCGCGTACCCGACCCGGCGCACCTTCCCGAGCTCTTCGAGGTACTCGTCGATGCTCGTGATCGTGTTGTCGGTCCGCCTCGCCAGGCCGGTTTCGTCGAGCAGCTCACGGACCCGGTCCTCGGGCAGCTGCGCGGCGATGGCCTTGCCCAGCGCGGTGCAGTGGATCGGGTCGCGGTCGCCGCGGGAGGCGGCCAGCCGGACCCCGCGGCGGCTTTCCACGATGTCGAGGTAGATCACGTGATCGCCGTCGAGCAGGCCGAGGTTCGCGGTTTCGCCGATGTCGTCACGCAGTTGCTCGAGGAACGGCCGGGCGCGCTCGCGGAGGATCTCCAGGTGCCGGGACTGCATGCCGACGAAACCGAGGCCGAGCCGGAACAGCCCGCCCGCCTCGTCGCGCTCGACGTAGCGGTGGTTCTCCAGCGTCCACAGGTACCGGAAGGCCGACGACTTCGGCAGGCCGGTGGTCTGGGCCACCTCGTTGAGGGTGATGCCGTCCACCGATTCCTGCAGCAGGTTCAGGATCAGGCAGACCCGTTCCACCGCGCGTACCGAGTAATCGCGTTCCTCTTCGTTCGCATCCTGTTCGCTGGCCGGGATGTCGTCCGGATCCTGCTTCCCCTTGCGGCGTGCCACTGCTACCTCATTTCGACCGTCAACGTGAGCGTTTCAGATGCTACCGCTCCGCGAAGGCCGATGTCAGGGGGCCAGAGCCGGGTGGGAACGGGCGGTGGTATGGGGCCGCCGGCGGTGTTCGCCCCCCTTGACTGTTCTCGGCCACTCGCCGTAGCTTGAATGAACACAGATCTTGCGTTTCATCTAGTGAAACTCACCGCGGATCGGCCTGCCGGGCAGGGATTTCGATTTCCGGGCTGTTGAAAGGGATCTTCGATGGTTGATGACGCGCCGGGGCGTACGCCGCGTTCGGACGAGCTGAGGAACCGCGCGTTGCGGCTCACCCCCGGGGGCGTGCATTCGAACGTCCGCCTGGCGGGGGCGCGTGACTTCATCCAGCGCGCGCAGGGGGCCTGGCTCTACAGCGTCGACGGGCAGGACTACGTCGACTACCTGCTGGGCCAGGGGCCGAACTTCCTCGGCCACGCGCCGGGCCACGTGATCGACGCGGTTTTCCGCGCCTGCAAGGACGGCGTCATCTTCGGCGGGCAGCACGAGCTCGAGGTCCGCGCCGGTGAACTGGTGCTGGAGGCGCTGGGCTGGGCGGACCTCGTCCGGTTCAGCATGACCGGCACCGAGGCCGTGCAGGCCGCGCTGCGCCTCGCCCGGGCGGTCACCGGCCGCACCAAGGTCGTGCGGTTCGAGGGGCACTACCACGGCTGGCTCGACAACGTGCTGATCAGCGAGCGCGACGGGCGGTGGGGGCCGGCGAGCCGGGGGCAGCTCGCGAGCCACCTCGAAGACTCGATCATCCTGCCGTGGAACGACGCCGAGCGGCTCGCGGACGTCCTCGAGCGTGCCGGCGAGCAGGTCGCCGCCGTGATCATGGAGCCGATCATGATCAACGCCGGCGTGATCGAACCCCGCGCGGGGTACCTGGAGGAGGTGCGGAGGCTGTGCGACGAGCACGGCATCGTGCTGATCTTCGACGAGGTGATCGCGGGTTTCCGGCTCGGCCTCGGCGGCGCGACCGAGCGTTACGGCGTGACGCCGGACCTCGCGACCTACGGCAAGGCGATCGCCGGTGGCTTCCCGGTCGCGGCACTCGCCGGCCGCGCCGACCTGATGGCGCGCTTCGGCACGGGTGAGGTCAACCACTCCGGCACGTTCAACGCGTCGGTCATGGCGATGGCGGCCGTCGTCGCTTCGGTCGGCACGCTGATCGACGAACCGCCGTACGACCGGGTCGCCGAACACGGCACCGCGCTCATGGCCGGGCTGAGGGAGATCGGGCTCGCCCGCAACCTGCCGCTGCGGGTTTCCGGGCTGCCGGCCGCGTTCCACGTCTCGTTCGGCGACGTCGAGGTGACGGACTACCGCTCGCTGCAGCAGCTCGACCTCGCCCGGTACGAGCGCTTCGTGCCCGTCCTCGTCGAGCACGGCCTGTGGGTCGCGGGGCGCGGCGTCTGGTACGTGTCCGCGGCGCACGGCCCGAAGGAACTGGACGCCGCGCTGACCCGGTTCGAGAAGGCCCTCACCCAGTGGGTCAGCGCATGACCCACGCGCAGTCGAAGGACGGGCACACCACGCGGTTCTCCCCGTACCGCGAAGCGGGCGGGTTCGTCTTCGTCTCGGGGCAGGCTTCGGTGGACGCCTCGGGCTCGATCGTGCCGGGCACGTTCGAGGAGGAGATGCGCCGTTCGATCGAGAACGTGCGGCGCATCCTCGCGGACGCGGGCCTGACGCTGCGGGACGTGGTGAAGGTGGGTGCGTATGTCACCGACGCGAAGGACGTGCCCGAGTTCAACCGGATCTACCCGGAGTACTTCGGCGACCCGCTGCCCGCGCGGACTACGCTGACCGGCTGCCTGAGCAGCCGCATCAAGTTCGAAATCGACGTCGTCGCCTATTCGGACGACAGATAGAAGGACGAGGCAGATGAAGTTGCTCAGGGTCGGGCCGCCGGGTGAGGAGCGGCCGGTGCTGCTGGAGGACGGCCGGTACTACGACCTGACGCCGCTGACGCCGGACATCGACGGCGTGTTCTTCGCGCAGGACGGGCCGCGGCGGGCGCGGATCGCGCTGGATTCGGGGGAGTTGCGGGAGACCGACATCCTCGGCCTGCGGATCGGGGCGCCGATCGCGCGGCCGGGGGCGGTGCTGTGCATCGGGCAGAACTACGCCGCCCATGCGGCCGAATCCGGGGACGCGCCGCCGTCCGAGCCGATCCTGTTCCACAAGTCGCCGAACACCGTCGTCGGACCGTACGACGAGGTGCTGATCCCGCGGGCGTCGGAGAAGACGGACTGGGAGGCCGAACTCGGTGTCGTCATCGGGAAACGCGCGCGCTACCTGGAAAGCCTCGACGAGGCGCGCGCCTGCGTGGCCGGGTACGTCACGTCGAACGACGTGTCGGAGCGCGCCTTCCAGCTCGGCCGCCCCGGCGGGCAGTGGGCCAAGGGCAAGTGCTGCGAGACGTTCAACCCCGTGGGCCCGTGGTTCGTGCCCGCGCACGAGGTGGCCGATCCGCAGGTGCTCGAGATCCGGTCGTGGGTCAACGGCGAACCGCGCCAGGACTCCAAGACCTCGGACATGATCTTCGGCGTCGCCGAGATCATCTGGCACCTGTCCCAGTTCCTCGTGCTCGAACCGGGGGACCTGCTCAACACCGGCACCCCCGAGGGCGTGGCGCTGTCCGGCCGCTACCCGTACCTGCGCGCGGGTGACGTCGTGGAGATCGAGGTCGCCGGGCTCGGGCGGCAGCGGACCGTGTGCGGACAGGCCTGATGGAGCTGCCCGACGGAGTCGTCGACGCGCTCACCGACATCGTGGGCTTCGACGGCGTGCGACTCGCCCCCGGTGAACTGGCGGTGTACGGCCGCGACGCGACCCCGTTGTTCGAGGGCAGGCCGGACGTCGTCGTGCTGCCCAGGACCACCGAGCAGGTCGCCGCCGTGCTGCGGCTCGCGACCGAGCACCGGGTTCCCGTGGTGCCCCGCGGCGCCGGGTCCAACCTGTGTGCCGCGACGGTCCCGCTCGCGGGTGGCATCGTGCTCGCGCTGACGCGGATGACGCGGATCCTCGAAATCAGCAACGAGGAGCTGCTCGCCAGGGTGCAGCCGGGCGTCACCACGGCCCGGCTCGCCGACGCCGCCGGGGCGAGGGACCTGCTGTACGCGCCGGATCCGGGCAGCCGCACCACGTCCACGGTCGGCGGCAACATCGCGACCTGCGCGGGCGGGCTGCGGGGGCTGAAGTACGGCGTGACGCGCAACTACGTGCTGGGCCTGGAGGCGGTGCTGCCGACCGGAGAGGTCATCCGGACCGGCGGCAGGCTGTGGAAGGACGTCGCGGGTTACGACCTCACGCGGCTGCTCACCGGTTCCGAAGGCACGCTCGCGGTGATCACCGAGGCGACGGTGGCGCTGCTGCCGAAACCCGCCGAGACGGGCACGGGCGTGGCGTACTTCGAAACGCTGTCCGACGCCTGCCGCGCCGTCACGGCGATCCTGTCCGCCGGCATCGTGCCGGCCACGCTGGAGTTCCTGGACCAGAACTGCATCAGCGCGGTGGAGGACTTCGCAAGGCTCGGCCTGCGCCAGGACGCCGGGGCGCTGCTGCTGTTCGGCGACGACGGGCCGATCGAGGTGGTCGCGGGAAACCTGGTGCGGCTGCGGAAGATCTGCACGGAGGCCGGCGCGTTGGAGGTCACGCTCGCCGAGGACGTCGCCCGTTCCGACGCGCTGCTCGCCGCGCGCCGCTGTTCCCTGCCCGCCCTGTCCCGGCTCGCTCCGCTGACGATCCTCGAGGACGTCACGGTGCCGCGCCCGAAACTGGCCGCGATGGTCGACCAGATCAACGAAATCGCCGCGCGCTACGCCCTGCGCTTCGCGACGTTCGGGCACGCCGGGGACGGCAACCTGCACCCGACGTGCGTGCTCGACCCCGACGACGGCGCGGCGGTGGACCGCGCGCACAAGGCGTTCGCGGAGATCTTCGCGGCGGCGATCAGGCTCGACGGCACGATCACCGGCGAACACGGGGTGGGGGCGGCGAAACTGCCGTTCCTCGCCGACCGGCTCGGCACCGACCAGCTGCGCCTGCTGGGTCGCATCAAGTCCGCCTTCGACCCCGCCGGCATCCTCAACCCCGGGAAGGTCGGCTCGTGATCTTCGACGACGAGCTGCTCGAGCGCTGCATCTCCTGCGGTTTCTGCCTGCCCGCCTGCCCGACGTACGCCTTGACGGGCGAGGAAGCGTCCTCGCCGCGCGGGCGGATCACGCTCATGCGCGCGCTGGAGACCGGGCAGCTCGAACCGGACGACCCGACGCTGGTGGAACAGTCGTCGTTCTGCCTCGGCTGCCGGGCGTGCGAACCCGTGTGCCCGGCCGGCGTGCAGTACGGCAACCTGCTCGAACAGTGGCGCGACCACCAGTGGCGGGGCCGTGACCGGCCGTGGCTCGCGCGCGTGCTGATGGCGGTCGTGGCGCGGCGGTGGCTGCTGCGGTTGCAGGGCCTCGTGCGCCGCCACGCGCGCGCACGCGGGCGGGCGGAGTCGTTGATGCTGGGCTGCGTCGAGCGCGGGCTGTACCCGGCGGTGAGCCGGGCGGCGCTGCGCATCGCGCCGGATTTGAACGTCCCCGCGAACCAGGGGTGTTGCGGCGCGCTGCACGCGCACAACGGCGAATCCGGCCGTGGCGCCGAACTGGCGCGGGAACTCGGAAAGCGCTTACCCGGAACGATCGTCACCACCGCCGGTGGCTGTGCCGCGCACCTGGCCGCGCAGCTCGGCCGGGACCGCGTGAAGGAGTTCAGCGAATGGCTCCTCGAACGGAACGCGTGGCCGGACGGGGAAGTGCGGGTGGACGGCAGGCGGGCGCGGGTGGCTTTGCAGGATTCCTGCCACCTGCGCAACGGAATGGGCGTGACGCGTGAACCGCGTGAATTGATCAAAGCGGTGGCCGATTACGTCGAGCTGCCGAACGCGGGGAGTTGTTGTGGTGCGGCGGGAACGTATTCGCTCCTGCGGCCCGCGGACAGCCGCGAGGTGCTGGCGCCGAAGCTCGCGGAGATCGAATCGGCGGGGGTGGACTACGTGGTGGCGGTGAACCCCGGCTGCCTGCGCCAGTTGCGGCAGGGCCTGCGTGGAACACCGGTCAAGGCGCTGCACCTGGCGGAATTGCTCAGGCTGGCGGGGAATTGAACGGGAAACAAGCGGAGAAATCCGCCACGGACGGGTGCCCGGCCTACTTTCGGTAGCCGAAACTCCTTGTTTCCTCGCCGGTTCGGCGTAGTATGTGATTCTTCTCTTGATTGTGCTGCTACCGAACCTAGTCCTCGAGCCGAGAGCCCCGAACTCGCGCGCGACGGAGGTACAGGGAGAAATGGCATTGCCCTTACAAGGTCACCGGCTCTTCCGTTCCGGTGACCTGGACCACGTACGTGACGAGATGAGTCGCATCCTGTGTCCCCACGACGTCGTGACCCTCGAACGCGACGCGCGGATCGACGCCGAGATGAACTCGCTGGCGCTGGGCAACGTCGTGCTCAACTACGTCCACTACGGCGCGGCCGTCGCGGTGGATCCGGGGCTGACGCACGACTTCATCGCGCTCCAGGTCCCGATCGCCGGGTGCGCGACCATCACGTCGGGGTCCGAAAAGCTACTGTCCACTCCGGACAGAATGCTCATCAGCCGGAACACCGAACCGCTGAGCATGCGCCTGTCCGCCGACGCGCGGTTGTTGCTGACCAAGCTCTCGTGGCCGTTCCTGCAGGGCGTGCTCAGCGACCTGCTCGGCGGGTACGTCCCCTGGCCGCTGCGGTTCGAACTCGGGCTGGACTGCCAGGGCGTGCGGCAGCGGCGCTGGGTGGACTTCCTGCTGACCTACGTCCGCCGCGCGAGCAACCCGGAGCACGGGTTCCGCAGGCGGTTGTGGGAGGGGCACTTCCAGGAGAGCCTGGCCGTCGGGCTGCTGCGCGTGCAGCCGAACAGCTACAGCGCGGTGCTCGAGACCCGTCCGCTGCCGGCGCCGCCGTACACGCTGCGTCGCGCGATCGACATCCTGGAAAGCACGCCGGAGGAGGCGCACACCGAGGGCTCGCTGGCGCGTGACCTCGACATCAGCACGCGCGCGCTCGACGAGGCGTTCCGCAGCAGGCTGTCCCAGTCGATCCCCGGCTACCTCTACCACGTGCGCATGCGCCGGGCGTACCTCGCGTTGCGCTGGGCCGAGCCGGGGGACGTCACGGTGGAGTCCGTCGCGGAGCGCTGGGGGTTCACCGAACCCGGTTTCAGCAAGTGGTACTACCGCGAGTTCGGCGAAACCCCGCAGCAGACCCTGTATTCCTGAGTGGTCGGGGCGTTGACTGGCCGCCGGCGTGCTGACTATCGTGAAAAATGAAACAGATGTTCCAGACGAAAAGAACGTGACGCCATGACAGACGAGGAGCACGACGCGGCGCGGGTGCTGGGCCCGCACCTCGTCCGGGTCGAGCGCGGGCAGCGGCTGGAGGTGCGCGTGACCGCGCTGGCCGGCCCGCGGCTCGTCGTGGGCACCCTGGCCTACACGTGTGACGCGACGATAGAACTCCAAGGCCCGCAACCGGACTACTTCCTCCTCATCGTCCTCCGTGGACGGTTGGTGTGCCGGCACGGAAAGCGCTATCTCGAACTCGGCAGCGGTGCCGTGGTCGCGGCGTCACCGGAGCAGCTGAGCACGATCCGGTGTGCGAGCGGCTCGCTGTTCCGCGTGATCCGCATCCGCCCCGACCTGCTGCGGGCGCGGCTCGCCCCGCTGCTGGCGTTCCCGCCCGAGGGCATCGTGTCGTTCCGGCCGCTCGTGCGCAGCCTGCTCGGTGACGCCGGCCCGCTGGCCAAGAGCGTGCGCCGGCTGCTCACCGGCCCGCCCGGTGACCGCCTGACGCGCCACGCCGAGGAGGTGCTCGTCGACTGGGTCGTGCGCAACCAGCCGCACCAGTTCTCGGGCGGGCTGCGGCGCGGCGGCTGGGATTCGGCGGAGCTGGTGGCGTTCGTCAAGGTACTGATGGACTCCGACCCGTTCTCCGGCCGGTCGATGGCGTACTACGCGCAGCTCGCCGGGGCCACGCTCGCCGAGCTGACCGGCGCGTTCCAGGAGGACGGCTGCCTGCCGCACGAGTACCTGCGCGGCGTGCGGCTGGACTGCGTGCGCCGGTTCCTGCTGCGTGGCGAGCAGCCCTCGGTCCGCGCCGCCGCCGAGCGGTGCGGCTTCCGCGACAACGCCCAGTTCAACAAGTGGTACGTCGCGCGGTTCGCCGAGTGGCCGTGGGAGACGGCGCGCCGCGGCAGGGTGGAGTGACGCGGGTGCTCGACCTCCCCGAGATCACGATCACCGCGTGGGACAAGGCCTTCCCGTTCGACGCCGTCGGCAGGCCCGCGGCCGCGCTGAGCGCCACCCTGGACGACTTCCTGACCCCGGTGCTGGCGCTCCGGCGCTCCGCGCTCGACCACAACCTCACCACGATGGCCCGGTTCTGCCGGGAACACGGGCTCGCGCTCGCCCCGCACGTCAAGACGACGATGTCGCCGGAGATCGCCGAGGCGCAGCTCGAACGCGGGGCGTGGGCGCTGACGCTCGCCTCGCCGAGCCAGGTCAGGGCGTTCCGCTCACTGGGCGCCCGCCGGATCGTGCTCGCCAACGAACTGGCCGATTCCCAGGCGATCCGCTGGCTCGGTGCGGAGCTGGCGCGCGATCCCGGGTTCACGTGCTACTGCTACGTCGACTCCCTCGACGGGGTCGAGCTCCTCGAAAAGGAGCTGGGGCAGCGCGCCCGCCCGCTCCCGGTGCTGGTGGAGCTCGGTGTGCCCGGTGGCCGGACCGGGGTGCGGGACCTCGCGGCGCTGCGGTCGCTCGCGGCACGCGTCCGTGCGTCGGAAGCTTTGGAGCTGGCGGGGATCGGCGGCTTCGAGGGCATCATCGGCGGCACCCCGGCCGCAGAGCTGCTCGCGAACGTCCGCGGCTACCTGCGCCGGTTGCGGGACGCCGCCGACGAGCTCGCGGGGAACGGGGAGTTCGTCGTGACGGTCGGGGGCAGCGCGTTCCCGGAGGTGGTCGCCGACGAGCTGGGGCCCGGGTGGCAGGCCGGCCGGTCGATCCGCGTGGTGCTGCGCAGCGGCTGCTACGTCACCCACGACTCCCTCGTCTACGAGGACTACCGGACGATCGTGGGCACGGAGTACCGCACGTTGCCGTTGCGGCCGAGCCTAGAGCTGTGGAGCCGCGTGCTGTCCTGCCCCGAACCGGGGCTGGCGATCCTGGACTTCGGCAAGCGCGACACCGGCGTCGACGCGGGATTTCCCGTGCCACTGCACCGGATCCGCCGCGACACGCACGAGATCGAACCCGCTCCGCCCGGCGGGCTGGTCGCGCTCAACGACCAGCACGCCCACTTCCGCGGCGGCGAGCTGGCGGTGGGGGACCGGGTCGCCTTCGGCGTGTCGCATCCGTGCACCACGTTCGACAAGTGGCGGCTGGTGCCGGTGTTCGACGACAGGTATGTCCTTTGTGGAACGATACGGACGTTGTTCTAGCGTTCTCCGCTGTCGGATTCGGGCCACCACTGGTCGAGGATCTCCATGCGCGCGTCCAGCAGCGCCGGGTCGCGGAGGTCGACGACGTGCACGCCGTTCCACCGCCGGAAGCCGACGCGTTCGAGCATCGCCCCGGCGCGGACGCTGGCCAGCTCGGCGGCGACGCGGTCACCGGGGCACGGGAAGTCCAGCGGTGACACGCGGCTGGCGCCGAGCCGGGCGTCGGGGGCGAGGATGCGCAGGGCGCTGGCGATCAGCGCGGCGCCGAGACCGTGCCCGCGCCAGGCCTCGACGAGCTCGACCCGGCGCAGGATCACCATCCGGGCCGGGCCCGGGGAGATCTCCTTGTCCAGCTCGGGGTGCAGTTTCCCCTCGTCGGGGTCGATCACGGTCTCGGCGATGAACTCCAGCGCCCACTCGCCGAGCACCACGGAGTCCAGCAGGTTGCGTTCCTTGGTGAGGTCGGCGATGACGAGGGAGATGTCGCCGACGTGCCGCAGCTCGTCGGGGCAGACGTCGAGCGGCGAGATGTCGGCCGAGGCGTGCCACTGTTCCGGCTGCTCGTCCTCGTCGTCGATCTGCCACCAGAACCGGCGGTGGGACAGCGACAGTTCGATGGACAGCGGGTTCGCCGGCAGGTCGGGTACCATCGCCGCCTCACCGGCCTCCGGCCGCAGTTGCATGTGCACGTGCATTCGCATGGTCGCCGATTCCGGTCACGCGGAAGGTCTTAATCACAATCCGGCTTCCCGTCAACGTGGGCAGGGTGGCGGCCATCCGGGTCAGCCTATCCGGCGGAAGCGAATCAGAGCTACCGCCAAAGGTTTGACGACGCGTGGAGCAGCCGTTTTGAAATTGATCTCGGGTTGTCCCGGGCGCGGTCCGGATCGTTCCGGTAACCGCGCCCGGGCACAAAACTACCCGAACGGGTGAGGAGGGCGTATTCACTGCTGCTGCCGCCCCCTCCGGTCCGCTATGTAAGTTCCTTTCGATCTGACCGTCACGACCAGTCCCCGGTAACGGAGGAGACGGGTCGCGTGCCGTGCGGTGCCCAGGGAGACGCCGTATTCCTGGGCGAGCCGCCGCTCGGACGGCAACGCGGTGTTGGGTGGCAATTCCCCCGCCTCGATACGCGCGGCGAGGTGCTCGGCCATCATTTCGTAGACGTATCCCGGGGTGTCGCCGGGCTTGAACTCAGGAACGACCACGGGAAGGACGGTAGAGGCCTTTGAACAGGGGAAATAGCGGGGGTGAGCCATTCTGCGGTAGGGCGCGACAATGCGCGTACGACCCGACCTGTGGACTACCGCCCTGATTTCACGAAGGGGGGAGCGTGGAACGTGGAAAAATCTCGTAATCAGTGTCGCGGACTGCCGCGCAGAACCTCGTACCGCTCGGATCCCGGCCAGCCGTTGACCCAGCTCGACCCGGAAACGTGCTTCGCGGTTTTCTTCAGGGGCGCGAGCATCCGGGAAACCTCCCGATAGGACCGCACGACGCCACCCGCGCACACGACCGTCGCGAGCGAGACGGTCACCGGCATCCCCTCGGCGGACCACGGGGCGCTCAGCAACGTGTCGGCCACGGTGGAGATTTCGTCGATGTCGCAGGCGATGAGGAAATCGTCGCCGCCGACGTGGCTGACCGTGACACTGCGCAGTTTCGCGCCCAAATCGGACAGTGCCCGGCCCAGCGCGCGGATCAGGTCGTCGCCCGCCGCGAACCCCGCGGTGTCGTTGACGCGCTTGAAGGAGTCGACGTCGAGCCACGCGACGACGGTGGGGTGCCCGGCGGCGAGCCGGCGGTCCACCTCGCGCGCCACGGCGTCGCTGCCGGGCAGCCGGGTGAGCGGGTTGAGCGCCGCGGCCTCTTCGATCTTCTGCTCCGCGACCCCGCGGACGAGCTCGTTGACGAGCACCACGCCCACGCACCGGCCGTCCGCGTCGACCACGATCACGTCGTCCCCGCTGCGGTCGAGTTCCGCGTCGGTCACCAGGTCCAGCAGTTCGAGCGCGCCGGCACCGGAACGGATCGTGCGGGGCGGGTCGGCCAGCCGGGCGGCCGGCCGGTTCGCGTGCAGCGCGTGCCCGAACGGGCCGGTCAGGTCGAGCAGGAACCGCGAGCGGTCGACCGTCCAGACCGGGCGCCCGTCGTCGTCCAGCCCGACGACGCCCGTCGTCGCGTCCTGGTCCAGCAGCACCTTGCGCACCTGGTCGCAGGTGGCGCCGGCGGGCAGCGTGACGGGTGCGCGCAGGAAGTCGTCGACGCGGGGGTTGGCCGCGCTCGCCCCGGTCGGCTCCGGCTCCACCGACACCAGCCCCGCCGTCGGCACCACACCTTCCCTGGCCGGGGCGAACAGGTTGCCCTGCACGGTGCGGACGCCGAGCCGCTGCACGGTGGTGAGCTGCGCCTCGGTCTCGATCCCGGTCGCGACGAGGCGGACCCCGGTGCGCGCGGCGAAGTGGCACAGCGCCTCGACGAGCGCGACGGTGGGCTGGTCGCCGGGCAGCCGGTGCAGTGTCGTGCGGTCGAGCTTGATCAGGTCGGGGCGGGCCTCGGCGAGCAGGTTCAGCGGCAGGTCCCCGTGGCCCAGGTTGTCGAAAGCGATGCGGAAACCCAGCTCGGCGAACCGCCGGATCCCGGCGAGCAGGGCCTTGGCCGACACCCCGTGGAACGGGGAGCCGACCTCGAGCACGACTTCGCGTGCCCGGCGCCCGGTGCTGCCGAGCGCCTCCTGCAGCGGGTCGAGCACGAGTTGCGGGGCCGCGGCGGAGGCGGCGGTGAGGTTGAGGTGCAGGGGCAGCAGCGTCTCGTGGCTCGACTCCAGCAACACGGCCCGCGCCGCGAGCGCCGCGTCGACGGCCACCAGCCTGCCCCGGCGCAGCGCGTGCCGGAGCAGCTCCTGGATGCGCCCCTCGGCGGGCCGGGCGAGCGCTTCCACCCCGACAATGCCGCCTGTATGCAGGCTGTACAACGGCTGGAAGGCGAAGCTGACCTGCTCGACCGCGACTTCCACGACTGAGTCCCCGCTCTTCCCCAGAGCTGTTTCCGCTGTTCGTCGCTCGATGGTTACACGTGAACAATCGACGTTTCGGTTTTGTGCGCCAGGTCACTGGCCGGTCGAACTGGCCTCTACCGCGGGGGCGGGGCGGCGGCGACGCTGGAGGGGTTGTGCCGTCCCGGGGCCGGAGGAGAAGTCATGCCGTCCTTCATGGAGCCGTTCCGCATCAAGGCCGTCGAACCGATCCCGTTCCCCACCGAGGAAGAACGCCGGAACGCGCTGGCCACCGCCGGCTACAACCTCTTCCGGGTGCCCGCGCGGCGCATCACGATCGACCTGCTCACCGACTCGGGAACCGCGGCGATGTCCGCCGCCCAGTGGGCCGCGCTGATGGCGGGTGACGAGTCGTACGCCGGTGCGCGGTCATTCGAGAGGTTCGAAGCGATCGTACGGGAGCTGACCGGATTTTCCGAGGTCCTGCCGGTGCACCAGGGGCGCGCGGGGGAGCGGATCCTGCTGGGCAACGTGCTCGGGCTCGGCGACATCTCGGTCAGCAACACGCATTTCGACAGCACCAGGGCGAGCGTCGAGGCGGCCGGGGCGGAGGCGGTCGACCTGCCGGTGCCCGCGTACGAGGGCATGCCGAACCCGTTCGGCGGCGACCTCGACCTCGGCGCGCTGGCGGAGCTGCTCGCCGGCCGGTCCGGCGGGCGCATCCGGTGCGTCGTGCTGACGGTGACGAACAACGCCAACGGCGGGCAGCCGGTGTCGCTGCTGAACATCGCCGGTGCGCGGAAGCTGTGCGACCAGCACGGCGTCCCGCTCTTCCTCGACGCGTCGCGGTTCGCGGAGAACGCTTACCTGATCACCGAGCGGGAGGCGGGGTACGCGGATTCGACGCCCCGGGAGGTCGCCCGCGCGATGTTCGACCTGGCGGACGGGTGCTGGGCCAGCCTGAAGAAGGACGGGATGGCGAACATCGGCGGCCTCATCGCGTTGCGTGACCGGGAACTGGCCGAACGCTGCGCCGAACAGGTCATCGCGACCGAGGGCTTTCCCACGTACGGCGGTCTCGCGGGTCGTGACCTGGACGCGCTCGCGCAGGGCCTGCTCGAGGTCACCGAACCCGGCTACCTGCGGTACCGCGCGGAGAGCACCCGCTGGTTCGGGGAACAGCTGAGCCTGGCGGGGCTGCCGGTGCTGCAACCCACGGGTTGTCACGCCGTCTACGTCGACGCGGGGCTGCTGCTCGACCACATCCCGCCGCACGAACTGCCCGCGACGGCCTTCGCCAACGAGCTGTACCTCGCCGGCGGGGTGCGGGTGTGCGAGCTGGGCACGCTGGTGTTCGGCAAGCGGGCACCCGACGGTGGCCCGGACATCCCGGCGCCCCGCGAGCTGGTCCGCTTCGCCCTGCCGCGGCGGGTCTACACCGCGAGCCACCTGGAGTACGTCGTCGACGTGGCCGAGGAGGTCCGCTCGAAGGCCGCCCAGCTGCGGGGTTACCGCATCGAGCGGCAGGGCGGGGCGCTCCGGCAGTTCACCGCGGTGCTGCGTCCGGTGTAATTCGGCTCCGCCCCTGATTCGCCGTTCCACGGCCTGCAACTTGCAGTTGGCAACTACACCCGTTTGCCGGTACTCCTTCCGGTGAAAAGAGCCGACAGTATCAGCCTGGAGGTGTGGGAGTCGGCATCGCCAAGACCTTGATCGACCAGGCTGCCCGGGACAAATGAGTGAGTTACCTCTCGAAAAATACAAACTGTTCGAGTCCACGGACGTGGACGAGACCCGTGACCAGGTAGGGAGGATCTTCTGCCCCCACCGCATGGACGTCGTGGGACCGAAGCCGGAACTGCGCGCCAGGATGCACTGCCGTCGTATGCGCAATATAGCGGCGACGTATATCTCGTACGGCTGGGATGTGCGCGTCAATCCCGGCGAGCTCGAAAGTTTCTTCGCCATATTGATGCCGACCGCGGGCCGGGGAACCTTCCAGTCCGGTTTCGAACAGGTGCAGGCATCACCGGAGAAGATCGCCGTCGCGTCCCCCACCGAACCGTTGCACATGCGGCTGTCGGGGGACTGCAGCCAGCTGGTGATCCGGATCGAACGGGCCGCACTGGAGGCGCGGCTGTCGGAGATGATCGACGGCGCCCTGCGTGAGCCGATCCGGTTCCAGCTGGGCATGGACGTCACGGAGGGGTATGCCCGCAGCTGGTTCGACGCGCTCAACTACGGCGTGAAGGACCTCGGCAGGCCCGAGAGCCTGCTCGCCCACCCGATCGGCATGGAGCAGTTCGAGCAGAACATCATCACCGGGCTGCTGCTCGCCCAGCCGCACAACTACAGCGCGATGCTCGCCGGTGACGACCGGCCGGTGCCCTCGCGCCTGCTCGGCATCGCCGTCGACCTGATGGAGGGGCACCCGGAGTGGGCGCACACGCCCGCGAGCCTCGCCCGGCGGGCCGGTGTCAGCGTCCGGGCGCTGCAGAAGGCGTTCCGGGAGCAGCTCGACAGCTCGCCCAGCGAGTACCTGCGGGGCGTGCGGCTGCAGCGGGTGCACGACGAGCTGTGCGCGGCGCAGGCCGACACCACCACAGTCGGCGAGATCGCGAGCAAGTGGGGGCTCGCGCACCACGGCCGTTTCGCCGCGGTCTACCGCGAGCGGTTCGGCGAATCGCCGCGGCAGACGCTGGGCAGGCAGCACGCGCGGAAAGGATGAGAGTGTTCGTGGAACGGATGGTTCGCTGTGAGCACGATAATTAACGTCAGACCCATGCCGACCCGGGAGACCGGCGGGGTGCCGCGAACCGGCGAGGGGCTGCCGATCGGCCGCCTGATCCGCTCGGTCCGGCGCGAGCGCGGGCTCACCCAGTACGACCTGGCGGACGCGCTCGCGGCCGCCTCGGGCAACAGCGCCCTCGGCCGCGACGAGGTGTCCCGCTGGGAACGCGGCAAGCGCGTGCCGGGGCCCTACTGGCAGGGCTGGCTCAGCCTGGTGCTCGGCATCCACCCGGAGCGGCTGCGCTCCTCGGCGCGGCTGGCCAGGGAACTGCGGTGGCGCCAAGTGGAACACGCCCCCTGATCAAGGCCCGGCTCCCGGGCGCACGCTTCCGGCGGGGAATGGCACGTCTTTTTTCCGGGAGTGGGAGCAAATGGGCAAATCGCTGGTGACCCTCGTCAACCCGAATCTCGTCCACCCGCCGATCACGCCCTATGCGCTCGACATTCTGACGACCTCGCTGGAAATGGACGGGTTCGACGTCGAGGTGGTGGACCTGACGTTCCGGCGGGACGACTGGCGGAGCGTGCTGCGGGAGTACTTCGCCGGGCGCGAGCCGCTGCTGGTGGGGGTGACGGTGCGCAACACCGACACCATCTACGCCCAGCAGCAGCGGGTGTTCCTGTCCGACCACCACGCGATCATCTCCGAGATCAAGGCGCTGACCAGCGCTCCTGTGGTGGCGGGCGGGGTCGGGTTCTCCTCGATGCCGTTCGCGCTCACCGACTGGTTCGGCATCCCGTTCGGGGTGAAGGGGCCGGGCGAGAACACCCTCGTGCGGCTCGCGAACGCGCTGCTGACCGGTGCGCCGCCCGAAACCGTGCCGGGGCTGATCGTCAACCGCGGCGGCGGCGAGGTGGTGCGCGTCCCGCAAATCGCGCCCGGCCGCCGTGGAAAACCCGAGTTCACGCCGTTGAACGCCGTGACGAAATACACGCGCCGGTCCGGCGACCCGTACAAGGTCGACAATCTCCGGTATTACCGCGGTGGCGGGCTGGGAAATATCCTCACCAAGAACGGTTGCACCTATTCCTGTGCGCATTGCGTCGAACCGGACGCGAAGGGCACCCACTTCACGCGCCGCGCGGTGGAGGCGGTCGTGGACGAGATGGAGCTGCTCTGTGCACAAGGTGTATACGACCTGCACACGACCGATAGCGAGTTCAACCTCGCCATCGCCCACAGCAAGGCCGTGCTGCGGGAGGTCATCCGCCGCCGCGAGGACCCCGCCTCGCCGCTGCGGCACCTGCGGCTGTGGATCTACGCCCAGCCGACGCCGTTCGACGAGGAACTGCTCGAGCTGCTCGTCGAGGCGGGCTGTGCGGGGGTCAACCTGGCGCCGGACCACGTGAGCGAGGACCTGCTCGACGACTGGAAGGTCACCGGCCGCGGCCGCCGCTACTACGACTTCGCCGACGTACGGCGCGTGGTGGAGCTGACGAAGCGCCACGACCTGCCGGTGATGGTCGAGGTGCTGCTGGGGATGCCGGGGGAGACCGTCGAGACGATGACGGAGGCCGTGCGGGAGACGCTCGCGCTCGACGTCACGGTCGCGGGGTACAGCCTCGGCATCCGCGCCTTCCCGTACTCGCCGCTGGGCATCCAGCTCGCCCAGCAGTGCGACGGCAGGCGCACGGTGCCCGGGCTGCAGTCGGACACCGCGACCGAGCCGATCGTGCTCAAGCCACGCAGCCAGTGTGCGAGCGTCGTGGAGTACGAGCGGCAGTTCGTGTTCGACCGCCACGGTCGGTTCCGCCCCGTGTACTACCTGTCGCCGCTGCTGCCTGAGGACCCCGAGACGCTCGCTTCGCCGAACGGCCGCTGGGAGAAGACGGTGCGGCTGCTGTGGGACCTGGTGCCCGAGTCGGAACTGCACCGCGTCATGCTGCCGACGCTGCCCGGCCTCACCGAGGACGACAACAACTACGCCGACAACCCGTTCCTGCTCAAGCTCATCCAGCTCGGGTACACGGGCGCCTTCTGGTCGCACTGGCCCAAACGGGCGGAGATCATGCAAACCGTCTGAACGGCGGAGCAAGGTCTCGATTTCGATACAGCCGTTCGCGTGGCCGCAACGGTTATGTAGAGTCGGCCGCAGGTTGCTCCGGCAACACCGCCACTTCTCGAAGGTGGCTCCGGCCGCGCCGGCCGGTCTCCTCAACGTCGAGGAGGCCGTCCGGGCGGCCGGTTCCTTTTTGTCCACAGTGGACGAAGTGTGGTCCTCGTTCCGCTGGGTAGCCAGCATTCATGAGATATCTGCGCGAACTGCCGTGGGCCCGAGGTGAATACGAGCGAGCGCTGCAGGAGCAGGCGGGACCGCCGCCCCGCCGCGTCTCGGTGCGGCTCGGCACCGACGTGGCAGTCGTTGTCGCCTGCATCGCGCTCGCGATCGTGCTCGGGCTGTTCGACCTCTGGTGGGGTTCGGTGCTGCTGTCGGTGGTCGCCGTCGGCTGCCTGCTCGACTTCGTGCTGATCGCGGGGCCGAAGTACCGGCGCTGGCGTGTGCTCACCACCGATCTGGGTACCCGCCAGGCATGACGCGCGCGCATGCGTTCCCCGACCGGCGCACGGCCGGGCTGCACCTGGGCGAACAGCTCAGCGGCCGCGCCTGGCACGACCCGCTGGTTCTCGGGCTCGCTCGCGGTGGGGTCGTCGTCGCGCACGGTGTCGCGGCCGCGCTCGGCGCGCCGCTGGACGTGGCCGTCGCGCGGAAGATCGGGGCACCGGGCAGGCCCGAGTTCGGGGTCGGCGCGGTCACGGCGCACGGCGAAGCCACCTACGACATCCGCAACCTCCGCGCACTGGGGTTGAGCGTGGACGACCTGCGGGAGACCTGCGAGGCGGAGCGGGCCGAGGCCCGCCGCCGCGAGCGGGTCTACCTCGGCCGGCGCGAACCTGAGCCCCGCGCGGGACGGGACGTCGTGCTCGTCGACGACGGCCTCGCCACCGGGGTGACCGCCCGCGCCGCCGCACACGCGATCCACGAGGACCGGCCGCGCTCGCTCGTGTTCGCCGCACCGGTCTGCGCCCCGGAATCCGCCGTTGCGCTCAAGGCCGACGTCGACGAGGTGGTGTGCCTGCTCGCGCCGGACGACCTGCGGGCGATCGGCGAGTGGTACGTGGACTTCGAGCAGACCAGTGACGACGAGGTCGTCGAACTCCTCGGGAGCGAGCTGTCGTGACCGTCCCCGTCACGATCGACGTCGGTGCCGCCGCGCTCCACGGCGACCTCACCCTGCCCGCCGACGCGACCGGTCTCGTCGTGCTCGCCGCCGACTCGGACAACTCCCGGAGCGTTCCGCGCGTGCAGGCCCTCGCCCGCACGTTCCAGGACTTCCGGTTCGGCACGCTGTTGTTCGACCTGCTCGTCCCCGACGAGGAGGCCGGCGTCGACCTGCTCACCCGGCGGCTGCTGCACGTGCTCGACGACCTGACCCGGCGCGACGCCACGGCGAACCTGCCGCTCGGGTTGTTCGCGGCGAGCGCGGGGGCGGCCGCGGCACTGGCGGCCGCAGCGGCCTGGCCGGAGGAGGTGTACGCCGTGGTCGCGAGCGGCGGGCGCCCCGATCTCGCGGCGGACGCCCTGCCCCGGGTCACCGCTCCGACGCTGCTGATCGTCGGTGGCAAGGACCCCGACGCGCAACGGGTGAACGAGGAGTCCGCTCAGCGGCTCGGCGGCCCCAGCGAGGTCAAGCTCGTCACCGGCGCCTCCGCGTGCTTCGAGGAGCCGGGCACGCTGGAGGAGGTCGCCGCACTGGCGGCGAGCTGGTTCACCCAGCACCTCGTCTGATCACGGCAGGCCGACGAGATCGGCCATCCGGTCGGCGGTGAAGGTGAAGAACTCGTCGGCCGGGTCGGCGCTGCCGACGTACTGCCCGAACAGCTCGAAGCTGAGCGCGCCGAACAACTGCGTCCACGCGACGACCAGGCGGCTCACGTGCGCGGGCGGGAGGTCCTTGCCGATCACCTCCGCGACCTGCCGCATCTGCTCTTCGAGCTTCTCCGGCGCAGGTGGAACGGGGGCGAGCGGCGCCGACAGGAGGACCTCGACCAGCGCCAGCGCCACGCGGCCGGCCGGGGTGATGGTGTCCTGGGGGGCCGAGTAGCCCGGG
This sequence comes from Amycolatopsis dongchuanensis, assembly GCF_039542405.1. Classification (NCBI taxonomy): domain Bacteria; kingdom Bacillati; phylum Actinomycetota; class Actinomycetes; order Pseudonocardiales; family Pseudonocardiaceae; genus Amycolatopsis; species Amycolatopsis dongchuanensis. The sequence goes on from NZ_BAABIB010000137.1 coordinate 98,197, forward strand.
ATCGGGGAGCCGTAGATCAGGGCGTACTCGTGCGGGTTCGCCCGCGCCCACTCGCGGGCCGCCCGCCAGAGCAGGTGCCACCGCTCCCGTGGTTCCTTCGCCGGGTCGTCGGCCTGCTCCACGGCCTCGCCGATCTCGTTGTACGCGTCGATGATCAGCGCCGTGAGCAGGTGGTCCCGGCTGGGGAAGTAGCGGTAGAGCGCCGAGGACACCATGCCCAGCTCGCGGGCGACCGCTCGCAGGGAAAGCCCGTTCGGCCCGACCTCGCCCAGCTGGCGCCGGGCCTCGTTCTTGATCTCCCGGGTCAGCTCGGCGCGGGCGCGGTCACGGGCGGTCTTGATGGCGGCCATGCCCCGAGTCTGCCAGTGATGAGATCAGTAGACAAATTCAAGAGCAGTGCTCTTGACGCGTCGGCCGCGAAGGTGTTCACTGATCTCAGACGAGAGCACCGCTCTCGGACGACTGGAGGAGGCCACGATGACCCGCTACATCAAGCCGCGCAAGGGTGAGCACGTCCTGCACAACTCGGCGCGCTGGCTGACCAAGCACGGCATGAGCCTGCTCGGCAGCCGGGTGCTCACCGTGCGCGGCCGCAAGACCGGCGAACCGCACTCCAACCCCGTCAACCTGCTGACGTTCGAGGGGGAGCGCTACCTGGTCGCGCCCCGCGGCGAGACCCAGTGGGTGCGCAACCTCCGCGCCGCGGGCGAGGGACAGCTGCGCGTCGGGCGCCGGGTCGAGCGGTTCAAGCCCGTCGAGCTGGCGGACGACGACAAGCCGGCCCTGCTGCGCGCCTACCTCAAGCGCTGGAAGTGGGAGGTCGGCATGTTCTTCGACGGTGTGGACGCCGGTGCCTCCGACGAGAAGCTGCGGGAGATCGCGCCCGGGTACCCCGTTTTCCGCATCACCGCGTGAAAGGCGCTGCCGACGCGGTCGCCGGCAGCGCCCCCGCACCTCAGTGCCCGTGCCCGCCGTGCCCGCCGCCGGGGTGCACGTGGAACCGCGCGACCTCGGGCGGGTGGACGACGAACGGCCGCATCATGCCCTCGTCCTCATGATCCAAAATATGACAGTGGTACATGAACTCGCCGGTCGCGCCCTCGTGCCTGCCGGCGACGGTGATCCACTCACCGGCGGCCACCTGGAACGTGTCCTTCCAGCCCTCCTCGTAGCGCTCGATCGGCCGCCCCGGCGGCGGCACTTCGAGCGGCGCCACCGTGCCGCCCGTCGCCACGTCGAAGCCCGCGACGTTGCCCTGCGCCAGCGGGAACGCCCGCCGGGTCAGCAGCTGGAACTGCGCCATGTGGATGTGCAGCGGGTGGGTCGGACCGCCGAAGTGCAGGAAGTTCCACACCGCCCAGCGACCGTGGTCGATGAAGAACGTCGTGGTGTCGTCGAACAGGGCCGCGACCCGCTCGAACGTCCGCACCTCGCCCGTCGCCGGGTCCTTCACCTGCAGCACCCCTTCGGCGGGCAGGCTGGGCGGCGCTTCGGTCAGCTCCCGCAGTTCCCACATCTGCGGGTGCGCCTCACCCGCGGTGCCCGGCGGCACGAGCGCGACGAACACGTGGTCGTGGTCCTCGGGCACCGTCGTGCCGTGCTGCAGCCGGACGTAGGAGCTCGACAGCCGCTCCGGCAGCCGGAACGGGTCGTGCCGCGCCGAGTCCTCCACCCGGAACTCCATCAGGTCGGGCTCGGTCGGCCCGCCCTGCGCGGAGGCGTCGGTCAGCCGCAGGCGCTGCCCGGCGAACCGGCTGAAGTCGATCAGCACGTCCGCCCGCTCCGCCGGGGCGAGCGTGAGCCCGCCCTCGGGGACCGGCGCCGGAGTGGGCAGCAGCCCGCCGTCCGTGCCGATGATGCGCACCGCGTCGTGCTGCGCGACCCCGGCCTCGTCCACGAGGTTGAGCCGGTAGAACCGTGAGTTCGACGCGTTGAGCACCCGGAACCGGTACCAGCGCGTGTCGACCTCCAGGTGCGGCCAGATGACGCCGTTGACGAGGTTGAACGGCCCGGTGAACGGGATCGGCGCCCCGCTCGGGGCCACGCCGATCTTGAACAGCAGCTGCCCGGTGAGCGCCCCCGTCGCGGGATCGGTGTCGAGGTTGCGGTCGCACAGGACGAGCGGGATCTCGTGCCTGCCGTGCGGCAGGTTGAGCGCGTCCTCCTCGGCGTCCCGGATCAGGTACATCCCGGCGAGGCCGGCGTGCACGTTGAACCGGGTCACGGCCATGGCGTGGTCGTGGTACCACATCGTGGTCGACTGCTGGCCGTTCGGATATTCGGCGAGCTGCGCGTTCCCCCGCAGGACGGCGTTGTGCGCCCAGCCGTCGTTGCCCCCGTTGGTCATGGCGCCGTGCAGGTGCACGACCTGCCACGCCGGCAGGTCGGCGACGCCGTCGATGAGCGAGAACCCGGGCAGCAGCTGCCCGTTCGCGTCCCGGTAGCCGCCAGGGACGGTGCCGGGTGCCTGCGCGATCGGTCCCTGCACGGCGACGAGCGGGATCGTGCCGTCGGCGTCGTTGGTCCAGGCCACCCGCAGGCGCTTGCCGCTGCGGACCTCGATGGTCGGCCCCGGGAACTCCCCCTCGTAGGCCCACACCTCGGTCTCCGGCAGCTGTGAGTGCAGCCGGACCCGCGTGCGGACCGCCTTGATGGTGACCTCCTCCTGCCGCCACCACAGGTGCGGTCCGATGACCGACGGGATGCGGAGCGGGTCGAGGAACTTGGTGAGCCCGAAACCGGGTGCGGTGACGGGTACCGGTTGTGCGATGACCTCCGTCATCGGGTTTCCTCCCTGAATCTTCTTCGCAGGGGAGGGCCACGCAGACGCTCCCCCGCCCCCAGAGCGGCCGTCTCCCGGCGGCCGTACTCAGGCAGAGGCGGGTCGCGGGCGGCCAGATACGCGGGAGGGCCTATTCGTCTCGACCGGCGAAGTCGACGAGGACGAGCGCCTGGTCGTCGTGCCGCTTCGCGCGTGGCCAGCGTTCGCCCGCGGGATCACCGGTTTCGGCTTCGCGCACGGCGTCGAGCACGGCTTGCGGCCCGTGCTGCCGGGCCAGGCGCAGGGCTTCGGGCCAGTCGAACAGGCGGTAGTCGTCGACGCCGACGGACACGCCGTCCGACGCGAGCAGCGCGGCTCGCAGTGCCTCCCGCGGCCAGGTCCGGCACAGCGCTTGCGTGGCCGCGGCCGGATCCGCCTCGGCGACCCAGAACCCCTCGGGCCGGTTGCGGAGGGCGCGGACCTCGGCGGCGGTGCCGAGCCGTCCGGCGGCGCGGAGCAACGCGAGCCGGTCGTCGGCGAGCCGGTCCGCGTCCGGCGTGAAGGCCACGATCGGGCTGTCGGCGAGGACGAGGCCGTCCACGCGTTCGTCGTCCCAGCGCAGCATCGCCACGGTGCTCGACGGGGAGGAGCCGGGCAGCAGCTGGTGCGTCCCGGCCACGGCCGCGATGGCGTCGGAGAGCAGGAGGCGCAGGTCGTCCGCGGGGCGTTCACGCAGCAGGCGGGCCAGTTCTCGGGCGAGCAGCCCCGCGTACCAGCCGCCGGGAGGGAGGTCGGGGCTGGGGGAGGTGGCGCCGTCGAGCAGGACGACCGCGTGGTCCAGCACCACGACGTGGTCCTCGGTGGGGCGTGGCCTGCCGTCGAGACCCACCCCCGCCTGTTCGGCGACCTTGATCCCCGGCATGTCTGTCCACCCTACGCATGTCAACCCAGGTTGACAGAGGCGTGGTGTCAACGTAGGTTGACAGTATGACGGGAGCAACCGAACTGGCCGCCAGGGCCGGGGACCGCGACCCCCGCGTGGGGCTGCGGGCCGTCGCCGCACTGCGCCGGCTGCTGGAGCAGCTCGAAGCGGTGCAGGTGCGCAGCGCCCGCGCGCAGGGCTGGTCCTGGCAGGAGATCGCACACGAACTGGGCGTGAGCCGGCAGGCCGTCCACAAGAAGCACGGAGGCAACTGATGTTCGAGAGGTTCACCCGCGACGCGCGGGAGGTCGTCGTCGAGGCGCAGCGCGAAGCCCAGGAGACGGGCGCCGCGGAGATCACCCCGCTGCACCTGCTGGCCGCGATGCTCCGCACGCCCGAGAACGCCGGGACGCGGTTGCTGACGCGGCTCGGGGTTTCGGTCGACGACGTCGCCGCGGAGGCGGGGCGCGTCCGGCGGCGCGGTGGCATCAGCGAGGCGGACGTCGAGGCGCTCGGCGAGTTCGGCATCGACGTCGACCGGATCGTCGAGCGCATCGAACAGGCCCACGGCCCCGCCGCCCTTTCGGGCAACGGGAAAAGCCGGAAGGGCAAGCACATCCCCTTCGCGGGGGAATCGAAGAAAACCCTCGAGCTGTGCCTCAAGGAGGTCGTCAGGATGGGCGGGAAAACCCTTGGCGGCGAACACATCCTGCTCGCGCTCGCGGTGCAGCGCGGTCCCGCCGCCGACGTGCTCGCGCGGTTCGACGTCGACGCACCCAGGTTGCGACAAGCGCTTTCCTGAATGTTCCGCTGTGCTTTCCCGGTGCGCCAACCAAGATCACCAGACTGAGCCCGATTTTCCGGACTCAGGAGGAACTCCCCCATGGATCAGGCACCCAGATCTGGTGGTCTCGGCCGTCGTCGGCTGTTGCAGGCGACCCTCGCCGCCCCCGTCGCGGTCGCGGCGGGCTCCCTCGTCACCGGCGCTCCGAGCGCGGGGGCGACGCAGGGGCGCAACGCCGGCGGCCGGCGGTTCACGCTCGCCGTCATGCCCGACACGCAGTACCTCTTCGACGAGGGCGGCACGGACCAGGAGCCGGTGCGGGAAAGCCTGCGCTACCTCCTCCGGCAGCGCCAGGAGGACAACATCGCCTTCATGGCGCACCTCGGCGACGTGACCGAACACGGCACCGAAGCCGAGATGGCGCTCGCGGACCGCGTGTTCGCCACGGTCGACGGGAAACTCCCGTGGAGCGTGCTCGGCGGGAACCACGACGTCTCGGGTGACGACCAGCGCGGGGACACGCCGTTCCTCCGCACGTTCGGCCCGCGCCGGTTCGTCCGCTCGCAGACCTTCCGCGGCGCGTCGCCGGACGGGTACAACACCTACCACACCTTCCAGGCCGCCGACCGGACCTGGCTGCTGCTCGCGCTCGACTGGCGCACCTCCGACAAGGGGCTGGCGTGGGCGCGGCAGGTGCTCGACCGCAACCCCGGCGTGCCGACGATCCTCACCACGCACGACTTCGTCGAGCCGGACGGCACGGGCAAGGCTTCCTTGTCCGACAACGGGAAGCACATGTGGGACGGTCTGGTCCGGCGCTACGACCAGATCTTCCTCACGCTCAACGGCCACTACTGGCCCGCGGGCCGCACGACGCTGACGAACGACGCGGGCAACCCGGTCTTCTCGCACATCACCAACTACCAGGACCGCTACTACGGCGGCGCCGGCATGATCCGGTACTACACCTTCGACCTGGCGCGGAACGTCATCGACGTCGAGACGTTCTCCCCGTGGCTGCTGGCGAAACGCGATCCGTCCACTTTGGAGGCCGAGACCGCCGAGCTGAGCGGTGACGTGGACCGGTTCACCGTCGAGATCGACTTCGACGAGCGCTTCCCCGGCAAGCCGCTGCCCGCGTTGCCCGCGAGGGCGGCGCTGGTGCCGGGCACCGTCGCCTACTGGCGGTTCGAGGGCCGGGACGGCACGCCGGTCACCGGTGCCCGCGACCTCAGCGGCCGGGGCAACGACCTCACGATCCAGCGCATCGGGTCGAGCGGCGACGACGTGCTCAAGTACTCCGCCGAGTACCACGAGGCGCAGCCCGCGCACGGCAGCATCCGCTTCGACGGCGCGAAGAACCGCGGCGCGGTGCTGCACACCGGTCCTTCGGCGCAGCTGAACACGATGAAGTTCGAGCAGGGCTACACCATCGAGACGTTCCTCAAGCTGCCGGAGCCGTTCGTCGGCGACCACGCGTGGATGGGCATCCTCAGCTGGGAGGGCCGGGCCGGGGACGCGGGCAAGAACGGCGGTTACTCACCGGACGACGCCCCCTGCAGCCTCAACGTCACCAGCGAGCGCTTCCTGCAGTTCGTCGTGTACCCGGTCAACCAGAACGACGACCCGACGGCCTGGAGCCACGCGCTGCCGACCGGCCGGTGGACGCACGTCGCCATCGTCAACGACGGGCACCACACGACGGTCTACGTGGACGGCTCGAAGATCGCGCGCAACCCGTCGCTGGACTCGCGGGGCATCAGCACCGTGGGCAAGCCGTTCGCGCTCGGCGGCACGCAGGGTGGCGGGCAGTACGGGCAGGGCTTCTACGGCTGGCTCGGTGACACGCGGATCGTTTCGCGGGCGCTGCGGCCGGATCAGTTCCTGCTTTCCCGGTAGCGCCAGGCCACGAGCGGGAGGAACGCCTGCGTGAGCGGGCCGATCGCGACGGCGTACAGCACGGTGCCGACACCGACGCTGCCGCCGAGCAGCCAGCCCGTCACGAGCACGGCGACCTCGATCGCCGTGCGCGCCACCCGCACCGACAACCCGGTCCGCGTGGACAGCCCCGTCATGAGGCCGTCACGCGGACCGGGCCCGAGGCGCGTGCCCACGTAGGCGGCGGTGGCCAGCCCGTTGAGCACGATGCCGCCGACCAGCAGCGGGATCTGCCAGCCGAGCGCGTGCTGTGGCGGCAGCACGGCCCGCACGAGGTCGACCGTCACCGAGATCACCACGACGTTGAGCACGGTGCCGATGCCGGGCCGCTGCCGCAGCGGGAGCCACAGCAGGAGCACGGCGACCGACGCGATCGCGACGACCGTGCCGAAGGTCAGCCCGGTGATGCGCGTGAGCCCGTCGTGCAGCACGTCCCACGGGTCGAGGCCGAGGCCTGCCCTGGTCATCATCGCCATGCTCGCGCCGTAGAGCACGAGGCCGCCCACCAGCTGCGGGAAGCGGCGGAGGGGGCTGACGGTCAGGCGGACCGGACTGAGTTCCAATGAAGCCACACCTCGATCCTGACCCGTGATTGGTCTCTCGTTCCAGAGCCAATGTGGAAGTATTGGTCTGGTGAACACCTACGGCCGGATTTCCGCGCCTCGATTGGCCACCTTGCTGGGCTCCTGGCGGCAGGGCTCGCGGCAGGGCGCCGCCGCCCTCGCGGCCGCCGTCGAACTGCAGGTACTCGACGGGCACCTCCCGGTGGGCACGCAGCTGCCCGCGGAACGGGAGCTCGCGCAGGCGCTGGGCGTGAGCCGGACGCTGATCGGCGCCGCGCTCGACCGGCTGCGTGAGAGCGGCCTGGTCGCGAGCCGTCGCGGCGCGGGCTCCTGGATCACCCCGCCCGGCACGAGCCGCGGGCAGGAGGCGTTCTTCCCGCGCGACGGCGAGGACATCGACCTGGTGTGCGCCGCCCCGCCCGCGGTGCCCGGCATCACGCGGGCGGTCGACGCGGCTCGTGGCGCGCTCGTCGAACAGCTCGGGCACACCGGTTACGGCGAGCGCGGGCTGCTCGTGCTCCGGGAGCGGATCGCCCAGCGCTACACCGAGCGCGGCCTGCCGACGAGCCCCGCGCAGATCATGATCACCAACGGGGCGCACCACGCGTTCGGTCTCACCGTGCGGATGCTGGCGAACCCGGGTGACCGCGTGCTCGTCGACCAGCCGACGTACCCCAACGCGCTGGAGGCGATCCGCGGCGCGCACGCGTTGCCGGTGCCCGTCTCCCTCGACGCCGAGGGCTGGGACTTCGCGGGCATCGAGGCGGCGCTGCGCCAGGCCGCGCCCCGGCTGGCGTACCTCATCGTCGACTTCCACAACCCGACCGGGCTGCTCATGGACGACGAGGGGCGTGAACGGCTCGCGGCGCTGCTCACCAAGGCACGCACCCCGGTCGTCATCGACGAGACGCTCGTGGAACTGGACTTCGGCGACGAACCCGCACCGAAGCCGTTCGACGCCGGAGAGTGGTCGATTCTCGTTGGCAGCGCGTCGAAATCGCACTGGGGCGGGTTGCGCCTCGGCTGGATCCGGGCGTCGGAGGAGGTGCTGAGCCGGCTGTCGTCGTCGCGGTTCGGGCTGGATCTCGGGTCGCCCGTGTTCGAGCAGCTCGTGCTCGCCGAACTCCTCGCGGACCCGGAACCGTTGCGACGCCGCAGGGAAGACGTCCGCCGCCAACGGGACGCGCTCGCGCGGGCCGTGCGCACGCACTGTCCTGAGTGGACGTTCCGGCTGCCGGGTGGCGGGTTCTGGTTGTGGTGCAAGCTGCCCGCGCCGATGAGCACCGGACTGGCGGTCGCCGCGGCGAGCCACGGCGTACAGCTGGCGCCGGGCTCGCGCTTCGCCGCGCACGGCGGTCTCGAACGCCGGCTCCGGCTGCCGTTCTCGCAACCCCCGGAGGTCCTCGACGAGGCGGTGCGCCGCATCAGCCTCGCGGCCGCCGCGGTCCGCGGCAGCGCACGCCCCGTGACATGACAACAGCCGGTGCACCGGAGTGGCTTCTCCAGGGATGGAAGCCGTCCTCCGGCGCACCGGCTGTCGTTGCGCCGCACTGGGCCGCCGGCACAGCCCCTCGACGTGCCGGCGGTGGTGCGGCTAGGCGCGCACCGGGCCGTTGCCCCTGCTCGGCGCGTTGAGCAGGGAGGTCCGGGGCGTGCCTGGTGTTGGTCCCGCCGCCACCGGGGCAGCGTGGCGGCGGGACCGGAGCCCGCAGCGGCCGGGCGCGGTCGGCCGCTCGGGAAGCCTGGTGAAGTGCATGGAAAAGCCCCTCGGTCGGGAAGGACCCGCGAAGTTGATCTTGGTTTGGACGCGGGTCGCCTGCGGAACCGGGCGTGGGGTCAGTCGGGGGAGGTCGTCGGCAGTGCCGCGTCGCGGCTGCCACCGGTGGAGGTGGGCCGAGGCGCGATGCCCGCGGGGGAGAGCTCGGGAGTCACGACCCCGGTGCCCAGGATCGCGAGCGGGTGCTTGGAGCCGCTGCCGCCGTCGTGAGCGGGCGCGACTCCGCAGACCTGACCCGCGGGGCCGCTCGGAACGGGCGCGGGCACGTCCCGGTCCGCGTGCACGGTGTGGTCAGCCACGGGGGCCTGCTCGGTGCGGGGCCCGGGCGCGGGGGCGACCGGGTGTTCGCGGTGCCGGACCTGGTGCTCTTCCGGCGCGGACGCGACGGCAGGCGTGGCCGGCGCCGACACCGTGCGTTCGGGCGCGGGCGCCTCGGCCCGCACGGGCTCCGGCTCCCGCTCGATCCGCGTCTGGACGGCGCTCTCGCCGGTCTCGCGGGTGTTCTCGGTGTCCTGGTGTTTCGGCGTGGTCGTCACCGGCGCCCGCAGCGTCTCGGTGACGGGCTGGACCACCGCGTTCGTCGTCTCGGTCACCGCGGTGGTGAGTCCGCCGACGGTCTGCGTGACCGCCGTGACCGTGGTCTGCAGGGTGCTCGTGACCTGTTCGACCGTGTTCGTCAACGTGTCGAGCGTGCCGCCCAGCAACCCGCCGAGCAGCCCCCGCTGCTGCGCGTGCTCGCTCGTGTCGGGCTCGCCACCCTGCGGCAGCTCGTCGGCGGAGGCGGCGGGCCCGCCCAGCAGCCCGGCGAGGAGCCAGCCCGCCGCGGCGAGCCCCGCGGCCACCAGCACCCTGGCCCACAGCGGGACGGCGCGGGACGTGCGCTTCACGTCACTCACCGCCATCACCACCATCCGGGCCGCCGCCCAATCGGGCGATTCGATCTTGCCGGTCTGCGTTCGACCTGGTCATCCGCCATGTGGAACCGGCACATTTCTAGCACCGCTGGCGAGTGTTTCACCTCTAAAGCGTTCGATCCACCCCAGACGGCCGAAAAGAGCTACCGGCTTGCGTGCATTCAACCAGATTCCGATCACGCTCGGTATCGCATCTTGCCGGTCGGAACCTGCACGTTCTCCCCGTCCGATGACTCGTCCGGGTGCTGACCTGCGGTTTCAGGAGCCATCTCGCATTCCGTCGCGTCGCAACTGCGTGCAGTGGCCGATCGGGAAGACGAGGGGTGCACGGATGGGCCAACCTGATTTCGGACCGTGGCTGACGGCCGCCGCCGGAGGCGACGAGACGGCGTGGCGCCTGCTCGTCCGCGACCTGTCGCCGCCGGTGCTGCGCGTCGCGCGCACGGTCGGCCTCGACGATCCCGACACCGCCGACGTCTGCCAGAACACGTGGCTGGAGCTGGTCCGCTGCCCCGGTCTGCGCGACCCGGCCCGGCTGCCGTCCTGGCTGAGCACGACGGCACGCCGCGAGGCCGTCCGCGTGCTGGCGGCCCGTCGCCGCGAATCCCCGTGCCCGCTGCCGGAACCGCCCGGCCACGCGCCCTCGCCCGAGGTCGTCTTCCTCGCCGCGGAACGGGACCGGGCGCTGTGGCTCGCGGTCGAGCGGCTGCCGTGGCCGCACCGCGAACTCGTCCACCTGCTCGCCTCGCCCTGCCCGCCGACGTACGCCGAGATAGCAGGCAAACTCGGCATCCGCCCTGGCAGCGTGGGTCCCCTGCGCCGCCGCGCGCTCGACCGGCTGCGCCGGCTGCTCGAAGCGCAGGGGTACACGCGGCCCTGAAACCGCCTACCGCAGTTCGTGCAGCCTCTTGATGCCCTCGTCGAGCACCTCGTCCCGCTTGCAGAACGCGAAGCGCAGCAAGTGCTTCCACTGCCCGGGGTGGTCGGTGAAGACGCTGACGGGCACCGCCGCGACGCCGATCCGCTCCGGCAGCTGCCACGCCAGTTCGGCGGCGTCGGTGAAGCCCAGCGGCCGCACGTCGGCGCAGACGAAGTACGTGCCGAAGCTCGGGCGCACCGCGAAACCGGCCTCCGCCAGCCCCGCCGACAGCCGGTCCCGCTTGGCCTCCAGCGACTTCCGCAGCGCGTCGACCCAGTCCAGTTCGTGGTCCAGCGCGTGTGCGACGGCGGGCTGCAGCGGCCCGCCGGAGACGAACGTGATGAACTGCTTGGCCGCCTTGACCGCGCCCACCAGCTCGGGCGTCGCGCAGACCCAGCCGATCTTCCAGCCGGTGCAGTTGAACGTCTTGCCCGCGCTGGAGATCGACACGGTCCGCTCCCGCATGCCGGGGAAGGCCGCCAGCGGGCGGTGTTCCGCGCCGTCGAAGACGAGGTGTTCGTAGACCTCGTCGGTGATCGCGACGAGGTCGTTCTTCACGCACAGCTCGGCGATCGCGGACAGCTCGGCTTCGCTGAACACGGTGCCGGTCGGGTTGTGCGGCGAGTTGACCAGGATCGCGCGCGTCGCGGGCGTGACGGCGGCACGCAGCGCCTGCACGTCGAGCACGAACCGGCCGTCCTCGCCCTCGGCGAGCGGCACGACCTTGCGCGTCGCACCCGCCATCGCGATCGCCGCCGGGTAGGAGTCGTAGTAGGGCTCGATCACGAGCACCTCGTCGCCCGGCTCGGTCAGCGCGAGCACGGCGGCCGTGATGGCCTCGGTGGCGCCTGCCGTGACGAGGATCTCGGTGTCCGGGTCGTGGCTCAGCCCGTACCGCTCGCGGTGGCGGGCGATCGCGGCGCGCAGTTCGGGCCTGCCGGGGCCGGGCGGGTACTGGTTCGCCCCGCCGTACAAGGCGTTCTTCGCCGCGTCGAGCATGCCGGCGGGTCCGTCGGTGTCGGGGAACCCCTGGCCGAGGTTGATCGCGCCGGTGCGGACCGCGAGCGCGGTCATCTCGGCGAAGATCGTCGACGTGAACGGCCGCAGGCGGGGGACGAGAGCTGGTACGCGCATAATTTCCGATCCTCACGGACAATGGGGGTGTGGAGCAAACGACCCTCGCCGATCCGCCCGGTGGCCTCGCCGGTGAGGAGGCCAAACGGCGCGGCCTGCGCAAGATGAAACTCGTCGCGCTGGCGTTCCTGCTCGGCGCGACACTCGTGTTCGCGCTCACCAGCTGGGCGCAGGCGGCGGGCTGGTCCGGCTGGGTCGGTTACGTGCGCGCCGCGGCCGAGGCCGGCATGGTGGGTGCGCTGGCGGACTGGTTCGCGGTCACCGCGTTGTTCCGCAGGCCGCTGCGGCTGCCGATCCCGCACACGGCGATCATCCCCACCAAGAAGGACCAGCTGGGCTCGAGCCTCGGCGACTTCGTGGGCACGAACTTCCTGTCCGAGCAGGTGGTGCGCGACAAGCTGCGCCGCGCGGACATCGCGCGCCGGCTGGGCGAGTGGGTGGCGCAGCGCGAGAACGCCGAGCGCGTGACGTCGGAGCTGGCGACGGTGGTGCGTGGCGCGGTGACGGTGCTGCGGGACGAGGACGTGCAGGCGGTGCTGGAACAGGCCGTCGTGCGGCGCGTCGTGGAGCGGCCGTGGGGGCCGCCGCTGGGCAAGCTGCTCGAACAGGTCTTCGCCGACGGGGCGCACTACAAGCTGGTGGACCTGGTGTGCGACCGCGCCTACGAGTGGGTGCGCGACAACCACAACACGGTGCTGCGCGTGGTGTCCGACCGCGCGCCGAGCTGGTCGCCGAAGTTCGTGGACTCGATGCTCGCGGACAAGGTGTACGGCGAGGTGCTGTCGTTCGCGTGGGCGGTGAAGACGGACGTGAACCACCCGATGCGGCTGGCGCTGGACAAGTTCCTGGGGGAGTTCGCGCAGGACCTGCAGCGGGACCCGGACACGATGGCGCGGGCGGAGCAGGTCAAGCAGCAGCTGCTCGACCCCCCCGACGTGCAGAAGCTGATCGGTTCGGCGTGGACGACGGCGAAGGGCATGCTGCTCAGCGCGGCGGAGGACCCGTCGAGCGAGCTGCGCCGCCGCGTCCGCGACGGTCTGGCGTCACTCGGCGACCGCCTGTGCACGGACGACGGGCTTCGGTCCAAAGTGGACGGCTGGCTGGAGGGTGCGGCGGCCTACGTGGTCACCCACTACTCACGCGAGATCACCACGATCATCACGGACACCGTCGAACGCTGGGACGCGGAGGAGACCTCGCGGAAGATCGAACTCCAGGTCGGGCGGGACCTGCAGTTCATCCGCATCAACGGCACGGTGGTCGGCGCCCTCGCCGGCCTGCTGATCTACAGCATCGCGGAGGCGGTGTTCTAGAGCGCTTCTAGAGCAACACCCAGCCGCCGTCCACGCAGAGCGTCTGCCCGGTCATGAACCCGCTGTCCGGGCTCATCAGGAAGCTCACCGCACCGGCGACGTCCTCGGCGAGCCCCCGGCGTTGCAGGATCTGCTTGGCCAGCACGCGTTCCCGCACCTCGTCCTGGTTCGGGAAGGCCTGCAGCTCCTCCTCGGTCTGGATCGCGCCCGGCATGACGGAGTTGACCCGGATGCCGCGGGAGCCGAGTTCACGCGCGAGTGACCGGGTGAACCCGAGCAAGCCCGCCTTCGTGGTCGTGTAGTGCAGTGACTGCGGCGCGCCGACCTTCGCCTGCACGCTGCTGACGGTGACGATCGAGCCGCCGTCGTGCCCTCGGCCTTCGCCGAAAGCCCGGCGGCAGCACAGGAACGCGCCTTTCAGGTTCACCGACGACACCTTGTCCCACGCGTCCTCGGTGATCTCGTCCCACGGCAGCCGTCCCGTCGCGGCCGCGTTGAGCACGAGCGCGCCGACCGGTCCCAGCTGCTGCTCGCAGTCGGTGAACATCTCGTCAACGGCCTCCGCGTCCGTCACGTCGGCCGCGAAAACCGCCGCGTCACCGCCGTTGTCGCGGATCTCCTCGGCGACCTCCTTGGCCTGCGCCAGCAGTTCGCCGTCGGGGTAGCTGTTGATCGCGACCGCCATGCCGTCCCTGGCCAGCCGCCGCGCACAGGCGGCGCCTATACCGCGGGAACCGCCCGTCACCAGTGCTACACGCATGGGAAACCTCCGGAGAAACGGTGGGGGAGCAGACCTCGGACGGGAAGGTCAACGGCGTACAGGAGCCCGCCGCCGGCGGTGTCCCCCCGGTTCGCCGTCGTGACGCAGAGCGTCGACAGATCGCGGCCGCCGAACGCGCAACTCGTCGGGCACGACGCGGGCACCTGCACGACGGCGGTGGTCTCGCCGGTGACCGGGTCCAGCCGCCACACCTGGCCGGCACCCCAGACGGCGAGCCAGATGTCGCCGTTCTCGTCCACGGTGAGCCCGTCCGGGAGCCCGGTCTCCGGCGGGATCCGGCGCACGAGCCGGGACGCGCCCAGCTCGCCCGCGTCGAGCCTGAATTCCCAGGCAGTGACGGTGCCCGCCGTGCTGTCCACGTGGTAGAGCTCGTCGCCCGCCGGGGACCAGTCGAGCCCGTTGGACATGGACAGGTTCTCCAGGTGGGTGCTGACCTCGCCGTCCAGCCGGTACAGCGCCCCGCGGCGGCTGCCGTCGCGCACGGCGGACCCCGCCCAGGCGCGGCCCCGCGCATCGATGCCGCCGTCGTTCATCGAGACGGGCGGGCTGACGACCTCCGTGAGCTGCTCGACCTGGCCCGAGCGCGGGTCGAGGCGGCCGAAGCCGGTCGTGGTCACGGCGAGCAGGTCGCTGCCGGGGCCGAGTTCGACGGCTGTGGTCCGCGCGGACAGCGCCACCTCGTGGTGCCGCCCGTGGAGGTCCAGCGAGTGGAGCCGCTGTCCGGGGACGTCGAGCCAGCACAGCCCGGCTCCCTCGATCCAGAGCGGGGATTCCCCGAGTTCCGCCACCGCCGACGAAACGGGAGCGGCCTCGAGAACGACTTCGCAGGCGGACGGTCCGGCCAAGGGGTCACCACCGTTTTCCCTGAATGAAATGGCCGTTTCACGCTAGCAGAGTGAAGGAGCGATCCACAGGGGAAGACCGCTGCGCCGCTCGGGTGAATGTGCTCGATAGCGGTGACCTGCGGCGATGCCTAGTTGTCCACAGATCCGGAGTTATCCACAGGTTGATCTGTGGGTAACTCGTTCGAGGGGCTCCGGCGTTCGCGCCACGCCCTGGCCTTCTCCCGGTTCCCGCAGACGCGCATCGAGCACCACGTCCGCGACCGGTTGCGCGACTGGTCGAAGAAGGCCCAGCGGCAGTCGTCGGCCAGGCAGATCTTCACCCGTTCCCAGTCGTCTCGGACAGTGAGCCGGACGGCGGCCGCGAGAACCGCGGCGACGGCGTTCGTGGCCGCCAGCGCGGGCCGTCCTGTCGTCAGCTCGACCGCCAACGGGACGGTGAGCCGGGCCGGCTCGGCATGCGGATCGCCGACCGCTGCCCGGAGGGATTCGCGGACTTCCCGCGCGAACGGCAGGGGATCGGCGCCCAGGCCGCGCTCTTCAGTCCACTGCCGCCATTTCGCCGCGTCCGCCAGCGCGTCGAGCCCTCGCTCGATGTCGACCGTGTTGAGGAAGTCGACGACCAGGGAGGCGTCATCGGAGGCGATCACGTAACCAGTGTAAGCGGATTACCGGTTGCGACCTTTCCGGCATAACCCCCATACTCGGGTCACTGGTTACCCTCGGAAGGAGAAGCGCATGGGTGCTGTACCCACTTTCGGTCTCGTCGCACTGGACTGCCCGGATCCCCGTGAGCTCGCGGAGTTCTACGGCGCGCTGCTCGAATGGTCGGACCTGGACGCCGCGGAGGATGGGCACTGGGTCGAGCTGTCCGGTCCCGGCGGCGTCACGCTGGCGTTCCAGCGGGTCGAGGACTACCGGCCGCCGGAGTGGCCGGGGCAGGACGTCCCCCAGCAGCTCCACCTGGACCTCGACGTCACGGACCTCGCCGCCGGGCAGGAGCGGGCGCTCCGGCTGGGCGCGAAACTGCTCGACGACAGCCATGAGGGCTTCCACGTCTTCGCCGACCCGGTGGGGCACCCCTTCTGCCTCGTCGCAGCTCAGTAGCTATGCACTGGGTGTATAGACGGATGCTATACACCGCGTGTATAGTCCGGTGGCATGTCGATCGGACACACACTCCTCGGCCTGCTGGAAAGCGGGCCACGGCACGGGTACGAGCTCAAACGTGCCTATGACGAACGCTTCGGGCTGGAGCGCCCGCTGCACTACGGGCAGGTGTACGCCACGCTCGCGCGCCTGCTGCGCAACGGCCTGGTGACCGAGTCCGGGGTGGAGGCGGGCTCCGGCCCGGAGCGCAAGAGCTACGCGATCACCGACGCCGGGGTCACCGACGTCGAGAAGTGGCTCACCACACCCGAGAAACCCGAGCTGTACCTGCAGAACACGCTGTACACGAAGGTCGTGCTGGCGCTGTTGTCCGGTCGCAGCGCCGACGAGGTGCTCGATGCGCAGCGGGCCGCACACCTGAACACGATGCGTGAGCTGACCACCCGCAAGACGAAGGGTGACCTCGCGGACGCCCTGATCTGCGACCACGCCCTGTTCCACCTCGAGGCCGATCTGCGGTGGCTGGAACTGACCGCCGCCCGGCTGAACGAGCTGGCGGAAGAGGTGCGCCGGTGACAGCCCTGCTCACAGCCTCGGCGCTGCGCAAGTCCTTCGGCCCCACGGAGGCCCTCGTCAGCGCGAGCTTCGCCATCGACGCGGGGGAAGTGGTGGCGGTCATGGGCCCGTCGGGCTCCGGCAAGTCCACGCTCCTGCACTGCCTCGCCGGCATCGTGCGCCCCGACGAGGGGCAGGTGCGTTACCAGGGGCGGGACATCGCCGAGCTGTCCGATTCCGAGCGCACCGCCCTGCGCCGGGACGAGTTCGGCTTCGTGTTCCAGTTCGGCCAGCTCGTGCCCGAGCTCAGCTGCCTGGAGAACGTCGCACTCCCGCTGCGCCTCGCGGGCCTGCGCCGCCGTCAGGCGGAGGCCACGGCCCGCGAGGTCATGGCGCGGGTCGACGTCGCCGAGCTCGCGCCGAAACGCCCCGGCGAGGTGTCCGGCGGCCAGGGGCAACGGGTCGCGATCGCCCGCGCGCTGGTCACCCGGCCGAAGGTGATCTTCGCCGACGAACCCACCGGCGCGCTCGACTCGCTCAACGGCGAGCGCATCATGCAGCTCCTCGTCGGGGCCGCGAAGGAGAGCGACGCCGCCGTCGTCCTGGTCACGCACGAAGCCCGCGTCGCGGCGTATTCGGACCGGGAAGTGGTCGTGCGCGACGGCAGGACACGGGAACCGGTGGTGGCCGCATGAGCCGCGGCGCGCACCGCCTGCAGGACCTGGCCATCGGGGTCCGGCTGGCCGTCGGGGGCGGCCGGACCCTGAAGGCCTCCCTGCTCCGGCTGGTGCTGACCACGATCGGCATCGGCCTGGCCACCGCGATCCTGCTGCTGGTCGTCACCAGCGCGTCCGCCTTGCGTGACCGGACCGACCGCGTGGCCGCCAGGGCACCGGACACCACCGCGGGCCAGGGCACGCCGGTGTACCTCCTGGAGCACCACCCCGCCTGGGACCTCCCGGTGTACTACCTGGAACCCGCGGGCCCGAACGCGCCAGTGCCACCGGGGCTGCGGTCCATCCCGGCGCCGGGGCAGATCGTCGTGTCCCCGGCGCTCGCCGAGAAGATGCGGGAAGACCCGCGGGTGCGTGGCTTGTTCTCCCAGCAGGTCGTGGGGACCATCGAGCCCAGCGGCCTCGCGGGGCCGAACGAGCTGATCGCGTACGCCGGTGGCAGCGGGCTCCGGCAGTCCGAATACGTCGACACGGTGTACGCGTTCGGCCAGCCCCCGAACGCGGACTCGCTGCCGCCGCAGTTGCTGATCCTGGGCATGATCGGTGTCCTCGTGCTGCTCGTGCCGATGCTGGTGTTCGTCGCGAGTTCGAGCCGGATCGCCGGGCCCGAGCGCGAACGCAGGTTGTCCGCCCTGCGGCTCGCGGGGGCCGGGGCCGCGCAGGTCCGGCGGA
Source organism: Amycolatopsis dongchuanensis (assembly GCF_039542405.1). Lineage (NCBI taxonomy): Bacteria > Bacillati > Actinomycetota > Actinomycetes > Pseudonocardiales > Pseudonocardiaceae > Amycolatopsis > Amycolatopsis dongchuanensis. The sequence goes on from NZ_BAABIB010000137.1 coordinate 115,916, forward strand.
TCGCCGCGGCCGAGTCGCTCGTCGGAGCGGGCACCGGTGCGCTGCTCGGGCTGCTGCTGTACCTCGTGGTCCGGCCCTTCGCGGCGGGGCTGGACCTGGCGGGCGTGACCGTGTACCCGGCCGACTTCGTGCCGGACTGGCCGCTCGTCGTACTGGTCTTCGCGATCATCCCGTTGATCAGCGTGTGCTCCGCGTGGCTCGGGCTCCGCAGCCTGATCGTCGAGCCGCTGGCCGTGTTCCGGCGGGGCAAGCCGTTGCGGCGGCGCCTGTGGTGGCGGCTGGTGCTCGTCGTGGCCGGGGTCGCCCTGCTCTTCGCGGACAAGGCCATACCGGGCGACCAGTCGGCTGGGGACATGTTGCCCTACGTGCTGCTGGGCGGATCGCTGCTGCTGGTCGGCGTGCCGACGTTGCTGCCGTGGCTCACCGAGCGCGTGGTGAACCGGCTGCGTGGCGGCTTCCCCGCCTGGCAGCTCGCGGTGCGCCGGCTCCAGGTGGACAGCGGAACTCCCACCAGGGTGGTCGCCGGCGTCGTCGTGGTGCTGGCCGCGGTCGTGGCGTTGCAGACGCTGCTCTGGTCGGTCGAGGCCAACGCGAACGCCGATCGCACCAGCTACTACGGCGCCGACCTGGCGAACGTCTCGATCGAAACCGGGCTGCAGGCCGAGGTCGAACCCCAGGTCACCGCGCTGCTGACCGGCGTCCCCGGGGTGCGCTGGGCTGAGCCCGAGCGGTGGCTCACCCTGCGAGGGCCCCATGGCGAGTACGTGGAGACGGTCGTCGCCCCCTGTCGCCTGCTGGAGCACCATTTCTTCGTGTCCGGCTGCACGGAGGGAGCCGCGTTCACCACGGAAGACCTGGATCCGGGCATGGTGCTGGGCTCCAGGAGCGGGCAGACGTTCACGGTCCCGGCGGACCTCGAGCGGGCAGCGCAGCGCTCGCGTGAGGGTGCGGAGCTCCTCCTCACCCCCACCGCCGCGGGCGCGCTCCGGCCCGACTACGGGGATATCAAGGCGTTGCTCGACCCCGCGGTGCCGGACGCACTCGATCGCGTGCGCTCGGCGGTCAGCCCGCTGCAGTGGCGGGCATCGGTGTCCGCTCCGGTGAGCGAGAACGGGGACATGGCCATGCTCAACGCGACGCGGGCGCTGCTGTACGCGGGCGCGGTGCTGACCATGCTCCTGGCGGGGATCAGCATGCTCGTGCTGGTCATCGGGCAGATCAGTGAGCGGCGCCGGCCCTTCGCGGCGATGACAGCGGCGGGCGTGCCGCGGGGAGTGCTCAGCCGCTCACTGCTGTGGCAGAACGCGCTCCCCGTGGTGTTCGGCGTTCTCGTGGCGATCGGGGCGGGGATCGGGGTGGCGGCGATGCTGCTGCGGATCATGACGCCGGGAGCCGCGATGCTGCTCGACTGGACTTTCATCATGGTGATGGCCTCCGCGGCGCTGGTCCTCGTCCTCCTGGTGTCGGCGGCGGCGGTGCCGGGGCTGCGCTCGGTCACGAAGCTGGAGGCGCTGCGGATGGAGTGATGCGTAGTCTGGGGGTGTGATTTGTCCGAAATGCCAGAACGTGATGCGGACCGTCGAGAAGAACGGTGTGCACATCGAGCAGTGCGAAGGCTGCCGGGGGATCTTCCTCGACCGGGGTGAGCTGGAGCAGATCGCCGGTGCGGAAAGCGCTTACTACGGCGCTCCGCCGCCGTACCGCCCTGATGTGCACCGCGGCCACGGTGACTCGCCCCGGCCGTATCGCGGGGGATATGGGGATTCCCCGCGGCCGTACCGCGGCGGGTACGGGGATTCGCCCCGGCCCTACCGGGGCGGGTACGGGGACTCCCCGCGGCCGTACGGCGGGCATCGCAGGCGCAGCTTCCTCGAGAACCTGTTCGACTAGGTGCTCGATCCGCGCATCTGCCCCGAGTGCGGTGACCGGGCAGACGTTCCGGTGGTCGAGGGATCGACGCGGGTGTGCGACCGGTGCGGTCACCGCTGGCCGTTCCGGCGCCTCCCGCTGTTCGCGCTGACCGGGCCCAGCGGGGCGGGCAAGTCGACGGTCGGCCCGGCGCTCGCCGAGCGGCTTGGCGGCCGGGCCGTCGTGCTGGAACAGGACGTGCTGTGGACAGCCGGCCTGCGTGACGACGTCGACGGCCACCCGGCGTTCCGCGCGACCTGGTTGCGCATGGCCGCGATGATCGGCCAGAACGGCCGCCCGGTCGTGCTGTGCGGGACTGTCGTGCCACCCGAGTTCGAGCCGCTGCCCGAGCGCGCGCTGTTCTCGGAGATCCACTACCTCGCGCTCGTCGCCGACCCGGAGGTGCTTGCAAGCCGCCTGCGGTCGCGCCCCGCGTGGCGCGAGTGGGACGAGGCCCGCATCGCCGAAACCCTCGAGTTCAACGACTGGCTCCGCAAGCACGCCGCGGACCTCGAACCCGCCGTCGCCCTCTTCGACACCACCCACGCCACAGTGCCGGAAGCCGTGCACCACACGCTGAGCTGGTTCGAGCGGTATTCCTCGGAATCAACCAGGTAGAAAACGCCTCATTTTCGGTTCTATATTGGACTATTACCCTGATTCTGGTTGTAGTCACGTCTCCCGCAATATGGCAAGAGCACTCCGGAAAGAGGATTTTTTATGAAGGCTTTGCTTCTCGCCCACGGTACGCGAGGAGATGTGGAACCGTTCGTCGCGTTGGCCAGAGGTCTGGTGGGTGCCGGTCACGAAGTCCGACTGGCGTGCTCTGCGGAGCTGGAGAAGACGGTTACCTCTACTGGTGCGGAGCATTTTCCGCTCCAAGGGATATCGACTGGCTGGGTGACCTCGGACGTCTTCCGCCGAGCGTACGACACAAATTATCATGCTCTTTGGAATCCGCGGTTTGCGCTTGAGTTCAGAGGATTCTACAGAAACCTGATAACCTCGGTTCTGGATGACTACTTGGCAGCGTCGGATGATGGAGCGGATGTGGTTCTCCACTCTCCGATTCAACAAGGGCAGCAGATAGCAGAAAGACTGGGCGTCCCTTCTATTGCGGTATGCCTGGGGCCCTTTTGGGCGCCCACCTCAAGTTTTCCCAATGCTGGTTTCCCTGTTCGAGTACCTCGGCGCCTCAATCGCGCAACCTATCCGTGGTCAACGTTCCTGCGGGAGATCTTTGTCGGCAGTACGAGGAAGTGGCGGCAGAAGAAGCTGGGGTTAAGCTGGCGACCGCACTACAACAATCCCTTGCGCCAGGCTGATGGGCGTGCGACCAGCATACTGCAGCCGGTCAGTCGACACGTGCTTCCGCCGAACCTCGACTACCCGAGTTGGGTGCACAACACGGGGTTCTGGTCCGCATCGCCGCCGGAAAACTGGGATCCCCCGCAGCGGCTTGTCGAGTTCCTCGACCATGACCCAGCGCCAATTTACATCTGGTTCGGCAGTATTGTGGGGTCAGATCCGAGCAAGACCGCACGGATCATCGTTGACGCGGTGAAGAGGTTGGGTGTACGCGCCGTGGTGGCCCGTGGTGGGAGTGGTATCGCTTTTCCTGAGGAGAAAGACCCTTCCATCTATTATGTTGAACAAGTGCCGTTCAAGTGGCTTTTTCCCAGGGTTAGTGCTGTCGTGCACCATGGCGGGATGGGTACCGCCTCACTCGCGCTCGAAGCCGGTCGCCCCCAGGTGGTCTGCCCGTTCGTCTTCGTCCACAGGCACACGGCCGAAAGGATGTATGAAATCGGAGTGTCGACGCCCCCGGTGTTGCAGTCCAAGATGAGCGTCGACAGACTGTCGAAAGCGATATCAGAAGTCCTTGATCGAAATTCTTATGCAGACCGATCTGCAACCTTGCAGAAGCTCATCGCGGAAGAAGATGGTATTGCTGAGGCGGTACGTGTCCTCGAGCAGATCGGCGAACGCGGACTCTGATGTCAGGTTGAGCGGTCGGCCTGTGTTTGTTCTAAACTGTCTGCTAGCGGTGAACGCCCACGGCAGCACATGCTGCAATTCGTTCAACAGTTGCTTGCGAAGCCCTAGGACGTCCCGTGTCGCGCGCTTTGGTTTGCGATCTCGGTCAGTGTCTGTGGGTGTTGCTTAGCTCCTCGTCGCTATTGGGGATCGGTGCCGAGGAAGACCAGGGCCAGGGCGCGCATAGCCCTTGGTGCGACCCTTGGGGTGGCCGATCAAACGCTGATCCTCCGGCTCCTCCGGGCGCTGCAGGGACTGGGGATTTCGCGTCCTCGCTTCCTTCGCGCCGACCCGTCATCATCCGCGCCACGGTCGTGATCGACAGCTGTGTCGTGCGCTTACAGTTCGGATCGTGACCCGAGTCTCGCCCGATGGTTGCAAGCAGGGTGCTTGCAAGAGCTAGCAGTGGGGCGTACCGTGGGAGGTGTCGCGAGGAGATGAGCCGAATGGCAGACGAGGGAGACCTCGAAGGCTCGCAGGCGGGGCCGATGGAGAAGGTTGGCCACATCGCTTCCGACATCGGTGAGTACATCCGGCAGCAACGCAACAACGCGAAGATCTCTTTGCGGCAGCTGTCGAAGCTCGCCGGGGTGTCGAACCCGTACCTGAGCCAGATCGAGCGGGGGGTCCGCAAGCCGAGCGCGGAGATCCTGCAGCAGATCGCGAAGGGGCTGCGGATCTCGGCGGAGGCGCTGTACGTGCAGGCGGGCATCCTCGATCTGCCGACCGGGGGCCCGGTGCCGGACGCGATCCGCGCCGACGCCGCGCTCACCGAGCGGCAGAAGCAGGTCCTGCTCGACGTGTACGAGTCCTTCCGCCGCGAGAACAACCACACGCCGGACGATCCCACCAAGGAGAGTGAGCATCATGGCGAGCACCCGGACCGATGACGTGCGCAAGGTCGTGAACACTGCCGTGGAGCAGCTCCGCACGCCGCTGCTGGCCGCGCTGGGCGCGGGCAACCTGGCGGGCCAGGCGGTCGCCGAGGCCGTCGGCAAGGCCAAGGAGCGCGTCACGGAGAGCGGCGAGGTCGCGCGCAAGAACCTGGAGGAGCTGCCCTCCGAGGTGACCACGCTGCGCGAGAAGCTGGACCCGGCCGAGCTGCGCAAGCTGGTCGACGACTACACCGAGGCCGCGCTGCGGCTGTACAACAAGCTGGCCGAGACGGGCGAGCAGGCGTGGGACAAGTTCCTGGCCGAGCCGCGCGTGAAGGCCGTGCTGGACCAGGTCGAGGGCGTCAGCACCGAGGCCCGCGAGAAGGTCGAGGAGGTGCTGGGCTTGGCGGCGAAGAAGACCCGTCAGGGTGGCGCCAAGGTCGCCGTGGAGAGCTCCGAGGTCGCGTCGAAGATCGAGGACGCCGAGGAGACCGTGGCGCCCAAGCCGGCGGCGAAGACCACGCCGGCCCGCAAGTCGACGGGCACCACGACCCGCCGCACCACCGCGACGACGAAGAAGCCCGCGAGCGGCTCCGCCGACAAGTGACCCCGAACCGCGCGGCGCGTCTGTCCCCAGTGGACGGCGCGCCGCGCGTTCGCGTACAGGCCTGAATCTCCGGAGGGCGCCTGGCATTTCCGCCGATGCCGCGATGGCGATGACCGCTTGCCCCTCCGTCGCCGACCCCGCTACCACCACCCGCGCGGCATGGGACGCCAGGGGCCTGTCGTCTGCCGCCAGACCCAGATCTCCACTCGAGCCGCCTCAAACCCCCGCCCAGCCACCCGCGTCAGTGGAGTTCCGCCCACCGCCGCGAGCCGCCCATCGAGGCCCGGGCGCTGTTCCGCAACCGACGCGCTGCCCCCGCCCAGGCACCGAGTCACGTTTCTGGCGCAAACCCCCGCACTGCGCCCGACGTCCCGCCACGGCGGAGTTCCACCCACCGCTGCGAGCCACTCACCGGGGCGCGGGCGCCGATCGGCATCCAAAGTGCCGCTCCCGCCCCGGTACCGAGCCGCGTTTCTGGCGCAAACCCCCGCACTGCGCCCGACGTCCCGCCACGGCGGAGTTCCACCCACCGCTGCGAGCCACTCACCGAGCCCGGGCGCCGATCCGCAACCGGAAGTGCCCGCCCCGCCCCCGGTACCGAGCCGCGGTCTGGCCCGAACCCAGCACCCCGCCCCACCCCAGACGCGAGGAAGCCCACCCCCCGGAGCCCCCACCGGGTCCCACCCACCGGTCCGCAACCGGCAACACCACCCACACCCACCGCTCCGAACCCCCGGCGCATCCGCCGCCACCCGCACCGCGCCCCGTGTGCTGAACGGGGCGTTCGTGGCATTCTGGTCACAGCAGGGACGTCAGGCAGGGGTGAAGGGACGTAGGCTGAAACCGTGCCGCCCATAGCGCAATGGATCATGCTGGTCATCAGCTGGGCCGGGACCCTGGCGGGCCTCGGCGCGTTCTTCCACGCGCTCCTGCAGCGTGCGGACGCCTTCACGGCCGCCGACCGCAAGACCAAGCCCATCTGGCTGGCGATCACCGGCGCGGGCACCGTCGCCATGGGGCTGTTCACCTTCGGCGGCGCGGGCACGCTGTTCTGGCTGGCCGGGATCGTCGCCGTCCTCGTCTACCTCGTGGACGTGCGCCCCAAGCTCATCGAGGTCCAGCGCGGCGGCAAGAACTGGTAGCCACCGGCCGCCGCTCCCCGGCGCGTCCTAATCTCGTGCCATGAGGAACTGGACCATCTCGGGCACCCTGACCGTCGAACCGGCCGAGCAGCGCACCGACCTGCTCGCCGAGCCCGTCGCCAAGGCGCTGGCCACACTGGACGGCCACGACGTCGGCGTCGTCGAGATCGACCCGGACCTGGCGGACACCGCCGCGTTCTGCGAGGCGTACTCCTCACCGATGTCCGCCTCGGCGAACTGCGTGATCGTCGCGGGCAAGCGCGCCGGCGAGGTCCGGTACGCCGCCGCGCTCGTCCTCGCCACCACCCGCGCCGACGTGAACGGCGTGATCAAGCGTCGGCTGGACGTCCGCAAAGCCTCCTTCGCGCCGATGGACGAGGCGGTCGAGCTGACCGACATGGCCTACGGCGGCATCACCCCGGTCGGGCTGCCCGCCGGCTGGCCCATCCTGATCGACAAGGCCGTCGCCGACTCGCCGGAACTCGTCATCGGCAGCGGCATCCGCGGCGGCAAGCTCCTCGTCACGGGCGAGCTGCTCGCGTCCCTGCCCGGCGCCGAAGTCATCGAGGACCTCGCCAAGCCCGTCGCGTGACCGTCGTCGTCCGCGCTCCAGCCGACCTCGACGCGTCGGCGATCCGCCGCATCGCCGCCGGAGAGCGCGTCCAGCTCACCGACGACCTCCTGTATACGGTCTCCATACAGCGTGAGGCTGTACTCAACGCGCTCACAACCGGTGTACAACCTGTATACGGTGTGAATACAGGCATGGGCAGGCTTGCCGGCCGGAGGCTCACGGCCGAGGAACAGGCTGCCCACCAAGCGCGCCTGCTCGTGGGTCGGGCCGTCGGCGGGCCGCCCTGGCTGCCCGCCGAGGACGTGCGTGCGCTGTTCGCCGTGCGGCTGCGTGACCTGCTCGCCCCGGAGGCCGGTGCGAGCGCGGAGGCCGTGCGGTTCCTCGTCGCGCGTCTCGATGACGGGTTCGTGCCCGCCGTCCCCGCAACCGGCAACGGCGCAGCGGGCGAGATCATCCCGCTGTCCCACGCGTTCCAGACCTTCCTCGGCCTCGGCACGATGCTCGATGGGCAATCCGCCGCCGACGCGCTCGCGGCGCGGGGCGCCGAGCCGTATCGGCCGGGCCCGAAGGAAGGTGCGACCCTCATCCAGGGCAGCCCGATCGCCACCGCGCACGCGATCCTCCGCGCGGCCGCCGCCGAGCGGATCCTCGAACTCCAGACGCTGGCGCTGGCCCTCACCGTGGACGCGCTCGGCGCACCACGCGGGATCTACCGACCGGAACTCGCCGGGCCCGACCCGGTTCTCGCCGCCGTCCTCCGTCGCATCACCACACTCACGGAAGGCGGCACCCGGCGGGACGTCGTGCAGGCCCCGGTCTCCGTCCGGGTGGGGCCGCCAGCGATTGCATACAGCCTGCATACCGCCGATGAACTCCTTGCGGCCGCCGAACGACGCCTCGCCACGCCGACGGACTCCCCGGCCTTCGTCGACGGCGAGTTCGTCTCGACGACGGGGTTCCACGCCGCCGAGCTCGGGCTGCGGATCGACGCTGCGACCGCCGCGCTGGTGCACGTCGGCGAGATCAGCGTGCAACGCGTGCACCGCCTCCTGGACGAGCGCTTCAGCGGACTACCCCCGCAGCTCACGCCCGATCCCGGACCGCACGCAGGGCTGGCGCCGCTGCACAAACGGGCTGTGGGCGAGCTGCATGCACTGCGCCGTCTCGCCGGCCCAGCCTCGATCGGGGCCCTCGACACGTCATCGGGACAGGAGGACGTGCAGGTGTTCGCCCTGCAGGCGGGGGAGCAGCTCCGCGCCGCACTGGAGCACCTGCTCGTCATCACCGCCTGCGAGCTGATCACCGCGCACCAGGCCCATGTCCTGCGTGGCGAACCCGGGGCGCCCGCGCTCACAACTCAGCGGGAGTGGCTCGCCGAACGGGTGCCGCCCGTCGCCGAGGACCGTTCGCTCGGCCCGGAGCTCACAGCACTTGTGGCTGCCTTGCGTTCCGCAGCGCCAGGCCCCTGGGCACCGCCCAGCGGATGACCAGCGCGAACAGGCCCTCGCACAGGAGCGCGAGCACGATGACCGCGACCCCGCCCGCGAGGATCTCGCCGTAACCCGCGCGGCCCTGGGCGAACCCGTCGACGATGTAGCGCCCGAGCCCGCCGCCGTCGTTCACGATCGCGCCGATCGCCACCGTGGCGACGAGCTGCAGGAACGCCACGCGCGCACCCGCGAGGATCACGGGCAGCGCCAGCGGCAGCTCGATCCGGAACATGATCTGCGCCTCGGTGTACCCGGTGCCGCGCGCCGCGTCGACCGCGTCGGCGTCGACCGAGACGACGCCCGCGTAGGTGTTGGTGAACAACGGCGGCAGCGCGAGCGCGACGAGCGCGACGAGCAGTGGCCAGAAGTCGGTGTTCAGCTCCCAACGGCTGGCGAGGAACCAGAACAGGATGATCAACCCGAAGCTGGGAATCGCGCGCCCCAGGTTGACCACGGTGCTCGACAGGAACGCGCCGCGGCGGGAGTGCGCGAGCCACAGCGCGGGTGGCACCGTCAGCGCGGCCGCGACCACCAGTGACAGCGCCGAAAAGCTCAGGTGCTCGACCGTCCGGTACGGGATACCGGCCGGGTCGGTCCAGCTCCACCGGTTCGGCTGGCCCAGCCAGTCCCAGGCCTCGGAGAAGATGCTCACGCCCGCCCCTTCCGCGCCCACGGGGCCAGCGCCCGTTCGGACAGCCAGAGCAGGAAGTCGACCACGACGGCCAGCACGATCGACAGCCCGATGCCGACGATGATCGCCGTCGGGTTGGGCGTCGTGGTCTGGATGCCCGCCCTGATGAAGAACCCCAGCCCGCCCATGCCCAGCATCGAGGTGACCGTGACGAGCCCGATCGTCGTCACCGCCGCGACCCGCAGCCCGGCGATCACCACCGGCAGCGCGAGCGGCAGCTCGACGCGGACCAGCAGCTTCGCCCGCGTGTACCCCATCCCGACGGCCGCCTCGCGCACGTCGTTGGGCACCTGCTGGATGCCGGTCACGATGTTGCGCAGCAGGATCAGCAGCGTGTAGGTGGCCAGCGGGATCACCGCGGTCGTGAACGACAGCCCGAAGAACGGCACGAGCAGCGCGAACGCGCCCAGGCTCGGCACGACGTACAGCGCGCCCGCTGTGGACAGCGCAACGGGGTAGAACCAGCGCCAGCGCAGGGACAGCACCGCCAGCCCGATCGACACGACCAGCCCGGCCGCGAGCGCCGTCGCGGTCAGCGCCAAGTGCTCACCGAGGCGTTGCAGGATCGCATCGGCGTTGCGGTCCACCCACCGCCACTCGAACAGCGGCCGGTCGGACTCGGCCAGCACGATTCGGTCCACTCGGCGAGCATAGGTGGTCAAGGGGAGCGATTTCCCATCATGTGGTTTCTGTCGGTGGGCGCCGCTAGGGTCTTGACCGACCGATCGACCGGAGGGTGGAGCAGAGGATGCGCTGGACAAGGGGTCTGCGGGCCGGGGTGGTGCTGGCCGCCGCCGTGCTCGGGCTGGCGGCCTGTGGCGGGGGCAGCGACCAGTCCGCCGCGCCGAGCAAGGGCGGAAGCCCGATCGTGGTGGCGTCGTTCAACTTCACCGACAGCCAGATACTCGCCGAGCTGTACTCGCAGGCGCTGGAGGCCAAGGGCTACCCGGTGACCAGGAAGTTCAACATCGGCTCGCGTGAGCTGGTGTACCCGTCGCTGAAGTCGGGCGAGCTGCAGTTCATCCCCGAGTACCAGGGTGCCGCGATCAGCAGCGGGTTCAACGAGCAGGCCCCGAAGGACGCCGACTCGGAGCACGCGAAGCTCGCCGAGTTGTTCGCGCCGTCCGGCGTCGGGCTGCTGAACTACGCGCCGGCCGAGAACAAGAACACCTACATCGTCAAGTCCGACCTGGCCAAGCAGCAGGGGCTGACGAAGATCAGCGACCTGAAGAAGCTGGACAAGGTCGTGCTCGGCGGCCCGCCGGAGTGCGGCACGCGGGCGAACTGCTTCATCGGCTTCCGTGACACGTACAAGCTGAACGTCACGTTCCAGAGCATCCAGGAGGCCGGTCCCCGGCTGGAGCAGCTGAAGTCCGGCGCGGTCACGGTGATCCCGGTCGACTCGGTGAGCCCGCCGACCGCGGACCCGGCGTACACCGTGCTGCAGGACGACCTGAGCATCGTGGCGACGGAGAACATCGTGCCCGCGGTGAACAAGAAGGTGCTCGACGAGCGGGGTGCCGACTTCGCGGCGGCGGTCAACGCGGTGAGCGCGAAGCTGACCACGGCCGAGCTGCGTGACCTGAACAAGCAGGTCGACGCCGACGGGGACACGGTGCAGGACGTGGCGAAGGACTGGCTCGCCAAGCAGGGGCTGGCCTGATCACTAGAGTCGCGGTCGAACACCACGACGGACTTCGGGAGTGAACATGGCGCAGGTCACGGCCACCGCGGAACGCACGATCGACGCACCGGTGGACAAGGTGCGTGAGCTCGTCGCCGACTACGCCGGTACGCGGCCCCAGATCCTGACCGAGCAGTACCGGGACTACGAGGTCACCGAGGGCGGTCAGGGCGCGGGCACGAAGGCGAGGTGGAAGCTGCAGGCCACGTCGAAGCGGGTGCGTGACGTGGCGGCGACCGTGACCGAGCCGGAGCCGGGCAAGCTCGTCGAGACGGACGCCAACTCCAGCATGGTCACCACGTGGACGGTGCGGGAGGCCGGTGCCGGCCGCAGCGTCGTGCGCATCGAGACGACGTGGCAGGGCGCGGGCGGCATCGGTGGCTTCTTCGAGAAGACCTTCGCGCCCGCAGGTCTGAAGCGGATCTACGACGGGGTGCTGGGGAAGCTCGCCGCCCTGGCCTGAGCCTCCGCCCGAGGCCGGGTCGCCGGCTCGGCCGAGGTGGCTGCGGTGTGATCGACGCCGGATAGCCGAGATGCGGTGACTGGTGGGCGGGCGTGCTCGCAACAATGCGGCGAAGGCGGCCGCCAGTCGGCTGGCGGAATCCCGCCCACCGCCCGAGGCCCTGGCCGGGAAGGCGGCTCCAAACTGGAGCGGCCCGGTGACCTGCCCCTCGGGCAGCCGCCCGAACCCCCGAACGGGGCAGCCGGGGTGCGGGCGGGGCGAGTGTGGGTAGCCCCGACGAAGCAGTGACGGAGGGAGTTCCACGGTGAGCAGTCCGACCACCGCGACCGAGGTCCGGCTGGCGTCCCGCCCCGAGGGGTGGCCGACGCTGGACAACTTCACCATCGTCGACACCGAGGTCCCGCGCCCCGGGCCGGGCCAGCTGCTCGTCCGCAACCTGGAGATCAGCGTCGACCCGTACATGCGCGGGCGGATGAGCGCCGCCAAGTCCTACGCCGAGCCGTACGAGGTCGGCAAGGTCATGCACGGAGGCGCGGTCGGCGAGGTGCTGGAGTCCACAGTGGACGGATTCGCGCGCGGTGACGTCGTCCTGCACGGGCTCGGCTGGCGCACGCACGCCGTCGTCGAAGCCGCGCACGCCGCGAGGGTCGATCCGGAAGCCGCACCGCTGAGCACGTACCTCGGGGTTCTCGGCATGACCGGCCTGACCGCGTATGCCGGACTGCTTGACGTCGCCCAGATGAAGGAAGGCGACACGGTCTTCGTGTCCGGCGCGGCCGGGGCGGTCGGCTCCGTCGTCGGGCAGCTGGCGAAGCTCAAGGGCGCGGGCCGCGTCATCGGCAGCGCCGGCTCGGACGACAAGGTCCGCCACCTGCGCGAGGACCTCGGCTTCGACGTGGCGTTCAACTACAAGAACGCGCCCGTGACCGAGCAGCTCGCGCAGGCCGCTGCCGACGGCATCGACGTGTACTTCGACAACGTCGGCGGCGACCACCTCGAAGCCGCGATCGAGGCGGCCAACCTCCACGCCCGCTTCGCCGTCTGCGGGATGATCTCGACCTACAACGCCACCGAGCCGCCCGCGGCACCCCGCAACCTGACGAAGGTCGTCGGCAAACGGCTCACCATCCGCGGTTTCCTCGTCGGCGACCACTTCCACCTGCGTGAACGCTTCCTCGCGGAGGTCGCGCCGCTGGTGCGCAGCGGGCAGCTCAAGCACCAGGAGACGGTGGTCGAGGGCATCCGCAACGCCCCGCAGGCGTTCCTGGACATGCTGGCCGGAGCGAACACGGGCAAGATGCTCGTCCGCCTGTGACCGCTCCGGCCGCCCGGGTCAGCCGCGTGGCAGCACCATCGGCAGCACGCTCGTCAGCGTCCGCCAGTCGGAGCTGACGAGGCTGGCGTGCCGGGCCGCGAGCTGGGTCACGCGGTCGGTCGCCTCCTGCACGCTGGGTGTGGTGGACGAGATCGCCGGAGACACGTTGTGCGCGTCCGTCATGATCAGGAAGTAGTGGTTGGTGTCGTACCACGACGTGTCGATACCGCCGTCGACGTACGTGCTCGCGTCCCCGTCGAAGAACACGAACCACGGCCGGATCGACGTGTCGGCGTACTGGGTGCGCGGGTCACCGGACTTCGCGCCGAGGACGCTCGCGAACGCGGTCGCGTTGCCGAGGTTACCCGCGGCCTTGAGGTTCTTCAGGTAGGTGGCGTACTCGACGTCGGTGTGCAGCGTGTCCGTCGGGTTGGACTGCTCGACCGTGCCGGGGATGACCTCGAGGATCATCTTCCCGGCCAGCGCACTGCGGCTGGGCCACGCGTTCGCCCGGGCAGCTTCGTCCAAAGTGGAGTACGAGCCGATGAGGTCGGCCGGCTTGAACAAGGCGTTGCCCGCGTTGGCCTTCACGTAGGCGTCGAACTCGTCCGGTCCCATGCCGTCCCGGTCGTCGAAGCCGAGCTTCAGCTCCACCTTGACGATGATCGGGCCCGCCCCGGGATGCGCCGCGAGCCAGGTCCGGATGTCGGCGAGGCAGGTGCCGAACGACTGGTTCTGGCTGCCGCCGTACAGGTTCGACGTCGGCACGCAGTTGTTGTCGTTGCCCAGCGGGTTGGAGTGGCTGACCTGCCAGGTCTTGGTGAGGATGTTGTCCCAGACGTCCAGTTCGACCAGCGAGCCGCCGGCGTCGAGCCCCTGCGCGAGGTAGCTGTACGCGGCCTTGTCATACGTGTTGTGCACACCGACTGTCGTCGCCTGCGACAGCTTGAGCGCGCCGGTGTCGGCGGCGTGCGCCTGCGGGGCGGCGACCAGCACCGCGGCCAGCAGGGTTCCCAGTACTCGGACCAACCTCATCAGGTCTCCTTCCGTCGGGAAAACCCTGGCCGACCTGCCTTATCGGAAAATGATTCACGTCTGACCGGAAGGTAATACGGCGGGGAACGTACGCGGCAGAGCCGTTCGTAGGGTGACGTCAGCGAGCCGGAAAACGCCCAGCATCAACGGCATGACGATCCCAGCTGTCAAACGGGAACTCGCCACGGCGCGCGCCCGCCCCGTCGAACGCACCGCGTATGCGGTGGCCGCCGTGCTGCTGCTCAGTGGTCTGGTCCACCTGGGGGTGCTGCTCGCCTCGGGCGCGACGTGGGAGGGACCGCTGTCCTACCGCAAGGCCATGACGTTCGGGCTGTCCTTCGGGCTCACGCTGGCCACGCTCGCCTGGGCGACGTCCTTCCTGCGCCTGCCCGACCGGACGCGCACGTTCCTGCTGGGCGCGTTCACGGCGGTGAGCGTCGTCGAGGTCGCACTCGTGACGTTGCAGGTCTGGCGCGGGGTGCCGTCACACTTCAACTTCGAGACCGGCTTCGACACGGTCGTCTCGATGACGCTCGCGCTCGGTGGGGCGGTGATCATCCTGACCGTCGGCGGGTTCACCGTCGCCGCGCTGCGTACAACGAGTGGACTCGCCCCGAGCATGCTGCTGGCCCTGCGGTTCGGCCTCGTCGTGCTGGTCGCGTCGCTCGCGGTCGGCGCGCTCATGATCGCCGACGGCGTCCGGCTCTCCCGCAGCGGCGATCCACAGCTCGCATACACCACGGCGGGCGGGCTGAAACCGGTGCACGCGGTGGCCATGCACGCGATCCTCGTCCTCCCGGCGCTGGCCTGGCTGCTGCGCTTCACCACCTGGTCCGAGCGGCGCAGGACGCGGGTGGTCCAGGCGGCTGCGGCGCTCTACGCGCTCGCCGTCTTGGGAACTTGGCTGGTGTAGCTGCCACGCGAAGCGTGTCCGCGAGGGGTGGTGGTCGGGCGAGGGTCAGGCCTAGATGTTGCGGGTCGTGACGTTGGTGACGTGGGTGAGGGCCTGAGGTGAGGGGACGGGT
>NZ_BAABIB010000138.1:0-872 GCF_039542405.1 Amycolatopsis dongchuanensis
ACCGAGCAGCCATCCTCCTGCACGCCGTCATCACCTGGACCACAACATTGTCAGACATGACCTAGGTCGTTCTGACCGGAACCGCCGGTCAGTAACCACTACGGTGTTCTTGCCGAGATCGAGATCGACCGTTCACCAGGGATTGACGGGCGATGCTGCCCGAAGCAGAACGGTGCTAGCACCCACGGCGATCGTCAGGCTGGATCGAGCGGCCGTGAGACCCACCAAAGACCTGCGCAAACAGGCGCAGCGGAAAGCGCGCTCGGCTACCGTCCGGTTGAGCAGCGGCCCGAGCCTGATGGTACCGACTCGAGCAGCAGATCACTACGAGAACGCCGTTCCAGGCAGACACAGAACGACGCCGAGAGAGGCGGCCGAGCCTGGTCCGCTCGGACGGTCCGTCTCCACGGCCGTGCGGCTCGGTAGGCGACAACTTGGACTAGCGGCTCCATTTGCGGCCCCTTCCACCCTCTCAAGTCAGTCCGCGGCAACCGAGTCAACTCACGGCTGACAAGCTTTACCAGGGCACGCCCCTGACATCTCTGAGCGACACTGGCGGAGCGGTCAGGGGGCCTCAGGCCTGCGTCCCTGCACGACGTCAAATCTCGGATGAGCATCCTTTCGTCGGTCCACGATCTCCCGCGTTGACAGAGAGTTGGACAAGCTGTTTCATGTGACGAAACAGCTTGACCGAGGCGCGGACACACCTCAGGCCAGCCACGTGGAGGCGCGATCCGTCGCGCGTACCCACTGTGCCTTCTTTGTTGCCCAAACCCTGCCGAACAGCCCAATCACTCTCTGCAACATCTGCTACTAAGAGGTCCTAACAGATTGAGTGTTTCTTGAGTCGGCGCCAGCAGATGATGCTGCAG
>NZ_BAABIB010000139.1:0-5019 GCF_039542405.1 Amycolatopsis dongchuanensis
CACCTGCATCCGCCGATCCTCGCGGACCGCGGACATCCCTGAAAGGTAGGGCGGCATGACGGCGACGAAGCCGGAAGTGGCTCAGGAGACCTTCGACTCGCTCGACCCGGCCACGGACGAGGTCGTGGGCACGTACCCGGTGCACACGCCTGACCAGGTCAAGGCGAGCGTCGAGCAGGCGCGCGCGGCGGCGGAGTGGTGGGCGTCGCTGGGGTTCGCGGGGCGCGGCGACCGGCTGCGGCGCTGGGCGGCCCTCGTCGCGCAGCGGATGGACGAGCTGTGTGCCGTCGTGCAGCGGGAAACGGGCAAACCCCACGGTGACGCCCAGCTCGAGGTGGTGCTGGCGATCGAGCACATCGCGTGGGCCGCCCGGCACGCGCCGAAGGTGCTGGGCCGCAAACGCCGGTCCGCCGGGCTCCTGCTCAGCAACCACACCGCGTCCGTCGAGTACGTGCCGCTCGGCGTCGTCGGCGTGATCGGGCCGTGGAACTACCCGGTCTACACCCCGCTGGGATCCATCACCTACGCGCTCGCCGCGGGCAACGCGGTGGTGTTCAAACCGAGCGAGTACACGCCCGGCGTGGGGAAGTGGCTCGTCGACACGTTCGCCGAGGTGGTGCCGGAACGGCCGGTCTTCCAGCTGGTGACGGGTTTCGGCGCGACCGGGGCGGCGCTGGTCTCGGCGGGGGTGGACAAGATCGCCTTCACCGGTTCGACCGCCACCGGCAAGAAGATCATGGCCGCGGCGGCGGAAACGCTGACACCCGTAGTGATCGAGGCCGGTGGTAAGGACGTGCTCATCGTGGACAGCGACGCGAACCTCGACGCCGCGGCGGAAGCGGCGGTGTGGGGCGCGTTCTCGAACTCCGGCCAGACCTGCATCGGCGTCGAGCGCGTGTACGTCCAGGAAAGCGTTTACCAGCCGTTCGTCGACAAGGTGGTCGAGCTCACGCGGAAGGTCGAGCCGGGCAGGCAGTACGGGCCCATCACGATGCCCGCGCAGCTGGACGTGATCCGACGGCACATCGCCGACGCACTCGCCCGCGGGGGCAGGGCGCTGACCGGCGGCGAGGTGGGCGAACGGTACGTGCAGCCCACGGTGCTCGTCGACGTTCCCGAGGATTCCCAGGCGGTCACGGAGGAAACCTTCGGCCCGACGATGACCGTCGCGAAGGTCCGGACCATCGACGAGGCGGTCGAGAAGGCGAACGCCACGCGGTACGGCCTGGGCTCGACGGTGTTCTCCAAGCGCAACGGCACCCGCATCGCGGCGCGGCTCAAGGCGGGGATGACGTCGGTCAACGCCCCGTTCTCGTTCGCCGGTATCGGTTCGCTGCCGTTCGGCGGCGTCGGCGACTCCGGGTTCGGGCGGATACACGGGCCGGAGGGGCTGCGGGAGTTCGCGCGGCCGAAAGCCGTTGCGCGCCAACTGTTCCCCAGCCCGGTGCAGCTCACCACGTTCGCGCGGACGGAGAAGACCGACAGGCTCGTCGCAAAACTCGTGACGGTGCTGCATGGCCGGAGGCGTGCTGGGTAACCAGTTGTATGGCTACCTTGCGAAAGATAACCGGAACTGTGACGGGAATGGTCGCGGCGATCGGTGCGCTGGGGTTTGCCGCACCGGCCGCGAACGCGGCTGCGACGCCGTGTGAACCGCAGGCGAAGGCCTGCGTGCAGCTGAGCACGGGGAAGGCCTGGCTGCAGGACGGCGGGAACGTGACGCGTGGCCCGGTGCCGATGGCGCCCGGCCTGCCGAGCTACCCGACGCCCAAGGGGAAGTTCCACGTGCAGTACAAGGACATCGACCACTACAGCAGGCAGTACAACGGTCCGATGCCCTATTCGGTGTTCTTCACGACCACCGGCGTGGCCTTCCACGAGGGCAGCCTGCGGCAGAAGTCGCACGGCTGCGTCCACCTGTCCCACCAGGACGCGGTCGCCTTCTACAACGCGCTGCACACGGGCGACGAGGTGCAGGTCGTCGCGTAACGACGTCCGGTATTTCGGACGGCGGGGTATGGTGACGCCATGCCCCGCCTCGTCCCGGCCGTGTCCAGGGCGGCCGACGTCCTCGAACTGTTCCTCGGCCCGCGCGCCGAGCTGACGGCGGGTGAGATCGGCGAGCGGCTGGGCCTGCCCCGCTCCACCACGCACGAGCTGCTGACCACTTTGGTCAGTCGCCGCTACCTCGACCGGCGCGGCAACACCTACCGGCTCGGGCCGATCCTGCTCGAACTCGGGTCCCGCTACCGGCAACGGCTGGAGTTCTCGACCGAAGCCGACGCGGTCGCCCGGCGAGTCGCCGCCCAGTGCGGGGAAACGGTCCACGTGGGAATCCTCGACGGGCTCGACGTGGTATATGTGTCCAAAATAGACTCGACGCACCCGGTGCGGTTGATCTCCGCCGTCGGCCGGCGGCTGCCCGCCCACTGCACCGCGGTCGGGAAGGTGCTCCTCGCCGGGCTTCCCGCCGAGGAGTTGTCCACCCGGCTCAAGGGCCGCAAGCTCGCCGCGCTCACCGAAGCCAGCATCACCTCACGGCAGGCGCTGCTGGCGCAGCTCGACGAAGTCCGCGCGAAGGGCGTGGCCCACGAGCGCAGCGAGTCCAATCCGGACGCCGGCTGCGTGGCCGCGCCCATCGTCGACGCGGACGGCGAGTGGGTCGCCGCGATGAGCATCTCCATCCCCACCTCACGCCACTCGGAAGCGGCGTGGGTGCGCTGGGAGGAGCTGGTGCGCCAGGGCGCGGCCGAGCTGTCGGCGCGCCTCGGTCACGCCACCGGTACGGCAAGCCCTTCGGCGGGCAACGCCGAACCCACGGCGTCCGGCGCGTAGCGGGCGAGCAGTTCCAGCCCGATCTCGGCGCGGCGCACGCGTTCCCGGCTCAGCGCGACGGCGGTGGACGTGAGGTGCGTGCCGCTCGGGTAGATGTTGGGCGCGTTGCGCAGCCCGAACTTCAGGTACACCGGGGCGGCGACGCGCACGATCTCCGCGATCTCGAAGTGCCGGACGAACCCGCCGAGGTCGTCGGGCGCCTCGACGTAGAGGTCGAGCGGCAGGTCGACGGCCGCGCGTATCGCGGCGAGCTGGGCGAGGCTCAGGTCGGTCGGCACGTTGTAGGTCGTGGCGCCGGCCTGTTCGGCGAGCCGGATGGACGCCGGATTCGCCAGCCCCATCTGCACGCTGACCTTGAACGCGAAGTCCTCGGGCAGCTGCCCGGCGGCCCGCATCCGCTCGGCGACGGTGAGCACGCCGAGGTCGGTGACCAGCACGCTGCGGATGCCCGCGTCGGCGGTCCGGCGGATGTCCTCCAGCGCGTGCACCAGCTGCTCGGTGCCCCTGACCTGCGCCGCGAAGACGCCACCCCCGCTCGCGACGGACGCGGCGCCGGTGTCCCACCCCGCGACCGGCCGGGCGAACAGGCTCACCTCGACCGAGCGTTCGCGCGCGAACCCGGCCATCGCGGCCAGCTCACCGCGGGTGAGCAGCATCCCACCGCTGCCCTGCGAGACCCGGTGCACCACGACGCCGCGTTTGTCGGCCTCGGCGTACACGGCCTCCAGCGCTTCCGGCCCTTCGACGCTGGGGATCTCGACGCGGTACTGGGCGCCGTCGGGGAAGCGCTTCGTGCTGGTGGGCAGGTCGGCGAGGTCCTCGCCGGGCAGACCGAGGGAGCGCAGGAACTCGCGGGTTTCTCGCATGGGCCGTACCGCCGTTCGATATTTCGGACACGATTCGTTATCTCGGACGAGCCTAGGAACGAGCCGGGGCCGGGGTCAAGCTGTGATGTGCGCGGGCCGCGCGACACGGGGGCGGTCGGCTCAGCTACCCTCGATAAGTACCGCCTACCTGCGAAGACATGGGAGCACCCACCGTGGCCCGAGTCGTGGTCGACGTCATGCCGAAACCCGAGATCCTGGACCCGCAAGGTCAGGCCGTGGCAGGTGCGCTGCCGCGCCTGGGCTTCACGGGGGTCACCGAGGTGCGGCAGGGCAAGCATTTCGAGCTGGAGGTCGACGACTCGGTCGACGACGAGACCCTGGCCAAGATCGCCGAGGGCTTCCTCGCCAACCCGGTGATCGAGGAGTGGACCGTGCGGAGGCTTTCGTGAAGATCGGCGTCATCACCTTCCCCGGCACCCTGGACGACGTGGACGCCGCACGCGCGGCCCGGTACGCCGATGCCGAGGCCGTGTCCCTGTGGCACGCGGACGAGGACCTGCACGGCGTCGACGCGGTGATCGTGCCCGGTGGGTTTTCCTACGGTGACTACCTGCGCTGCGGTGCCATCGCCCGCTTCGCGCCGGTGATGAACTCGGTCATCGAGGCGGCCGGCAAGGGCATGCCGGTTCTGGGTATCTGCAACGGTTTCCAGATCCTGTGCGAGGCCGGGTTGCTGCCGGGCGCGCTCGTGCGGAACAAGAAGCTGCACTTCGTGTGCCGCGACCAGTGGTTGCGGGTGGAGAACAACACCACCGCCTGGACCACGCGGTACGACAAGGGCGCGGAGATCCTGGTGCCGCTGAAGTCGGGCGAGGGCGGTTACGTCGCGGACCAGTCCACTCTGGACGAGCTGGAGGGCGAGGGCCGCGTGGTGTTCCGCTACGTGGGCGAGAACCCGAACGGCTCCCGCAACGACATCGCGGGCATCACCAGCAAGAACGGCAGGGTCGTCGGCCTGATGCCGCACCCGGAACACGCGATCGACGCCCTGACCGGCCCCAGCGACGACGGTCTGGGGATGTTCTACTCAGCGGTAGACGCCCTGGTGACGGCCTGACGGCAGGCGGCCAACGCCCTCCCCGAACCAGCCCGCCAGGGCTGGCCACACCACTCACCCCAACGAGCCGAGGCCGGCCCCCAGGGCCGGCCAACGGCGGCCCCGAAGGCCCTTAGGCCACCCCGGCCCTTCGTCCCCAGCCCTCTTTACCGCGGGGCGGGCGGGTCAAGGGTGGCGCAGCCATCGCGAAGCGACGCCGTCAGGAAGCTTCTATGTCAAGTGGTGGTGGTCGGTGTGGAG
>NZ_BAABIB010000140.1:0-3742 GCF_039542405.1 Amycolatopsis dongchuanensis
CAGGCCGACTACCGACACACCACGGCTACCGCTGCTTGACATAAACATTAGGCAGCACTCTTCCAGACCGGCCGGTATGTTGGCGAGTCCACCCGCGGCACAACGATCGGCCGTCACGACCCCGAACTGCGCAACGAAGTGCTCCTGATCATTGCGTTTTCCGGCTCTAACCTGTGAGCATGACGACCTCGGCCGACTTCATCGCACTCGACGAACGCTGGAGCACGCACAACTACCACCCGCTCCCGGTGGTCATCGCCGAAGCCGAGGGCGCGTGGGTCACCGACGTCGAAGGCAGGCGGTACCTGGACTTCCTGTCGGGCTACTCGGCGCTGAACTTCGGCCACCGGCACCCGGCGCTGGTCGCCGCCGCGGCCGAGCAGCTGGGCCGGGTCACGCTCACCTCCCGCGCCTTCCACCACGACCAGCTGGGCCTGTTCTGCCGCGAGCTGGCCGAGCTGACCGGCACGGACATGGTGCTGCCGATGAACTCGGGCGCGGAGGCCGTCGAGTCGGCGCTGAAGGTCGCGCGGAAGTGGGCCTACGAGGTCAAGGGGATTCCGGACGGCACGGCGGAAATCGTCGTCGCCGGGTCCAACTTCCACGGCCGCACCACGACGATCGTGTCGTTCTCCACCGACGAGACGGCGCGCTCGCACTTCGGGCCGTTCACGCCGGGGTTCGTGGTGGTGAAGTACGGCGACGCGGCCGCGCTGCGGGACGCGATCACCGAGCGCACGGCGGCCGTGCTGCTGGAGCCGGTGCAGGGCGAGGCCGGTGTGGTCGTACCGCCCGCCGGCTACCTCGCGGAGGCGCGGCGGCTGTGCGACGAGGCCGGGGTGCTGCTGATCGCCGACGAGATCCAGTCGGGGCTGGCGCGCACCGGGAAACTGCTGGCGCTGGACCACGAGGGCGTGCGCGCGGACCTGTACACGCTGGGCAAGGCGCTCGGCGGCGGGATCATGCCGCTGTCGGCGGTGGTCGGGCGGCGGGACGTGCTCGGTGTGCTGAAGCCGGGCGAGCACGGCTCGACGTTCGGCGGGAACCCGCTCGCGTGCGCGGTCGGCCGGGCGGTGATCCGGCTGCTGTCGACGGGCGAGTTCCAGGAACGCTCCACGCGGCTGGGCGAGCACCTGCGCGAGCGGCTGACGGCACTGATCGGGCAGGGCGTGGCGGAGGTGCGCGCACGCGGCCTGTGGGCGGGCGTCGACCTGACGCCCGGCGGGCTGTCCGGCCGCGAGGCGTCGGAGGCGCTGGCCGCGAAGGGCGTGCTGTGCAAGGAAACGCACGGCAACACCCTCCGCATCGCCCCGCCGCTGGTGATCAGCGAGGCGGACCTGGACCGCGGCCTCGACGCGATCGCCGAGGTCATCCGGCGGTAGCACGCATTTTCAGGTGTCCGTTCCGGCTGCCGTCAGCGCCTGGACGCCGATGACCTCCAGCAGCCGCAGCCGCTCGGCGGTCTCACTGCCCTCCGCCGCGGTGAAAGCCATGATCCGCAGGTCGGTCCCGAGTGCCGCGAGGATGTCGCAGTCGAGGGTGATCTCGCCGATGGTGGCGTGCCGGACCGTCTTGGTCAGGGGCTCGTGCACGCCCACCACGCCGGAGTCCCACAGCGCCGCGAAGTCGTCGCTGCGGGTCCGGAGCTCGGCGATCAGTGCGGCCAGGCCGGCGTCCTTCGGGTAGCGGGCCGCCGCCGCTCGCAGGTCGGACACGAAGGCCGCGCGGTGTCCCGGCTCGCGGCTCACCGCCTGGGGGTATCCGGCAGGGGGTTCGACGAAGGACCACCACACCGCGTTGCTCCGGAAGTCGTGTGGTGTGGGCGGGTTTCCGAACAGCGCGGCCCACAGCGGGTTCCACGTGATGAGGTTCCACGCGGCGTCGTACACGCTCAGCGGTGTGCTCGTCAGCCGGTCCAGCAGGCGCTGGACGCCCGCGGGCACGTGGTCGGACACGTGCCCGGGGCCGGGCACCGCCTGACCGGCGAGCACGAACAGGTGCTCACGCTCGGCCGTCGTCAGCCGCAACGCGCGGGCCAGCGTGGACAGCACCTGGGGCGACGGCTTGGTCGACCTGCCCTGCTCGAGCCGCACGATGTAGTCGACGGACAGGCCGGCGAGCTGGGCGAGCTCCTCACGCCGCAGCCCTGGCGCACGCCGGTGCCCGCCGTCCGGCAGGCCGACCTCGGCCGGCTTCGTGCGGTCCCGCCAAGCGTGCAAGGCCCTGCCGAGATCCGTGGTTCCGGTCATCTGCCCAGTATCGGCGGTCGACCGCGGCCCGTCGTGGTACTCCGGATCCACCGGTTGCGGCGGGTACTGGCTGGTTCCCCGGGGGCTCGCGGAAGGTGGGTGCGGACCGGCGGGATCCGCCCGCCGCATCGGAGGAGCACGTCGATGGAGTACCGCAAGCTCGGGCGGACCGGGATCGAGGTCAGCCCCTACGGGCTCGGCACGTTGATGTTCGCGAGCCAGATGGGCAACGAACCGGACGAGTCGATCCGGATCATCCACAAGGCGATCGACGCCGGGATCAACCTCATCGACACCGCCGACCGCTACGGCGACTCCGAGGACATCGTCGGAAAGGCGCTGAAGGACCGCCGCGACGAGGTGGTACTGGCCACCAAGGTCGGCATGCCGATGGGCGCCGGGCCCAACCGGCAGGGCGGCTCGCGCCGCTGGATCACCACCGCCGTCGAGAACTCGCTGCGCAGGCTCGGCACCGACCACATCGACATCTACCAGCTCCAGCGCCCCGACCCGGACACCGACCTGGAGGAGACCCTGTCCGTGCTGACCGACCTCGTCAGGGCGGGCAAGGTGCGCGCGATCGGTTCCTCGACGACGCCCGCGTCCCTGATCGTCCAGGCCCAGTGGGCCGCCGAACGCGCCGGGCTGCAGCGGTTCCGCACCGAGCAACCGCCGTACTCGGTCCTGAACCGCGGCATCGAACGGGAGGTCCTGCCGCTCGCGCAGGAGTACGGCATGGGCGTCCTGGTGTGGGGCCCCTTCGCCCAGGGCATGCTGACCGGCCGGGTGCGCAAGGGCGGTGGCAACGACCTCAAGCGCGCCGGGTTCTCCCGTCACCTCTCCGACGAACGCCGGATCGACGTCGTCGAACGACTCGTCCCGCTCGCGCGGGAGGCGGGCCTGCCCATGACCCACCTGGCGATGGCGTTCGCGATCGCCCACCCGGGCGTCACCGCCGCGCTCCTCGGCCCGCGCACCATGGCGCACCTCGACGACCTCCTGGCCGGGGCCGACGTCGAACTGTCCGACGAGGTGATGGACCGGATCGACGAGATCGTCCCGCCTGGCACCGACGTCACCGCGCTCGACCAGGAGTACCGGCCCCCGGCGTTGCTCGAGACCGCTCTCCGGCGCCGCCCCGCCGGGCGCCGGTCAGCGGCCTGAGCGTGTCCTAGGTGTGATGTGCAGGGACGTTGTCCCGGGTTGGGGTGACTGGTGACGGCCTGTCGTGCAGACAGGTGAAGGCCTCCGGATGTGAAGTGGAGCTGTCGAGGAACCGCTTCACCGACTGGAGGCCTTCGTGTCCCACCCTAACGCCACCCTGACCCCACGCACCCGGCTCCGACTTGCCCAGCTGATTGTCGAACAGGGCTGGACCTGCACCGCAGCGGCGAAGATGTTCATGGTCGCCGCGAAAACCGCGGCCAAGTGGGCCGACCGCTACCGGCGCGAAGGCGCCGCCGGGATGGCCGAGCGCAGCTGCCGCCCGCACC